>NZ_LT745763.1:2825165-3139072 GCF_900166595.1 Virgibacillus dokdonensis | reverse complement strand
GCAAATGGACCTAAGGCAACCGTTAAATCCGAAATAGGTGCAGAGGGTAATTTGTTTGTTAACCATTTGTTTAAGGTATCATTTGTATGTAGATACGGCTTCTGTTGTTTTTTTAAAATAACAAATTGGTTCGTGTAAAAACGAACGATTTCATCTTCTTCTGTAACCAACGTATTTGCCCAAGCTTCAATTTGATTTACAGGTTGGGTGGTGGCTGTATGATAAGGTATAGAAAGAAGAATAGCGGCAAATGTTTCTTCTGTATTGATTTTAAGCGAGCGCGCTCTATCTAGTATGTATGCTTGTTCTTTATCGGAACCTAATAATAAGTGAGAGATAACATCATCACGCATTCTAGCATTTCGGTCTATCTCTCGAGTCAAAAAAGCTTGCTCTAACGTTAGTTCTGCTCCCATTTGCACTAATTTAGAAAAGCCTCTAATTTTTTCTGGTTCACCGGTAATACCAATAACTCCAACGATATCATCATGAAATCGAATTGGTAAATTAATACCAGGTTTTGCTTTACCTCGCCAACTTTCTTCTACCGAATGAATGTCAATGGTTTGTTTTTGTTCAATCGCTTTACATGCTCCATGGTGAAGTTGTCCAACGCGATTTGGATCACCTGAAGCAAGGATCGTTCCTGTCCTATCCATTACATTGACATTTAACTCCAATATAGACATTGTTCGTTTTACAATTTCTGAAGCAAGTTGCTCTGTTAACATGGGAAATAACCTCCATTATATTATGTCTTTACATTATCATAAGGGTTATGATTTATCATAAAGGATTATGGGTACAATTTGTATAGATGCATAATAAATATCATGGCAATGTTCGTAAAGTGTACGAAAAATGTCATACTTTTTTCAAATATAGGAAGTATAAAATTTGATGCTACGGCGTAACCAAATAACCAAGTGAGCCCCGTCCGGATCCATCGCCCAGCAACTAGGCGACTTCACGAATCGCCTTACGATAAGTCATCATCGGTTCGTGCCTCACCGTGATTCCTTTATCTCAGTTGATTCGCTCCACTCGCTACGTTGCTAAACGGGCGCTTGCGCCTTTGTTCCAAATCAGTATGTCTAGAATGAAAACAGGGAAAGATAGCTATGAAATAGGAAGTAATTCCATTTTTTGCTTCTTGTTAATGAGATTGAAGGTATTAATATAGTTTATAGAGGGAATTGAAATTAAAAAGGAGGACAACACGAATGAATATGGTGCAAGAGATTGAAACAAAGGTGAAGACTTCCATATTAGAAGCTTTGGTACGAGCTAAACTAGTAGATCAGAAAGTCAATATACCGCAAATTGTCTTAGAAAAGCCAAACAATGAACAGCACGGTGATTACGCAACGAATATTGCTATGCAACTGACAAAAATGGCAAAGCAATCGCCAAGGCAAATCGCCCAAGCTATTGTCGACCACATCGATGTAGCAGGTACATATATACGCAAGGTGGACATTGCTGGACCTGGTTTTATTAATATTTTTATGGACTATGATTATTTAACACCGTTAGTACCGTATATTTTGGAAGAACAAGCGGATTATGGCAAACATGATACGAAAGATTATCGTATTCAAATTGAGTTTGTTTCTGCCAATCCTACAGGGGATCTTCATTTAGGTCATGCTCGTGGTGCGAGTTATGGGGATGCGCTTGGTAACGTATTGGAAGCTGCTGGTTATCACGTCGAGCGAGAATATTATATCAATGATGCTGGTAATCAAATGCATAACCTTGCTTTATCAGTGGAAGCGCGGTATATGCAAGCGCTAGGACGAGAAGCGGAAATGCCAGCGGATGGCTATTACGGACAAGACATTATCGATATTGGGAAAAAATTAGCCGCAGATGAAGGCGATGTATGGTTGCACAAACCGAAAGAAGAGCGTTTAGCTTATTTTCGGCGCTACGGATTAGACTTTGAATTGAAAAAGATCGAGCATGATTTAAACCAATTTCGGGTGCCATTTGATCAATGGTTTTCGGAAATGTCTTTATATGAAAAGGGGAAAGTAGATCAAGCGCTCGATAAAATGCGCACATCTGGTGACATTTATGAACAGGATGGTGCTACATGGTTTCGGACGACAAAATATGGGGACGATAAAGATCGCGTCGTTATTAAATCAGATGGAAGCTACACGTATTTAGCGTCTGATATTGCTTATCATAACGATAAATTGGAGCGTGGCTTTGATCAGTTAATTAACGTATGGGGAGCGGATCATCATGGTTATGTTCCGCGAATGGAAGCGGCAATCCAAGCATTAGGGTATCCAAAAGGGAAGTTAGAGACGGAGATTATTCAAATGGTGAATTTATTTGAAGACGGCGAGCGAGTGAAAATGAGTAAGCGGTCTGGAAAGGCGCTAACACTAAGGCAACTGATGGAAGAAGTAGGCGTTGATGCCATGCGTTACATGATGAATACGCGCTCCTGTGATACGCATTTGGATTTTGATATAAATCTTGCTCGTTCCCAATCGAATGACAACCCGGTTTATTATGTACAATATGCGCATGCACGAATTTGTACGTTATTAGATAAGGCAGAAACAAATGGTTATGCTTATGAAAAGTATGACAGTTCTTTATTAAAACAAACGAGTGAAATAAACTTGTTAAAGCTATTAGCTACATTTCCGCAACTGGTGTTGGATGCTGCGGAGAAACGAATTCCGCATAAAATAACCCAGTACGCATTTGATGTAGCATCTCAATTGCACAGTTTCTATAATGCAGAGAAAGTGTTAGATGAAAGTCAGTTAGAAGTAACGAAAGCAAGGCTAGCGTTGCTAGAAGCAGTTAAAATAACGCTTGGTAATGCGCTTCGTATGGTTGGTGTACATGCACCAGAAAAAATGTAAAACGTTATATAAATAGAAGCCGAACAATCATAAGATAATTGTTCGGCTATTTGTATTGTGAAAATATGTATACTGCCATGAGCTGGCGATTGGATCGTTCGCGTCTGTTGAAATTCGCCCGTCCTTGCGTAGAACTATCTCCTGCTCTCCGAAAATCGCTCTCCCCCACAAACTCGCTCCTACTCGTCCAAAAAACGCTCGCCATAACACGGAATTCGCTCATGCCGGTTTAAAAGTAGTTCACCTCAAGCGAAAAATGCCATTTTAATTTCTTGAACTAAAAATATTTAACCTAACATGTATAGCTATTTCGTATTTGTTTAAACTATCTACAAGAAAAGCAGATGCAATCTCTGCCCAATCTAAAATAAGTTAACATTCATGGATCATTTAGTGATTTGCGAGTTAAGATCAAGTCCATGAAAAGCTTTGGAAAGGTGGCGACCAATCATTATTTCATTTAGGTCTTCATCCACTTTTTACAATATGAGGAGGTATGGAAGTGAAGCAACCATTACATGTTACGTCTGAAATTGGTGCACTACAAACGGTTTTGTTGCATCGACCTGGTAAAGAAGTTGAAAATTTAACCCCTGATTATTTAGAGCATTTGTTATTTGATGATATTCCTCATTTACCAATGATTCAAAAAGAGCATGATTATTTTGCTCAAACGTTACGAAATAGAGGTATTGAAGTACTTTATTTAACCAATTTAATGACAGAAGCGCTTCATACAGAAGAGTTAAGACAGCAATTTGTGAAGCAAATATTATTGGAATCGAATGTCCATGGTGGTAGTGCGCAAAAAATAGCTGATTATTTATTGTCGTTTGACACCGAAGAGATGGTAAAGAAAATTATGGCTGGTGTGAGAAAATCAGAAATTCCAGTGGAGAAAAGGAACCATCTATATGAATTGTTAGATAATCATTACCCATTTTATTTAGATCCAATGCCGAATCTTTATTTTACGAGAGATCCAGCGGCAACGATAGGTAATGGGTTAACGATTAATACCATGAGAGAAGTTGCAAGAAGGCGAGAATCGCTATTTATGAGTTATATCATTCATCATCATCCTAGGTATGCTGAGTTTGATATCCCTATTTGGTTGGATCGCGATTATCCGTGCCCCATAGAAGGTGGCGATGAGCTTGTTTTAAGCAAAGATACGATCGCCATTGGTATAAGTGCAAGAACGGCAGCAAAATCCATTGAGCAATTGGCTATAAATATTTTTAAACGCCAAAAGGAAATAAAGCGCGTTGTTGCTGTAGAAATTCCGAAGTCAAGAGCATTTATGCACTTAGATACCGTATTTACAATGGTTGATTTCGATAAATTTACCATCCACCCCGAGATTCAAAATAAAGATGGACAAATGGATATTTATATTTTGGAACAAGGGAAAGAAGAAGACACCGTAAAAATAACGCATAAAACGAATTTGTTGGAAACACTAAAAGAAGTACTGGGTCTAAAAGATGTTGCGTTAATCCCATGTGGAGGAGGAGACGTTATTGCTGCGCCGAGAGAGCAATGGAATGACGGTTCAAACACATTGGCAATTGCACCTGGTGTCGTTGTCACATATGACCGTAACTACGTGTCTAACAAATTGCTACGTGAACATGGCATTGAAGTTATTGAAGTCACTAGCTCTGAATTGTCGAGAGGTCGTGGTGGTCCGCGTTGTATGAGTATGCCGTTATCAAGAGAAGATTTATAAAGCTAAAAAGCATGCAATCGAGAAACTACTTGCATAGTGAAAAAAATAACAAAAGGTAATTACCATTTTTAACTATAAATTAATAATTTTAGGAGGATGAAAATGGCGACAAAGTTAACGAAACAATTAACTGGTAAACATTTTTTGACATTAAAAGATTTTACAGCGGATGAGATTCATTATTTGCTTGATTTAGCAGCTGATTTAAAAGCAAAGAAAAAATCTGGCACGCCACACCATTATATGAAAGGGCAAAATATTGCCCTATTATTTGAAAAACCTTCTACCAGAACACGCTGCGCCTTTACAGTAGCATGCATTGATTTAGGAGCACATCCAGAATATCTTGGAAAAAATGATATTCAATTTGGGAAGAAAGAATCTGTTCGTGATACAGCCATTGTATTAGGAAGAATGTTTGACGGCATTCAATTCCGTGGATTCGATCAGGAAACGGTAAATGGTTTAGCGGAAAATTCTGGCGTTCCTGTTTGGAATGGGTTAACAAATGAATTCCACCCTACACAAATTCTTGCCGACTTATTAACGATAAAAGAACATATTGGACATTTGAAAGGTGTTAAGTTCGTCTATGTTGGTGATGGTAGAAACAATATGGGAAACAGCTTATTAATCGGCTGTGCGAAGGTTGGTATGGATGTTCGCATTTGCTCACCAGAGGTATTATTTCCGGATGAGGATGTAGTTCGTTATGCGGAAGAAGTGGCAAAAGATTCTGGAGCAAACATTACGATTACTTCCGATATTGATGAAGCCGTTTCTGGAGCTGAAGTGATTTATACTGACGTGTGGGTATCTATGGGAGAAGAAGATAAGTTTAAAGAGCGAATTGATTTACTTTATCCATATCAAGTAAATAAAGCAATGCTTGAGAAAACAGGTAATCAAGACAATGTCATGTTCCTCCATTGTTTACCGAGCTTTCACGATTTAGAGACAGAAGTAGGACGAGATATACACGAAAAGTTTGGTTTAAAGGAAATGGAAGTAACGGATGAAGTATTTCAAAGTAAGAATTCATTTGTCTTTGATGAAGCAGAGAACAGGCTGCATACGATTAAAGCCGTAATGGCTGCAACGAATGGAAATGAAACTAGCTAATCAACCCCTATTTATAAAGGGAGGTGTACAAAATGAGTGAAGATGAAAAAAAGCTAGGGCTAGTGGCGCTTATTGCGCTAGTTGTCGGTTCCATGGTTGGAGGAGGAGCATTCAACTTAGCTGGAGATATAGCACTTGGATCTAATTCCGGTGCAGCCATTATTGGCTGGATTATTACAGGCATTGGTATCGTAGCCCTTGCCTTTGTCTTTCAAAATTTAACTCAAAGGAAACCAGAATTAGATAGCGGTATTTATAGCTATGCAAAAGCTGGGTTTGGAACATTTTTAGGATTTAATAGTGCATGGGGTTATTGGCTATCGGCGTTTTTAGGGAATGTAGCTTATGCTACATTAGTTTTTTCATCAATTGGTTACTTTATCCCCATGTTCGAAGGCGGTCAAAATGTCGCTAGTATTATCGGTGCTTCCGTCGTTTTATGGTCCGTGCATTTTCTTGTTTTACGTGGTGTCAGTTCAGCTGCGCTTATTAATACAGTAGCAACGATTGCCAAAGTGATTCCTATATTTTTGTTTATTATTATAGCGATCATTGCGTTTAAATGGGATACATTTTCATTTGAGTTCTGGGGCAGTGAAGGTTTTAGTTGGGCCTCTGTTGGTGAACAAGTTAGAAGCATGATGTTAGTTACTTTATGGGTATTTATCGGTGTTGAAGGTGCTGTTGTAATGTCAGGTAGAGCAAGAAATCGCTCTGATGTTGGGAAAGCCACAGTAATTGGGTTAATTAGTGTGCTTTTAATTTACATTTTAATCTCTTTGTTATCGTTAGGGATTATGTCAAGAGAAGAATTAGCTAATTTACCAAATCCTGCAATGGCTTATGTGTTAGAAGAAATTGTTGGGAAATGGGGAGCTATTGTTATTAACCTTGGTCTAATCATCTCGGTTATGGGAGCTTGGCTTGGTTGGACGTTGTTCGCAGCGGAGTTACCTTATGTCACGGCAAAAGACAAAGTGTTTCCTAAATGGCTAGCAAAAGAGAATAAAAATCACGCCCCCGTCAATTCGTTATGGTTAACCAATGGGCTTATCCAACTATTTCTGATAACGCTTTTATTTTCTGAAGCAGCATATAATTTTATGTTCTCTTTGGCAACTTCAGCTATCCTTATTCCCTATATGTTATCGGCTTTTTACCAAGTAAAATTGACCATGACAGGTGAAGGATATGAAGTAGGAGAAAAACGTATCAAAGAGAAAGTGATTGGTTTTATTGCGAGCATTTATGCTTTGTGGCTCGTATATGCTGCTGGAATAAGCTACTTGCTTTTAACCATGTTGTTATATGCTCCAGGGATTATTCTTTATAAACGGGCGTTAAAAGAAAATGGCATTCAAAAGCAAGACACGAAGGTAGAAAAATCGCTAATGATTGCATTTGTTGTCTTAGCAGTAATTGCAATAGGTGGCTTAGTTACTGGCAGGATAACCATCTAACAGAAAGGAAGGATGAAATGGCGAATGAACGTATTGTGATTGCACTAGGCGGTAATGCGATTCAGTCTGGTAGTGCAACGGCTGAAGCACAGCAACAAGCGTTAAACCATACGGCAAAACAGTTAATAGAAATTATTAAACAAGGCTACCAAGTAGCTATTACACACGGTAATGGTCCTCAAGTAGGAAATATTTTATTACAACAAATTCAATCTCATAGTGAACAGACGCCTGCGATGCCTTTGGATACGTGTGGGGCAATGAGTCAAGGAATGATTGGTTATTGGTTGGAGAATGCACTTTATGGTCAGTTGCATGAAGCTGGGCTCAACAACCAAGTAGCTACGGTTGTAACTAGAGTAGAGGTTGATCCAGATGATAAAGCTTTTCAACAACCGACCAAACCAATTGGTCCGTTCTATTCGGAAAACGAAGCAAAAAAACAAATGGAAAAGAATGATATTACATTTAAGGAAGACGCTGGAAGAGGATGGAGAAGAGTAGTTCCTTCGCCTCAGCCTTTGAGAATTTTAGAACATGAAGTCATTAAAGCTCTAATGGATAAGGAAACGATTGTGATTAGTACTGGTGGCGGTGGTATTCCAGTTTATTCAAAGAATGAGCAGATTATCGGTGTAGAAGCTGTGATAGATAAAGATTTTGCTTCCGAGAAATTAGGAGAGCTCATTCAAGCAGATAAGTTAGTAATTTTAACTGAAGTAGAACATGTATATGTAAATTATCAAAAACCAGAGCAAAAAGTGCTCGAACAAGTTACCACAACAGAATTACGAAGATATGCGGAAGAAGGTCAATTCGCTGCAGGTAGTATGTTGCCAAAAATAGAAGCTGCCATTACATTTGTTGAATCGAAACCTGGTAGAAAATGTATTATTACTTCGCTAAGTAAAGCTGCTGAAGCTGTAGGAGAAAATGCTGGAACAGTTATCCAAAATGAATAGTTGCGGTATTGTTGGCTTATTATCTAGGCTCTCGCTTCACGATGATTCAAAAATTTGAAGCGGGAGCACAGTATCTATAATAATCCCTTGTAAATGGGAGGTTGTTTGATGAATAAAAAAGAACGCCAAGAAAAAATTTGTGCACTTATACGAACCAACGAAGTGCGTACGCAAAAAGAATTACGTGAATTATTAAAGAATCAGGGGTATGATGTTACACCAGCAACCATTTCAAGAGATATGCAAGAAATACAAGTGAGGAAAGAGTATTCACCAAATGGTGTGGAGAGTTATCATTTACCCAGCAGTGTAAAAGAAAAATCATCAACCATTCAAAAATTACAACAGTTTTTTTCGGAAGCGATTCAATCCATCGAAGTGTCGGGAATCTTTGTCATTATTAGAACAGATCCAGGCAATGCGAAAGCCATTGGATATATGATGGAATCGTTAGAATGGAAGCAGCTAGCAGGTGTCATTAGTGGTGATGACAATTGTTTATTACTATGCAAAACAGAATCTGAAGCAGAAAAAGTAAAAAAGAAGTGTTTGGAAATATGGGGGAAAGATAAAAATTAAACGGTTTTTAAATAGATAAATACTGGCTTCAATTATTAATTAGAAGATAAAAACTCTAACTACGTTTTAAAGATCACCCAAAAACGGTTGCGCATTACTTGATGCGCTTTTTGTATATCCTTATATCAGATGAATATTTTATTTTGTAAACCAAAAGACTGTGGAGATTAAGGCAATTAAAAATTGGTATAAAGTTTTACAAACAATAAATAATTGTATATAATAAAAGAAAATAGCAGGGGAGGAGTTGAAAAAATAATTAATGGATTGATATAGTTTCTTAGTATTAAAATGACTCTGTGAATTTTTGGGAGAAATCCCAATGATGCTATAGGGTTAATTTGCTGATGTTAAATATAGAAAAAAACAATTGTTTATTTATATAATTTAAAGTCTGTATTATATAACTGAGGTGAGCTTATGAGATCTCGCCAGTTTGCAATTTTAAAATTGCTTGATAACGAAGAAGGTATGGTGGTGACGAGTGCTCAACTGGCTACGGAGGTTAATGTAAGTCCGAAGACAGTAAGAATGGAAATAAAACAATTGAATACGATTCTTAGAGACTACAATATGTATATTAAATCCTTACGCGGAAAAGGATATATTTTAAAAGGCAAGAATAAAGAAAAAATAACTAAATTGTTATCAAAATGTGTAAACGAATTTCGCACGGTGGTCCCCGTAGATTCAAGTGCCAGAGTAAATTATCTATTAGAAAAACTATTGTTTTGTACCGATTATATAAAAATAGAGGAGTTACTTGCAGAGTTATTCATTAGTAGATCTACTTTACAAGGTGATTTAAAAACGGTTCGAGAATTACTACAATTTTATGGGTTGTTTATTGAACATAAACCTAACTTTGGAATGAAAATAGTTGGCGATGAAACGTTCATCCGTTTTTGTTTGTCTGAATACATTTTTAATCAACATCCATTACTTCTAAAAGAGCAAATGGGGAATATTTTGTCGTTAGAAGAATTGAATATCATAAGGAATTCCATTCTCGAAAATATAAGAAAACATCATATCGCTATTTCCGATATTAGTTTACACAATTTGATCATTCACTTATCCATTGCATATAAGCGTTTGTTAGAACACAAGTCTGTTGAATTTGTAAAAGAAGAAATATATTCTTTATTTTATGAAAGAGAATATGAAGTAGCACAAAAGATAGTAGAGCAAATCGAAAGCGGATTAGGAATTAAATTTCCCAAAACAGAAGTTGCTTATTTAGCCATTCATTTAAAAGGAACAAAGCTGACTTCCACTGCTAATCATTTAGATTTTCAAAGTATAGTTGATAAGGAAATTTATTGTCTAGCAAAGGAGGTTATACAGGTCATTGATAATGAGTACGATTTAAAGTTAACAGATGATGAAGAACTGTTAAGAAATTTATGCTTACATCTTAAACCTGCTATTAGTCGTTTTCGCTATCAAATGAATATACGTAATCCAATGTTGGAGGAAATAAAAATGGAATACCCTCTTTCATTCGAAGCGGCATTAACAGGGGTTAGTGTAATAAATGAACGATTTAGTGTTCAGTTTAATGAAAGTGAAGTCGGCTATGTTGCTCTTCATATAGAGGCTGCATTAGAAAAGGCAAAACGCTCCTATATGGAACGGAAGCGTAGCTTAATTGTTTGCGCTACGGGTCTGGGAAGCTCGCAATTGCTTTTACATAAGTTGATAAATATTTTTGGGAAGAAACTTCATATTACTGGGACAATAGAACTATATAACTTAACACGTCTTAACCTTAAAGATTATGATTTTATTATTAGTACAATTCCAATTAAAAATAAACTACCAATACCAGTTATTCATATAAGTAATATTCTTGGTAATATAGATGTTTCTAAAATTGAGCGTATGTTAGATTGTTTGGATATAGACTTAAAAGAATTTATTTTTCCAGAGTTTACATTTTTACAATATGATTTTCAAATACCAGAATCAGTTATTAAATTTTTAACAAATAATTTAGTGCAGAAAGGAAAAGCAGACACAGATTATATACAATCTGTACTAGAAAGAGAAAGTTATGCACCAACTAGTTTTGGCAATATGGTAGCGATTCCTCATCCACTAAAACCAGGAACAAATGCCACCTTTCTCTCTATATTAACTTTATTACGTCCAATAAACTGGGGAGATAAGTTTGTTCAATTAGTCATATTACTTAATATAAATAAAAATAGGAAAGAAGATCTGCAACTCATGTTTCAATCTCTTGTTCATTTAATGAATGATAAACAAAAGGTCTTTCAGTTACTAAGATGCAAGACGTATTCGGAATTATTAGAAGTAATAGAAGAATAGAAAAAAGAGTGAAAGTATTTTAGTTAAACTTTTGCTCTTTTATTACACTATAGGAAATTATAAAAGTTTAAAGGTTTATAAACTACAGCGTTCGCCAAGCCTTATGGCGAACGCTGTAGTTTTTCTTATGTTTCTATAACATAACTTTATTTCTATTGGAAAAGGGAAATCCTTTCTATTTCGAAGTGATTTTTTACCTTTAATAGAGGTAAAAACCAACCTCGATATGTATGCGTTAACATACTATGATGAAAGTGGAATATTTAATTTAATCAAAGAAAGGATGATGATCTTTAATGGGTGGATTAAAAATAACGGTAATTGGAGGGGGTTCTTCCTATACGCCTGAATTGTTAGAGGGAATTATTAACAATCAAGAACTTTTACGAGTAGAGGAGCTTTGGTTAGTAGATATAGAAGAAGGAAAACAGAAGTTGTCCATTATAGAAGGGCTATCAAAGCGAATGATTCAAGCATCAGGATATTCAATTAAAATTGTTGCAACTTTCAATAGACAAGAGGCGATAAAAGGTGCAGATTACATTATTACCCAACTTAGAGTTGGACAGCTTAAAATGCGTCGTTATGATGAATACACCTCTATTAAACACGGAGTAATTGGTCAGGAAACAACCGGAGCAGGTGGCTATATGAAAGCATTACGTACCATACCAGTTATTTTAGATATTTGCAATGATATGGAACAACTTGCACCCAAAGCATGGTTATTGAATTTCACAAATCCTGCAGGAATTGTAACAGAGGCGGTCTTAAAATATAGCAATGTAAAAGTTATTGGTTTATGCAATAACCCGATAAATTATTATAAAAAATTTGCTGCTGCTTATAACGTTTCTATGAAGGATGTGAGCATCAATTTCACAGGTATAAATCATTTGCTTTGGCTGACTGATTTATATATTAGGGGCGAGTCAAGAATTAAAGATATATTTAATGGATGGTCAAATATTTATGAAGCAAAAAATATTCCTGACTTTGGCTGGGATCTTGATTTCTTAAGATCTTTAGATGCTATTCCATGTGGTTATCATAAATATTATTATCAGTCTGATCGGATTTTACAACAGCAATTAGAGGAGTTTAAACGAAATGAAACCCGTGCTGATCAAGTTCAGAAGATTGAGCGAGAACTATTTAAAATTTATCAAAATCCAAAACTAAGCAAAAAACCAAAAGTTTTAGAACAAAGAGGTGGTGCGTACTATTCGGAGGCAGCTGTAAATTTGATTAAATCGATTGAGTTGAATACAAAAGAAATGCATACATTGAATGTTCGTAATAATGGATCAATTTCTTGTTTACCTATCAATACTTGTATAGAAGTAAATTGTGTTGTGGAACGGCATCAGGTTACTCCATTGCAAGTAGGGCAAGTTTCTCCGCAAATCAGAGGACTTTTACAACATGTGAAAGCATATGAAGAACTCACTGTTGAAGCTGGTGTTAATGGGGATAAAGGTGTTGCTCATCAGGCATTGACGTTACACCCACTTATCCCTTCCGCTGAAAAGGCAAATGCTATTTTAAAAGAAATGTTTATGATAAATAAAAAGTTTTTACCGCAGTTTAAGATTTAAGGAGGGAAACGTACAGTGAAAATAACGTTGCTTTGCGCATTAGGGATGAGTACAAGCCTTTTGGTAGAAAGAATGAAAAAAGCAGCCAGTCGCAGAGAGTTGGATGTGAAAATAGAAGCACATTCGGTAGACGAGATAGATAGACAACTTAAAGATTCAGATGTCATGCTCTTAGGTCCACAAATTCGCTATAAAAAGAAGGAACTATTTAAAAAAGCAGAAAAGGAAAAGGTGCCAATTGCTATTATTGATATACGAGCATATGGAGCGACAGATGGTGAAAAAGTGCTAGAGCAAGCGCTTCATTTAAAGAATAATGATGAGGAGGGTGTATAGTGAATCGTTTTAATGAGTCTATGGAACGTTATTTTATGCCAGTTGCAGGGAAATTGGCTGAACAACGTCATTTAAAATCAGTAAGAGATGGAATTATAGCAACAATGCCGCTATTAATTATTGGAAGCGTTTTTCTGATTATTTCATCTCCACCAATTGAATCGTGGGCTGAATTTATGAAACCCTATGCACAAACGTTAAGTATTCCAGTAAATGCTACCTTTGGTTTGTTAGGTCTAATCGCAGTATTTTCAATTGCATATAGCCTTGCGAAAAGCTATGGAATGGATGAATTATCTGCTGGTGTACTAAGTGTGGCTACATTTTTTGTCGCTACCCCTCTTACTGAAGAAGGAAATATACCGTTAAACTTAATGGGAAGTGAAGGACTATTTATTGCCATTGTTTTAGCCATCTTCACAGTAGAAGTTTTCCGTTTTTTTGAAAACAAAAATATTGTTATTCGTATGCCTGAAGGGGTGCCACCGTCAGTATGGCGAGCATTTACAGCTCTTATTCCCGGAGCAATCATTATTTTTATAGTATGGGGAGTAGACTTATTGTTGCGTAACTTCTTCAATTTATCATTGCATGGAGTAGTAGCCGCTATTTTAAGGCAACCTTTAGAAGCTATGGGATCAAGTTTATGGGGAGCAATTATTGCAATAATTCTAATCCATTTACTGTGGTCGTTTGGAATTCATGGCATATCCGTTGTAGCAAGTGTTATGGCTCCAATTTGGTATAGTTTAACAGAACAAAATGTTGCTGCACAACAGGCTGGTGAGGAACTTCCATATATAATTGGGCAACCATTTATGGCGATATGGTGGGCAGTTGGTGGTTCAGGCATGGCTTTAGCATTAACCATACTTTTTGTTTGGCGAGCTCGTTCGAGGCATTTAAAAGGATTGGGACGAGGCTCTATTTGGGCAAGTTTCTTTAATATAAGTGAACCAATCGTTTTTGGAGCTCCAATTGTAATGAACCCGTTGTTATTTTTACCTTTCATACTAGCACCATTAACAGTAGGTATTATCACGTATTTTTCAATGTCGCTTGGATTTGTAGGAAAACCTTATGTAATTGTTCCATGGACGACACCACCTCCTTTTTCTGGAATATTGACAACAGGTGATTGGCGTGGTGGTGTATTAATGATGATCAATATTATTGTAGCTATCTGTATTTATTATCCGTTTTTCCGTTTGTACGATAAAAAACTATTAGAAGAAGAGCAAGCTAGTGAGTCAGTGGCTGCTACTACAGAAAGTTAGGAGTCTTATTATGGGTAACAATACAGTCAAACTTATTATAAATGCGGATGATTTTGGGATTACGGCTGGTGTGACATATGGAATTCTATTTGCTCATCAATATGGCATCGTATCAAGTACAACTGTCATGGTTAATATGCCATTTGCCAAAGAGAGTTTAAAAGAAGCAAAAAAACATCCTAATTTGGGAGTAGGCTTGCATCTCGTTTTTGATGCAGGTCGTCCCGTCTTTGCTTCCCAAAGTAGTTTAACGAGTCATTCTGGATATTTTTTGAAAAAGGAAGGGTTAATGCAATCTGCTAAAAGAGAGGATATAAAAAATGAGGTCGAGGCTCAGCTTGATTTAGCACATAAATGGTATGGAAATGTAACGCATATAGATAGTCATCATCACCTGCACCATCATTTTCCATTGTTACTGGATGTCGTTTTAGAGACTGCAAAAAACTATAATATGCCGGTTAGATTGCTTCCTGACACAAAGATAGCGTATAAAATAGCGAGTCCAGATTATTTTTGTGGAGGTTTTTATGGGGAAGAAAACGTTTCAATTAATAATCTTAAAGATATTTTAACACGTTTAAAACCAGGGATTACAGAAATGATGTGCCACCCAGGATTTATAGATTCTGGTTTATATAAAATTAGCAGTTATAACAGGATGAGAATGAAAGAAGTGGCTGTCTTAACTAACAACAAGATGAAAGAATATATGCAAAAACAATCTATTGAATTGATTCATTATGGAGGAGTCGCGGATGGACGTTGAGAATGCATCAATGAATATTATTTTACATGCAAGCAATGCAAAACAACACTTGTATGAGGCATTAAATCATGCTCGGGAGGCTGAATTTAATGCCATTGAATCTTCAATGAAGCTTGTTCATACTGAATTATTGCAAGCGCATAAATTACAAACGAAACTAATTCAAGAAGATACAAAGGGAGAGCTTGAAAATATCCCTGTCTTATTAGTTCATGCTCAGGATCATTTAATGTCTGTAATATCAGAAAAGAGCTTAATAGAAGAATTAATAATACTTCATCGAAATCAAAATGAACAAAGTGAAAAAATCAACCATTTAATGAATAGGATGTATGATAACTAAGTTTCAACAATTGAGTGAGTTGTACTTATCAAAAATTGGTGGCAAAGAAAAAGTTTCATGAAGCGGTTAAAAATATTACTCTCTTCACATATATATTTAAAAATAGGAATGAAGGGGATTGAAAATTGATACCAGGTATTGAAGTTTTTTTAAATGAACATTTATCGTGGGTGGAGGAGAAGCGAGTAGGATTAATTACAAATCATACAGGAGTTACAAGTGATTTAAAGAGTAGCATTCATTTATTATATGCACATCCAGAAGTGTATTTAACGGCGTTGTATGGCCCTGAACACGGTATTCGAGGTGACCGGGAAGCTGGAGAGTATGTGGAATCTTATGTAGATGAAAAAACCGGCTTACCTGTATACAGTTTATATGGTCCGACTTGGAAGCCAAAAGAAGAAATGCTTGAGGATGTAGATGTGTTATTATTTGATATTCAGGATATAGGTTCCAATGTTTATACCTATATTTACACTCTTGGATTTGTTATGGAAGCAGCTGCAGAGTACGATAAACAAATAATTGTTTTAGATAGACCGAATCCAATTGGTGGTATGAAAGTGGAGGGGCCGTTGCGATCAAAAGATGCAGTAAGTTTTATGGGGAGATTTTTACTCCCTGTAAGGCATGGGATGACGGTTGGAGAATTAGCTTTAATGTGGAACCAAGAATACAGTTTGGGAATAGATGTAAAAGTAGCTAAAGTCAAAGGTTGGAGAAGAAACGTGTATTTTTCTAATACGGAGCTACCTTGGGTTCTAACATCCCCAAATATTCCTACTGAAGAGACAGCTTATTTATATACTGGAACGGAGCTATTGGATGATACGTCACTGTCTACAGGGCTTGGTACTACAAAACCGTTTGAATTAGTAGGTGCCCCATGGATTGAAAGTGAAGCATTGGCAGAAGAAATGAAAAAACGTAATCTTGTAGGTGTTAAGTTTCGACCAGCTTATTTTACTTCAAGATTCGGAAAGTATAAGGGAAAATTAATTGGTGGGGTACAGGTTCATATAAGTAATATTTCAGAAGTTGACTTGGTTTCTTTAGGGTTAAACTTGCTTGATGCAATGAGAGATCAAAACCCAGAAAAATTTAAAATGAATGAGAGTTATGTTAATTTAATTGGAAATACTAAAGTACCTACTAAGATTATGAACGATCATCCAGTCAGTGAAATAATTAACTCGTGGCAAGTGGATTTGGATAAGTGGGTAAAGAATGTTCGAAATAAGTATTTAATTTATCCTCCATATCCAGATAAAGCAAAACCTTACAAGCCATCAGGGGCGTTAGGGATTATGCCCTTGGATGTGGAAATGATTTCAGGTCAAAATGTGGCATTAGCTTTAAGAGGTTATGATAAAAATGGCAGAAAACTAGAGATTGATACTAGTTTAATTACTTGGACTACCTCAGGGAATATTGGGTATATAGAAAACGAGATATTTCACGCTGAAAAAGAAGGAGAGGGACAAATAACAGCAAAATATGGAAGCTATACAGCTAACCGAGAAATACTTGTTTCGGCACGCTATGTAAACAATATAAGGTATGGTATTCATTCTAACTATACAAGAGTTGTGTTAGATATAAATATGAGAATGAATGACTTTAAAATAGTTGAAGGGAAAAATACTTTAACTATCCAAATACCTTATGCAAAGATTTGTGGTGAGTTATTACAAGAAGGAGGCACCATTGAAATAAGCAATAGTCCTGTATTATCATCTATTGAATATTTGAAAAAAGATACAATGTTCATTGCTGATTTTCATTTGCAAGAAAGAAAAGTGTTCTATGAAACGCCTGATTTTGCATCGCGGATAGTTGTTGATATAATGCATTAAAGTGATGAGTGCGAATGTTTCATTTTTTCAACTGTAGACGTTGTTTTATTTAATAAAGTCTAAGTGAATACAGATCATGAGTTAATGTAAAAGCTAGTTGAGGGAATTATATTCTGTTTGTTATCGTTGACTTCTATACATCCTTGTGCAATACTAATGACTATCATTATTTAGAAGAAAAGCGATGAAGAGAAGAGTAGATCAAGTGAATTCTTATACAGAAAGCTTTGGTAGCTGAAAAGAAGCAAGGAATAATTGATTGAACATGGTCTCTGAGCTGCATATCTGAGCTCTTAAGTAAGGGTATGACGAGATTTGACACTCGTTATCCATGTCATTGTATAAGAACATGTCGTCTATTGTTCCGTACTAATGGAGGCTATTCATGTGAATGATTAGTGAATAAAGGTGGTAACACGAGTATAACCTCGTCCTTTGACAATATTTATTGTCTTGGGGCGGGGTTTTTGGCATTATAAGAAAACACAAGATTTTTATAAATTTTTGAAGAGAGGAAAAAAGTGATGAATATACTAATTGGTGGGGCTTGGCCATATGCAAATGGATCATTGCACTTAGGGCATATATCCAGTCTTTTGTCTGGAGATATTTTAGCGCGTTATTACAGAGCAAAGGGTGATCATGTGCTATATGTGTCTGGAAGTGATTGTAATGGAACACCTATTACAATACGGGCCAAACAAGAGGGAGTGGAACCAAAAAAAATAGCCAATACGTATCATAAAGAGTTTAAACAATGTTTTGATCAGCTTGGCTTCACTTACGATTGCTATACACGTACAGATGCACAACATCACCATACCACGGTTGGAGAAATATTCACCACCTTAATGGAAAAGGGTAACATTTACCGCAAAGAGGTGGAACAAGCTTATTGTAGTACTTGTGAACAGTTTTTACCTGATCGTTTCGTAGAAGGTATTTGTCCACATTGTGGAAAAGAAGCACGTGGAGATCAATGTGAGCATTGCTCCAAGATACTTGAATCATTAGAACTGGTGAATAAAAAATGTAAACTATGTGGCAGTTCACCTGTAACAAGAAACACAGAGCATTTTTATTTTAAATTGAGTACTTTTCAACAGTTATTGGAGCATTACCTCAAAGATATGAAAGAAACGGGGACTTGGCGAGAAAATGCACTTAAAATAGCAGAAAGATATTTACAGGAAGGCTTACATGATAGAGCAATTTCAAGAGACCTACCAGTCGGTGTACCTGTACCTGTTGAAGGTTATGAGTACAAAAAAATTTACGTTTGGTTTGAAGCAGTTGCTGGTTATTATACCGCTAGTAAAAAATGGGCAGAGGATAATCATAAGGATCATACTTCTTTTTGGGGGGAGGACGCGATCTCTTATTATGTTCATGGAAAGGATAATGTCCCGTTTCATGCAATTATTTGGCCAGGTATATTATTAGGTATAAATAAGCCGGCCCTTCCAACTTATATGGTTTCTAATGAGTATGTAACGATCGAGAAGAAAAAGCTATCTACTAGCAAAAACTGGGCGGTTTGGGTCCCGCACATGTTGGAGAAATATGACCCAGATTCCATACGATATTTCTTAACAATCAATGCTCCTGAACATAGAGATGCTGATTTTTCCTGGCGTGAATTTGTCTATAGCCATAATAGCGAGCTGCTTGGAGCTTATGGTAACTTTGTGAATAGGAGTGTGAAATTTATTGAAAAATTCTTTCATGGAGTCGTGCCTGAAGGACAGATTAATAAAGAAATGAAGCATCAGGTAGATGAGCTTTATCATCAAGTGGGTACAATGATTGAACACACTCATTTTAAACAAGCGCTAGAGTTAATTTTTGAGTTTATTAGGGGTGTTAATAAATATTTTGATCAGCAAAAGCCATGGCTTCAAGTAAAAACTTCTCCTAAAGATTGTCAAAATACGTTAAGAAGTTGTGTCTATATTATTGTCAATTTAGCTCAGTTATTACATCCGTTTCTACCATTTTCCAGTGATAAATTGAAACAAGCATTTAACATAGAGGAAATACAATGGAAAGCCATTGATAGTAATGATTCATCTTCTATAAACATTTCTGAACCGTTATTTGAAAGAATCGATGTCATTGTTATTGATAAAGAAATAGAACAGTTAAGAAGGAGCTGTCGCAAAATGCATATTATGCATTTGCTGACAGCTCCTTTTTATATATGAGATTGCTCGTTTTAAGATGCATTATTTTATTTATGGTGATAAAGGGAAATTTAATCGGTTTTTGACGCACTTAAATAAGCCTCGCCTTTTTTTTTTTTAAGCTGTCTTTAATGGATGATAATAGAGGTTTAGGCGATTAGCTTGAATTTTCGTATGTATTTTATTGAGATTATAACCAAATGCCAGGATTAAAAGTTCGTTTCGTACATTGCCTGTTCCTCGCGTACGAAATTTCTTCAAATGATAATCTTCCTTCAATACGCCGAACGTTCCTTCCACTTGAATGGAGCGATTCATACGGTAAAGTGTGCCTGTTTCTGTTAGAATATTTTCTTGCGCTGTTTCCCGGTATGCCAGAAATTCCTTGGCTACATGCAGTTGGCGATTCCCTTTCGCTTTTGTACATTTTTCTTTGAGCGGACAACCTGTACAATCTTCACATTCGTAGACGGTTACCTGAGATTGATAGCCAGTCTGCGAGGTTCGCGTATAGTTTCTTATGGCATGCAGCTGCTGGTTATTGGCACAGGTATAGGTATCTGTGCTTTTATCATAAGCCATGTTTTCTCGGTGTCTGATGTCCTTTTTGAAAGAAGCTTTTTTCTTGCGTTCATGATTTTGCGGCTTGATATAGGCCGTCTGTTTTTGCTTCTTTAAATACACGTAATTTTCTTCGCTTTCATATCCAGAATCTGCGACGATGTTGCGATAGGTAAAGGGAAGATGTTCCTTTACGTATTGAAGCATTGGAATCAATGTTGTTGTGTCGTTTCGATCGGAAAACGCATTGATCCCAACGATAAATTCCGCATCCACGGCAGCTTGGACATTATAAGCTGGTTTGAGTTGACCATTCTTCATAGGATCATCTTTCATTCGCATAAACGTGGCATTATGGTCTGTTTTAGAATAACTGTTTCGTTTCTCTCCCATAATCTGATTGGAAGTATCGTAGTGTTCTTTACGTTGAAGCATTTCCTTTACTTGTTCATGATAACGTTGAAGGACCGTTTTTCTTTTCCCCTTTCCATAAACGAACGTGATGTTTTCTTTCGCTTTTACTTTCTCCAGGAAAACAAGCACTTTTTTCAAATCTTCTAAAAAAGTCTCGTAAGGACTGGTGAAAATCTGACAGTATGTTGTATTGATCTGTTCCAGCAGGGCTTGCCATTTGGTATACATCTTGGCTTCATGTTTGGTGATTGCCTTTTTCCATACGAAAGAATACCGGTTGGCATACGCTTCGATTTTGGTGCCATCGATATAGATGGTTTCACCGGTAATCGCTTCTTGTTGATAAAGCCACACGACTTGTTGAAAGAAGAGCTGTTCCATCACCGTATCGGTCAGATATTTTTGCTTGAAACGACTGATAGTAGAATGATCAGGAGCTGCATACCCTTGAAGAAGCCAACGGAAATTGATATCCCGACGACATGCTTTTTCTATCCCTCGGGAAGAGTAGATTTTTTGCGAGGCTGCGTAGGTAATGACCTTAAATAGAATGACTGGATCGACTGCTGGTTTTCTCCCTTTGGAAGCGTATGCCTGTAGTAGTTCTCTATAATCCATCCTTTCACATAAGAGGCAGTGGAGCCGGACCGAATCATCCATAGGAATCATTTCTTCTACATCCATCGGTAAATATAATTGATAATTTGCTGCAGTTTGCGTATACTGGGCTTGTATTATTCTTTTATTTGTCATAAATCAATAATACATGAGAACAGGCCCTTTGTGGTCTGTTTTTTTGTGTATACACAAAAAAGCTGTTACACAATCAATTACCTGATTGTGCAACAGCCCCTTCTTGTACGATAGGAAAGTACAAAAGTCTAAAGGTCTAGTATAAGAAGAACTACGGCTTTCGCTAAAAGAATTGGCGAATACCTGAATTTTTAGAAAGCAAAGGTGAATAAAATGAGTGAATTCAAGCTAGGAATGAAGGAGAATTATGTTCAGTTTTTCTTATTAGTAATTACGAACTTGTTTGTTGGTTCAATGGTTGGGATAGAAAGAACCGTTTTGCCGATTATAGGCGAAGATCAATTCGGACTGGCATCAACAAGTGCTGCGTTGTCTTTTATTATCAGCTTTGGTTTTTCTAAGGCGATCGTAAATTATTTTGCTGGTCATATAGCAGATCGATTTGGTCGTAAGCAGGTGTTATTACTTGGTTGGATCGTTGGTTTATCTGTTCCTATGTTGATTATTTTTGCGCATGCATGGTGGGTTATCGTTTTTGCCAATATCTTACTGGGAATTAATCAAGGATTGGCTTGGTCCATGACGGTTAATATGAAAATTGATCTTTCCAAGTCGAATGAAAGAGGAACAGCAGTGGGGTTAAATGAATTCGCTGGTTATTCTGGAGTAGCTTTATTGGCAGCTATTTCAGGTTATGTCGCTTCTACTTATTCTTTGAGACCCGAGCCATTTTATATCGGAATAGGAATTTCGGTGGTAGGGATACTGTTATCATTAACTGTGAGAGATACAAGGCATCATATAGAGTTACAAATGAAGCAAAGCGCAGCTATGACAAATAGTGGAGGAGATTTATCATCGAGAAAAATCTTTCAATTAACTACATGGCAGGACAAGAATCTTTCAGCTATTAGCTTTTCAGGTCTATCTACTAATCTCAAAGATGGAATGGCATGGGGGTTGTTCCCATTATATTTTACTTCTGTTGGATTATCGGTAGCGCAAACTGGAACCATAGTTGCATTATACCCAGCTGCATGGGGGTTTTTTCAATTATTTACAGGAATATTAAGTGATAAAATTGGTAGAAAGAAATTAATTACTTATGGCATGTGGATACAAGCTATTGCGCTGTGGTTTATTTTGCTAGTTAGCAGTTTTTCACTATGGGTCGCTGGAGCTTTAATATTAGGTTTAGGAACGGCAATGGTTTATCCGACGTTGCAAGCTGCTATTGGTGATGTCGCTGCACCTAACTGGAGAGCTTCTTCAATGGGGGTGTATCGGTTTTGGCGAGATAGCGGCTATGCTTTTGGTGCGTTACTAGCTGGACTCATAGCTGATGTGATGGGGGTCGGCTGGGCGATAGGAATGGTAGCTTTATTGCCATTTTTAGCTGGTGTAGTTGCTAGAGTGCGTATGGATGAGACGTTGGATATGGAAGTGTGAATAATTAAGGAAGAAGGCACCAATATTTCTTTTGAAAAGGTAAGGTAACTTTAGGATTAAAATTATCAAATTTGAGGTAAAAAAAAGCCTAATAAGCGGCTTTCAACAAGTTTTCTAAGATTTAGCAGACGTTACATTTTCATTTTTAGCCTCTATATATAAAAAAGCTTGGCGATAAGCCAAGCTTTTTTTAAAAGATAAGAAAGTATAAAATTTGATGCTATGGCGTAACCAAATAACCGAATGAGCCCCGTCCGGCTCCAGTGCCCACCAACTAGGCGACTTCACTTCATTGCCCTAAGCTAAGTCACCATCGGTTCGTGCTAAATATTGAGGACGACTAAAAAACGGGCTTGCCTTAGGGCGTCGGCATACCCCTGATTTAGTGGCATGGTTCCTAAAACTTCAGTTGTTTCGTTCCACTCGCTACGTTGCTAAACGGGTGCTTGTGCCTTTGTTCCACTATAGGAAAGTATAAAAGTCTATAGGTTTATAGTATAAGAAAAACTACGCCATTCACCATAAGACTTGGCGACAAGCCAAGTTTTTCTAATGTGGAGTGAATCAATGGGTTTTATAATGATGATCACCTATGTCTACATTATAGTTGTACTTAATCAAAATAATACCAAAAAACAACCAAATTATACAGAAATTTTAATACACCTTGTTATACATTAATATGTCACAAAGAAATTATTGACTGTAAACGCTTTTAAATATATAATGTAATCAAACATAACCAATACTTAACCAAGATATGATATTAAGTTGTTGTTTTTACTTTTATAAGGATATAATTAACAAGTTATTGGTTAACTTTATTAATAAAATATGGAAGGGTGTAATTTTAATGACGAATATTGCATGGGGAATCGCACCGATTGGTTGGAGAAATGATGACATTCCTGAAATTGGAGCAGAAAACACGCTATCACATGTTTTAAGTGACATTGCTGTTGCTGATTATGCAGGAACAGAAGTGGGAGGCTTCTTTCCGGAAGCAGAAGTATTAAATAAGGAATTGGAACTTCGCAAATTAAGAATTGCTGGTAAGTGGTTTAGTAGTTATATTATTCGAGATGGTATCGAAGAGGCGGAAAAAGCATTTCGTAAGCATTGTGAATATTTAAATGCGGTAAATGCAGATGTCGCTGTAGTATCTGAACAAACGTATAGCATTCAGGGAACTGATAAGAATGTATTTGCCGAAAAACCGTTTTTTTCAGATGGAGAATGGGACCGTTTATGTAGTGGATTAGATCTTCTTGGTAAGGTAGCGCATGAATATGAGTTGAAACTTGTCTATCATCATCATATGGGAACGGGTATTCAAACCCTAGAAGAGGTCGATCGTTTAATGTACAATACAGACCAAAATTATGTGAATTTGCTTTATGACACAGGGCATATCTATGTGTCTGATGATGAATATATGCATCTACTAAATAAGCATATAGATAGAATAAAACATGTTCATTTTAAAGATGTTCGTAAAGATGAAAAAGAGGAATGTAACAAAGAGGGGAAATCATTTTTACAATCATTTTTAGCTGGAATGTTCACGGTTCCTGGTGATGGAAATATTGATTTTGTCCCAGTTTATAAAAAATTGCTTTCATCTGGATATGAAGGGTGGATTATTATAGAAGCAGAACAAGATCCTAATAAAGCGCATCCTTTAGAATATGCCTTAAAAGGAAAAAAGTACATTGATGAGACATTATTGCCTTTAAATAAATCATTGGCATCTATACAGTAGTTTTCTCTGGCGTCATCTCATCATTCTATCTAAAATAAGTCGAATATTTATGACACAGGAGGGGCTGGGAGCTAATTGAAGAAAATAAATTTGGGAATTGTTGGTTTAGGAAGAATGGGTTTTACTCATGCTGAAAATATTGTGGAGAGAATTCCAGAAGCTGTATTGGTAGCTGTTTGTAGTTTTGTGGATGAAGAACTCCAAATGGCAAAAACAAAGCTAGGTGTGGAGAAAACGTATACAAGTTTTGAAAATATGCTCTTGGATGCTGAAATTGATGCAGTAGTGATTGCTTCTCCATCGGGGCTTCATGGTGAACATATCCGTTTAGCTATGAAAAAAGGGCTGCATGTATTTTGTGAAAAGCCAATCGGTGTAGAAGTAGAAGATATAGAAAAAACGATTGAAGTAGTAGAAGGTTATCCGAAACAAATATTCCACTTAGGCTTTATGAGACGTTATGATAAGTCTTATCAATACGCAAAACAAAAGGTAGACAATGGTGAAATTGGTGATTTAACTTTAATTCGCTGTTATGGCATTGATCCAGCTTCTGAATTAGAAAATTTTGTGAAATTTGCAACAAACAGTAAAAGTGGTGGGCTATTCGCTGACATGGCTATCCATGATATCGATTTAGTCAGATGGTTCTCTGGAAAAGAAGTGAAACGCGTGTGGGCAATTGGAAAGAATACTACTTATCCTGAATTAGATGATTTAGGTGATTTAGAAACTGGAGCCGCTATGATGCAATTAGAGGATGATACAATGGCTCTTTTAGTTGCCGGTAGAAATGCGGCGCACGGTTATCATGTGGAAACGGAACTAATAGGGTCAAAAGGAATGCTGCGCATTGCGCAGGAACCTGAAAAGAATCAAGTTTCCATTTTTAATAATCAAGGAGTGGTAAGGCCTACTTCGCAACATTTTTCAGAACGTTTTAAAGAGGCCTTTTTCCGAGAGATGAAAGAATTTATTTTGTGTATTCAGGATGGGAAACAACCAGGTATAACTGTATACGATGGTTTGGAAAGTACAGTAATTGCGAATGCTTGTCAAGAATCGGTTGACGCTGGAAAAATGATCGAAATATCTAAATAATTTCATTAAAAGAAGTTAGAAACGAGGGGGATACATTGAATGCGTTTGCCCTAGTGACATTTGTTGTCATTATAGCTCTAGTATGGCTTTATGCATGGCGGAAAAGTAGAAATATTGATATTTCTACTGCAGAAGGATTTTTTATGGGAGGTCATAGTCTAACGGGATTGTCTATAGCAGGGACAATCATTATGACGAACTTATCAACAGAACAACTAGTTGGACAGAATGGTCAAAGTTATGCAGCTGGTATGGAAGTCATGGCTTGGGAGGTCACCTCTGCAATTGCGATTGTTTTATTAGCTTTAGTTTTTCTTCCGAGGTACATGAAGTATGGCGTAAATACGATTTCTGACTTTATTGAAATTCGCTATGATACGTTTACAAAAAGGCTTATCTCCATACTGTTTATGTTTACGTACTTGACTTCATTTTTGCCTGTAGTACTTTATTCTGGAGCTTTGGTTTTTAATAAGTTGTTTAACATAGATGAAATCCTAGGTGTAGATCCACTAATAGCAGTTGCTATTTGTGCAGCTTTTATTGGCGCTGTAGGAGTTTTATACCTCTTAATGGGAGGGCTTTCATTAAGTGCTTTTAGTGATACTATTTATGGATTTGGTCTACTTACAGGAGGTATACTGATATTAATCTTGGGAATAGTGACACTTGGAAATGGAAGCGCTATGGACGGGGTTCATTTTATTCGTGAAAATACAGCGGAAAAGTTAAATGCTTGGGGCGCTATAGATTCTGATTATGTCCCGTGGCCTACCTTAATGTTAGGGATGTTGTTCAATAATTTATATTTTTGGTGTTGTAATCAAATGATTGTGCAAAAAGCGCTAGGTGGAAAAAGTTTGAAAGAAGGACAAAAAGGTGCGCTTTATGTAGCTTTCTTTAAAGTTTTTGGAGCCTTATTTCTAGTATTACCGGGTATTGTTGCTTTTAATATGTTTGATGGAGGCATTGCTAATCAAGATGACGCTTATCCGAGTTTAGTTTCGGCAGTGTTACCTGAATGGGCATATGGCATCTTTGCGGCTGTTATATTTGGTGCAATATTAAGCTCATTTGTTGGTTCATTAAACTCAACGGCCACTTTGTTTTCTTTGGATTTTTACAAGCCAATTTTTAATAAAGATGCAACAGATAGACAAGTCGCTAGGATGGGGAAAATTGTAACCGTCATTGTTGGGTTTATATCAATAATCATTGCGCCATTAATTGCTTTTGCACCAACTGGCTTATATAACGTTATACAGGAGTTTAACGGGTTATATAGTTTGCCGTTACTAGTTATTATTCTATTTGGTTTTTGGAACAAGCGAGTTACTGCGCAAGGGGCCAAAATTACTTTCTCCTTCCACCTTGTTGTTTATATTGCAGCTCAAGGGTTGCTCGCTGAGATAAACTATCTTTATATATTTAGTGTTTTATTTATATTAGATTGTTTCGTTTTATGGATGTCAACAAGAATAAATCCATTAAAAGAACCTTTTCAATTCCAAGCAAATCTTAATAAGGTTGATATGACTCCTTGGAAACATGTGAAATGGGTGAGTGCCATAGCTTTGTTATTAGTGGTAATTATGTATACTGTTTTCTCGCCTGTTGTGTTAGCTAATTAAAGGAAAATAACAACGATGAAATATCTAAAAGAGAGAGGATATCAAATCATGGAAAAAGAAAAAGTGAATGTAGTAGGAGTAATTGGAGCAGGAAGAATTGGGAGATTGCATATTAATAATATGAGAAATATGCCTAATGTACGTCTGAAAACAGTATCAGATCCCCAGGCTGATCATATGAAAGATTGGTTTTCTGAGTCTGGAGTGGAAAATTTAACCAAAGACTATAAAAATATTATAAGCGATCCAGAAATTAATGTGGTTTTTATATGTGCTCCTACCAGTTTGCATGTTCAAATTATCACAGAAGCAGCAAAAGCAGGAAAGCACATCTTTTGCGAAAAGCCGATATGCTTTTCGGATGAAAATACGTGTAAAGCTCATAAGGTAGTAAAACAAGCTGGTGTGAAGTTTCAATTGGGCTTTAATAGAAGATTTGATCGTAACTTTGCAAAAACGAAAGAGTTGGTAAAAAATAAAGCTATTGGTGATTTGCATATTTTAAAGATTCAATCTCGAGATCCCGAACCACCCTCTTTGGAATATGTATCTCACTCTGGTGGTATATTTATGGATATGAGTATTCATGATTTTGATATGGCCCGTTTCATATCGGGTTCTGAGGTTGAAGAAGTATATGTGGTAGGTGGAGCGCTCATAAATCCAGAGATTAAGCAGTATGAAGATATTGACACAGCATTAATTACTTTAAAATTTGAAAACGGTTTAGTAGGTGTTATTGACAATAGTCGACAAGCTGTATATGGATATGATCAGCAATTAGAGGCATTTGGGTCAAAAGGATCAGCAAAAGTAAATAATGAAAAAGAATCTAGTGTTGAGGTTCTATTAAAAGAGGGTGTAAAAAGTAGTAACCCGCTACACTTCTTTTTAGAAAGATATAATGATGCTTTTATTGAAGAGGTAGAACAGTTTTTTGAAGCAATTAATAACGATGAGGAAGTTCCTTGTGGCTTCGTTGATGGCATCATGGCACAGCGAATTGCTTCTGCGGCAAAAGAATCGTTATTAACTGGACTTCCAATAAAAGTAGAAAAATATCAATAATTTTTTTCTGTTTGTGGATAATGGAGAAAATTAAATCTTATAGATGTCGTATAAAAATAAGGTATTAACAATAGGGGGGAAGGTATATGCCGTTACTTACGTTTGATTTGATAGAAGGTAGGACGGAAGAAGAAATCAAGTTATTATTAGATGCATCTCACCGTGCTGTTGTTAAAGCATTTGAAGTTCCTGAGGGTGATAGATATCAAATAGTTCATCAGCATCCCAAACATGAACTAATCATAGAAGATACAGGCTTAGGATTTAAAAGAAGCGATGAAGTTGTGGCTATTTCTGTAAGAAGTACACCTCGAACGGATAAGCAAAAGAAATTATTCTATAACCTCCTTGTCAAGGAATTGAATGAGATTTGCGGTATGGACTCGAAGGATGTAATGGTTTCAATTGTGACGAACAGTGCAAGCGATTGGAGCTTTGGATTTGGTGAGGCACAATTTTTAAATGGTGAGTTATAGATTTAATACAAAAAACGTAACAGAATAGATAAAGTGCTATTTATCCCGGGTAGAAGGTGCTGTAACACTCTCGCTCAAAGAATTGGAGATGCGAATCTGTACAAGTCTAAGTGGTACATAAAACATCTAAGTCACTTCCTTCTTAAGAGGCGATGATATCCTTGGGTTACTGATAATCGGTGGGGTGAGACCCCGCCGATTGAGAATCACTTTATCCTGTTATGTTTTTTATTTTGCGATAGGAAAGTATAAAATTTTTAGGGTTATAGTATGAGAAAGAGATGGCGTTCTAGGTTATAAAGACTTTGGTAATATAAAAATGGCATGGAGATGATGAGAAAATATAGCTAATAGCATGTAAAAATTGAAAAAGTAGCAACACAATGCCGTATTTTAAGAAGCGTGGGTAAGGGGAAAGAAAAGGGCAGAATGTATAACATTAGCCCCTAGCAAATGAAGGCGGATGAGCAAGGGATTTTAGAAGTTTAATGACTTTTATTTTGATTGACATAATTAATTTTAATACCTTTCTCCTTACAATAGACTTTATAGTTTTCTGGAATAGAATCTGAAGTAATGATTTGATGAAACTTTTCAACATTTGAATAGGTGACTAAAGCGGCTTTATCGAATTTTGAATGATCGACTAGCAGAATGTTTCGATCCGTCTTTTCGACAATGCGGCTTTTAATATCATATTCTAGTAAATCTGAATTCGTAACACCGCGTTCAATTGAAAGTCCTGTTGCTGCCATAAAGCTTTTGGTAATATTGATGCGTTTAAAGTATTCCCAAGACTCTACATTGACAAAAGATCTGGTAGCACGTTTATATGTCATACCTATTAATATGAGCTGATAATTACTTAACTCAGCGGCTTTATTAATAATATTTAAGTTATTGGTAATGATGGTTACTCTTTTTTCCGGATCAAAAAAATCGCCTATACAACTAGTTGTTGTACCGGAATCAATAAAAACAAGATCGTTATCCTCAATTTCCGCCGCTGCGGCTTTACCAATGGCTATTTTCTCTTCTGAATGGCTGGAGTGGCGATGCTCGTAGGGTTTAAGCTGATTAGAAACAGAAGCAACTCCACCATAGACTTTTTTTATTGTCCCATTTTCTACAATTTTGTTTATATCACGACGAATAGTGTTTTTAGACACATTAAACTTATCACAAAGTTCATCAATGCTTGCACTACCGTTTTCGTGAACGTAAGCTTCAATTTCCTGTATTCTTTTTAATTTCATTTTAAGCGCTCCTTAGTCATATTATTGTATTTCAAGATACCATTTTCATAGTAGTTAATCAACAGTTAACCATGTTTTAATAATAAAGTGATGATAATAAATGATCAAACCTTGACTTTAATATAAGTTTAATATAATATTGAATTGTAATCAACATATAACTAAATGTTAATCAAAAGATAACAATAAAACTCAAAAAGAGGTGTTCATAATGGGTGAAATTAGAACTTTGAAAAACTTTGTGAATGGAAAATGGGTTGGAAGTGAAACGAAAACTTTTGAAGATGTTTTAAATCCAGCAACAGAGGAAGTCGTTGCAAGAGTTCCTATTTCCACAAAAAAAGAATTAGATGAAGCCGTAGAAATAGCCAGTGAAGCTTTTCATTCATGGAGTAACACTGCTGTACCAAAAAGAGCACGTATCTTATTTAAGTTCCAACAGTTACTCATGGAAAACAAGGAGGATCTTGCTCGTTTAATAACGATTGAAAATGGAAAGGCATACAGTGAAGCTCTAGGGGAAGTGCAACGTGGAATTGAAAATGTAGAATTTGCTGCTGGAGCACCTTCTTTAACAATGGGAGATTCATTATCATCCATTGCTACCGATGTAGAAGCGACCAATTATCGTTACCCTATTGGTGTAGTTGGCGGAATCTCACCTTTCAATTTTCCAATGATGGTGCCTTGTTGGATGTTCCCAATGGCCATTGCATGTGGAAACACATTTATTTTGAAACCATCCGAACGTACGCCACTTTTAACAGAAAAATTAGCTGAATTGTTTAAAGAAGCTGGTCTTCCAGATGGTGTGTTTCAAATTGTAAATGGTGCACATGATGTAGTGAATGGAATACTCGAACATCCAGAAATACAAGCAGTATCTTTTGTAGGGTCAGAACCTGTTGGAAAGTATGTTTACCAAAAAGGTTCTGAAAATCTTAAGCGCGTGCAAGCTTTAACTGGTGCTAAAAACCATACCATTGTTTTAAATGACGCAGACTTAGATGAAACGATTCGGAATGTAATCGCTGCTGCTTATGGTTCTGCTGGTGAAAGATGTATGGCTGCATCCGTTGTGGCAGTAGAAGAAGGTATTTATGATGCATTCATGGAACAGCTGGCATCTGAAGCTAAACAATTAAAAATGGGAAATGGATTAGATGAAGAGGTGTTTTTAGGGCCAGTTATTCGTAAAGAACATCAGCAAAAAACATTTGATTATATTCAAAAAGGTGTAGACGAAGGTGCTACATTAGTATTGGATGGTCGTGAAGGAATTCCAAGTGAAGGATATTTTGTCGGTCCAACTATATTTACAGATGTCACTCCAGAAATGACCATTTGGAAAGAGGAATTATTTGCGCCTGTTCTTTGTGTTGTGAAAGTGAAGAATCTGGCAGCAGGAGTAGAATTGGCCAATAAATCTGTATTCGCTAATGGTGCATGCTTGTTCACGAATAGTGCAAATGCAATCCGTTATTTCCGTGAAAATATAGATGCGGGTATGCTCGGAGTTAACTTAGGTGTTCCAGCACCAATGGCATTCTTCCCATTTTCAGGGTGGAAATCATCTTTTTATGGAACATTGCACGCCAATGGAAAAGACGGTGTTGAATTCTACACACATAAGAAAGTGGTTACCGCTAGATATGCAACAAAAGATTTTAAATAAAGGAGCATGGTTATGAGTAAGTTGCAATACAAACCGAACGATCATAACGTTTCTGGAGTTACTATTTTGCAAGATGTTCATGAAAGAAATTCAGATTTAAAATACGTCGCATTTAAACTCATTCAGTTGGATGAACAAGCGACCTATGCTGAAGAATTGACTGATAAAGAAGTATGTATTGTTGTTTTAACAGGAAAGGCTTCTGTAAAAACAGGAGATCAACTGTTTGAAGAATTAGGAACACGCGATTCCGTATTTGAAAAGAAACCGACAGATAGTGTTTATGTTTCAAAGGATTCTACATTAAAAATAGCTGCAAAAAGTGCTTGTAAGATAGCATTATGCTATGCACCTGCAACAGAAAAACGGCAAGCTCAAGTGATACGGGCAGCTGATAACTCTGTAGAGCATCGAGGGAAATATCAGAATAAAAGAATGGTACACAATATATTACCAGATAGTTCAGCTGTATCTAGTAGTTTACTAGTTGTAGAGGTATATACGGATGAGGGTAATTTTTCAAGTTACCCTCCTCACAAGCATGATCAGGATAATTTGCCAGAAGAATCATTTTTAGAGGAAACGTATTATCATGAAATAGACCCTGAACAAGGCTTTGTGTTCCAGCGTGTGTATACAGATGATCGTTCTTTAGATGAAACGATGAGTGTAGAGCATGGGGATGTAGTTTCCGTTCCCAAAGGCTATCACCCTGTTGGAGTGCCAGATGGTTACACTTCCTATTATTTAAATGTCATGGCTGGTCCTAAAAAGATTTGGAAGTTTCATAACGATTTAGATCATGAGTGGATTTTAAAGAGGAAGTAATACGCATTCATCCCCCTAAGAAATAGGTGTAGATGAATTGATAATATATCTGGACGGCGCTGTAACATTATTATCTCAATAATTGGAGATGCTTGCTGAACAAATCTAAGTGGGAGATCACAGCGCCTCTAGCACAGCAGTAAATCATGAAAGATAAAGCTTCATTTTATTACACATATACTCTTCATATGGGAAACAGTTATCTGTAGTGACTAGGTGAACAAACTTTCTAATTGGAAATTGGAGGATAAGAGCATGAGGTTAAAAAAAAGAAATAAAAAAATGGATATAATCGCTATTGGTAGAGCGTGTATTGATTTAAATGCTGTTGAATATAATCGGCCAATGGAAGAAACTATGACTTTTCAAAAGTATGTCGGTGGTTCTCCAGCAAATATTGCTATTGGGACGTCAAATTTAGGGCTAAATGTTGGGTTTATTGGAAAAGTATCCGATGATCAGCACGGAAGATTTATAACGACTTATATGGCTGGAAAAGGTGTAGATACATCGCAAATGGTGTCGGATCAAGAAAGAAGGAAGTCGGGGTTAGCCTTTACAGAAATTAAGAGTCCTAGTGAATGTTCTATCTTAATGTATAGAGATAATGTAGCAGATCTTTATTTAACACCACAAGAGGTGGAAGAAAGATATATCCGTGAGTCTGAAGTTCTTTTAGTATCTGGAACAGCTCTTGCACAAAGTCCTTCTCGAGAGGCTGTATTAACTGCTGTTGAATACGCAAAAGCAAACAATGTAAAAGTTATCTTTGAAATCGACTACCGTCCATACACATGGAAATCAGAGGAAGAAGTATCCACTTATTACACATTAGTAGCACAAAAATCGAATATTGTCATCGGTACCCGTGATGAATTTGATATGTTAGAGGGAAAAGAAGCAGGAGATAATCAAGATACTGTAAAGGAATTATTTAAATATGAGCCTGAATTAATTGTCATTAAACACGGTGTCGAAGGATCTTTTGCATATAGTAAAGAGGGAAAAGAATATAAAGCAAACGCTTACAAGACCAAAGTTTTAAAGACATTTGGTGCTGGAGATGCTTATGCTTCTGCATTTCTTTATGCGTTATTTAATGAGAAAGATGTAGAAACCGCTTTAAAATATGCTAGTGCAGCAGCAGCGATTGTTGTTAGTAAGCATAGTTCTTCTGAAGCGATGCCAACCGTTTCAGAGATTGAGGATTTAATCAACGATCAGTCCCAATAGATATGGAGGGGAGATTTTATGGTAGCAACCATTCGTTTAACAACTGCCCAGGCGTTAATAAAGTTTTTAAACCAGCAGTATTTATCTGTTGATGGCAAAGAACATCCTTTTGTTGAAGGTATCTTTCATATATATGGCCATGGCAATGTTCTTGGAATTGGGGAAGCTTTAGAAGAAGACGCAGGCCACTTAAAAACCTTTATGGGAAAAAACGAACAGGGGATGGCTCATGCAGCAATTGCTTTTTCTAAACAATCCCTACGTAAAAAGATCTATGCTTTATCTAGTTCAGCTGGACCAGGATCAGCGAATATGATAACAGCTGCCGGCACAGCTTTGGCTAATCAGATTCCTGTTTTATTCTTACCAGCAGATACATTTGCTACAAGACAGCCAGATCCAGTATTACAACAAATAGAGCAAGAGTCAAGCATTGCTATTTCAACAAATGACGCATTTAAAGCCGTTTCGCGTTATTGGGATCGCGTTCAAAGACCAGAACAGCTAATGTCTGCTTTGATCAGAGCGTTTGAAGTAATGACCAATCCAGCTACGATGGGGCCAGCTACGATTTGCTTACCTCAAGATGTAGAAGGGGAAGCGTACGATTATCCAATTGAATTCTTTCAAAAACGCGTACATTATATCAACCGTACAGTACCTACAAAGCGTGAAATGGAAGGAAGTGTAGAAAGAATTAAAAACAGTCATCAACCAGTAATTGTTGTTGGTGGTGGTTGTAAGTACTCAGAAGCAAGAGAGGAATTAATCCACATCTCAGAACGACATGATATTCCATTAGTAGAAACACATGCTGGGAAATCGACTGTAGAGTGGCAATTCAAAAATAATTTAGGTGGACTAGGAATTTTAGGTACATCTGCTGCAAATAAGGTAGTTAAAGAGGCAGATCTAATTATTGGTATTGGTACAAGATATACCGATTTCACCACTTCTTCTAAAACGTTGTTTAATTTGGAAAAAAGTCAATTCCTTAACATTAATATAAGTCGTATGCAAGCATATAAGTTAGACGCATTTCAAGTTGTCGGTGATGCCAAAGCGACACTAAAGGAGTTAGCGCCACTATTAGAAGGATATAAGGCAAATTATGGTACGCAATTAGAAAAATTAAAAAGGGAATGGCTAGATGAAAGAAAGCGTTTAGCAAATGTTCAATTTAAACGGAAAGATTTTGTTCCTGAAATAGACGGACATTTTTCACAAGAAAAGTTAAACGAATACGCAAATGTTTTACAGACAGAACTAACGCAAACAGAAGTATTTGTTGCATTAAATGAATCGCTTAATGAAGACGCCATTGTTGTTTCGGCGGCTGGTTCATTACCAGGAGATATGCAAAGATTATGGAATCCGGTCGTTCCTAATACGTATCACTTGGAATATGGTTACTCTTGTATGGGGTATGAAATTGCTGGTGCATTAGGAGCACGTCTAGCCGAACCAGATAAAGAAGTGTATGCCTTTGTTGGTGATGGGAGTTTCTTAATGCTACATTCGGAACTTGTTACAGCTATTCAATACAATAAAAAAATTAATATTATTCTATTTGATAACTCTGGATTTGGTTGTATTAATAATCTACAAATGGGTAACGGGTGCGCAAACCAAGGAACAGAATTTAGAACAGCAGCTGGTACAATTTTAAACATAGACTATGCAAAAGTAGCAGAGGGTTACGGCGCTAAGACCTATAAAATAAGTAATCTTGATGAATTGAGACTAGCTATTGAAGATGCGAAAAAACAACCAAATTCTACATTAATTGAAATTAAAGTTCTTCCAAAAACAATGTCAGATGGCTATGAGGGAAGTTGGTGGAATGTCGGTTTATCTGAAGTTTCTAAAAAGGAAAGTATAAATAAGGCATTTCAAAATAAGCAAGAAGCAATGAAGCAGGCGAAAGGGTATTAAGGAATAAATAAAGTAAAAGAGAAAGCTTTGTAAAATTAAATAGGAGAAATGAACATGGCATTAGTAACATTAAATGATATACTTCCTCAAGCTAAACAAGCAGGATATGCTGTAGGACATTTTAACATAAATGGTCTTATTTGGCCACAAGCTATATTAGAAGCAGCTCAAGAGGCAAAGGCTCCTGTTATTATTGCTTCTTCGGATAGATTGGTGGATTATCTTGGTGGTTTCAAACTAATTTCTGATATGGTTCGTAATCTAATGGAAGTTCAACAAATTACTGTTCCGGTTGTATTACATTTGGATCATGGGCAAAGTGTAGAAAGATGTTTTGAAGCGATTGACGCTGGATATAGCTCTGTGATGTACGATGGTAGCCATTTTCCAGTTGCTGAGAATATTAAAAATACGAAGCAAGTAGTAGACTATGCACATGTAAATGGTGTATCCGTTGAAGCAGAAATTGGTACGGTTGGTGGTTATGAAGATGGTCTAATAGGCAATATTTGTTATGCCAATTTACGAGAATGTGTAGAGCTTGTGGAGAAAACAAGAGTCGATGCGCTTGCCGCTGCACTAGGTTCTGTACATGGGAAGTATGTTGGTGAACCAAAGCTAGGATTTAAGCAGATGGCTGAAATATCTAAAGAAGTTGAAATCCCACTTGTCTTACATGGAGCAAGTGGAATACCGTTAGACCAACTGCAAAAATCAATACGCTTGGGGCATGCTAAGATTAATATTAATACTGAAATGAATATAGCTTGGAGAGAAGCACTACAACAAAGTTTAGTAGAAAATCCAGAAGTATATGAGCCAAAGAAATTATTGGAGTTAAGTAAACAGGCAATGAAGGAAACAGTACATGAAAAAATCCAAGAATTTGGTTCAAGTAATAAAGCAATGAAAAAAGTAGAATAGAAGTAATCGTTGATGCTTGTTTTGTGTTTAACTTATAGTTAACTAAACTTGAAACATCATAGTAACCGTAGGAAGTCGAATTTGCTTTTGTGACTTTCTGCGGTTATTTTATGGCGTTAATCAAGAAATTGTTGATGAAAGGATGAACAAATCCACCTATGAACGAAGGTGGGTATAGGTAAAAAAGCTTTCATATCTTAAGAGGTTTAACTGTGCAAAAAAACGAACATATGTTAGTATAATTGTACAGATTAATTTTGAAAATTTAATTATAGTGAGGTGAAATATTGTATAATTCTCTAAATTACTTTTCAAATGAATAATTTTTGGAATTATGCAAAATCTATGACGGTAGAAGGCATGTGCCAGGAATAAGGTAACTTAACTTTGATGGAGGGATGCAATATGAAAGCGAGCACTTTGACTGTTTTTCAAGAAACATCGGGTTGTTTTAATTCGGTAAATGAATGGAACGACATGTATAATTTCTTTCACGTGAAGCAAACAGAAGAAATGCTGTGTGATGAACAAGAAGGATATATGTTTACGGACGAAAAAGAAACAGAAGATGCTAAGCAGCATATATTACGAAAGGCATTTAATAACATCGTTTTTGTTGAGCGCATTCACCAAGTTGCCTACCGTAATGCTTTAACAAACTCAAATTTAAAAAAAGAAGAAGATCATGCTGATGACATTTTCAAGCAATTACAAGCAGCGTTAACTACTACGGAACAAAAGGATTTACTTACCGAATTAGAGGCTGCATGGAACAGTATGTATGCCGTTTTCTTAGAATACAGTTATTGTCAAGGTATAGCTGATAGTCCTGTGATCCATAAGGAACTAAAGCAATATGGAATTTGTATTTTAAAGGAATGTGCATAGGTTCATTTCATTTTACTTTTGCTTGAATTCTTACATGATAAAGTAACAATATAGATGAGGACACCCTGAAGTTAGCGTGATATTAAACTAACTGTTGGGTGTTTTTATTATTGTATTCAATAAGTATAAGTTAGGAGAATGCCGGTGGGGGATATTGCAAATTAAACCATAAAGGGATCCATCTATGGCAATAAAGGTACTCTGCCTAGATTTTTACAAAAAAGATAGCAATTTTGAAATAATTATATTAGGCTAAAAGTAGATAAGGAAGGGGAAGTACAATGAATAATAGAAACCCAACCGACAGTTTAATTGTCCTAATGATGTACAAGAAGATATTCAAAAGTAGCTACACTACCTAGTCGTTTTAATTATCTTTTTTTGTAAAATATGTAAAATTTTTATTTAAAATAAGAATAAAAATGGTAGATAAAACATTAGGAGGAGAGAAATTTATGTGTGAAAAGAAAAAAGCTTTACTTTTGGTCGATGTACAAAAGGCTTTTGATGATAAAAAATGGGGCGAGAGAAATAATCAAGATGCAGAAGATAATATGAGAAAAATACTACAATTATGGAGAGAAAAGAAGTGGATAGTAATTCACATACAACACACGTCTGATAATCCTCATTCCGTATTTCATATGGCGAATAAAGGCTTTGCTATCAAAGAAATAGTTGAACCAATCGAGGGGGAAGTTATCATTACAAAAAAAGTAAACAGTAGTTTTATTGGTACTAACTTAGAAGAACAATTAAAAGCAAATGAAGTATCAACCGTTGTAATTACGGGATTGACTACACCGCATTGTGTATCAACGACTGCAAGAATGAGTGGTAATTTAGGGTTTGATACATATCTGATTTCAGATGCTACTGCAGCATTTGGATTGAAAGATCAAAATAATAGATATTATGATGCAGAAACTATACATAATGTATCTCTGGCTACATTGCATGGTGAATTTGCCACGATACGGACAACGGAGCAACTAATTAACAGTTTATAAAAAAGTATTTCATTACAAGGTGCAATTATGCAATCCTTTCGTTTATCTCAAATAATTTAGAAAATGGTGCAGCCAGGGTTTTTATCCGGGTATAAGGTGCTGTAAGCCTCCCACTTCAAAAATTGGAGATGTGAGTTGATCAAGTCTAAGTGGGAGATAACAGCACCCAAATCCCCGATTCGTTCAGTTGCCTTTAGGTGATACCCTTGCGGTACTAACATCAGTGGGGGATGAGAAAACCACTCATTGAGGTTCACTTTATCTATTGTCCTCTTAGAAAAAATCTGTTTTCCAACGCTTTAAATTTACCAAACTAGATAGACTTAATATTCAAATGGACGGCTATAGTTCCAATCTGAGTTGTGCAAAGTTGAAGAATTACGGTCTATCTTATAGGAAACAGAAAATGAATCGCTTTCACTATTTTTACTCCATGTTTCAAAAAAATATAGGATATAAGTATCATCATCAATAATTTCAGCTTTTGTTTCTTGAATTATATGGTATCCGTCAATTTTCACTTTAGAAATACCTTCTTTTTGTGGGAATTTTGCTAGCATTTCATCTCCTTCTGAGGCAAATTTTATAGCATCTTCTGCAGTAAATGGAGGGAGAGGCTCTGATGCAAATTGAAAACCACCCCACATGAATGCTAATATAATAACTGGAAACGATAGACTAATCCAAATTGCTTTTTTGCTTTTTATTTTTATATAGAGAATGCGATCAATCACAGCGTATAATAATGCCAGAAATGCGCCAAATAAAATGAATAACCAATTAAAAAGAAAAGAGTCAAGAGTCACCACAATAATACCGAAAAATCCTCCAAATAAACTATGTAATAGAATGTAAAGCCATCTATTTTTAAAGATGCCTTTTTTATGAATGAGCTCTACTATAATTGAAATAGGACTTCCATATAAAAGCAGTACAGGAAAAATATAAATGCTATAAATGAAAGTCCACCCTAAAAAGTCCACTTCTAAATAATAGGAAGCTGATTCTATTGGGAATAGATAAAAGATTGCAAAGTAGATAGCAATAAAGATAGTTAGTATGTAAGAAGTAACAAGTTTTCTTAATAAAAGGGGGAGAGTGTTCATATTAACGCTCCTTCAAAATTAATAAATGTTAGATAATTATTTTCGGCTAGAATATAGTTTTGACTGGATATAGAGTGAATTCATTCCTAGCTATAAACAATTATTATCTGTTCTATATCCATGTTGTAGTAAGTTGAAAATTAGGATATATCGTTATTATGCAGAAAAAATTTCGTTGTGTCCATTGTAGTTCAATTTTTCTATATGTTCATGATGATAAAAAATAATCATTAACCTGGAACTTACAGATTTTCTGGAGAAGAGGAATAATTCTATACATTAAAAAATCAGTGAAAGATAGGTTTCTCTCACTGATTTTGTATTTATTTAAGCCATCGAAAGCTCATGCCAATGTCTGTCAGAGAACCAATTTTCCTTTATATAGGACATCTCCCAGAAGGCAAGCTCGTATTCTTTAGCAATGATAAATTGCTCTTTCATCTTTTCTTTTTGCTTCTCCGTAGATTCGGATGCAATTTGATTAAGCAAATGAATCTGTTCATTGGTTGAATCTTGAAACCAGTCACTTGCATAGGTAGCAATCCAATTTTGATAGATTTTTTCGGTTGGTTTTGCATTTTCGTACGTTTTTCCGATATCTGCGTATAACCAATAACAAGGCAACATGGCTGCAATAGCTTGACCTAGGCTTCCAGATGCTACAGCGCGATATAAGTGTGATGTATAGGCGTAAGCAGTTGGGGCTGGTTTGAAATGATCCCAATCTGTATCTGTGATGTTTAAGATTTCTGCATGCTGTTTATGAACGGTTAGCTCTGCTTGTGCAGTTCCTTTTGCTTTGTCAGCTAGCATAGCTGTTACTTGAAAATCTTCAGCTAATGTAGCTGCCAAGGCATGGACTTTTCCATAGTGCTTCAAGTAATAAATGTCTTGTAAAATATAATACTTGAAAATGTCTAGGGATAAATCACCTTTGGCAATCCCTTTTACAAATGGATGTTTTACACTTTGCTCCCAACTCTTTGCGGTTACTTCTCGTAATGTGTCTGTAAATGACATAAAAAAATTCCTCCTCATACATACATGTTTTCATTGCTCGAGGAAGAAAGGGATATACTTAATACACGCAACCTATCTGTGTAAAAGGACTTTTTGTCCATACATATAAAAATGAAACAGGTAACGCTGTTAAGTAGTTTTCCACTTCCCTCCGCTGGTACAAACCAGATCAGGTTCTAAGGGTCGTTGTCTCAGCCGCCAGTGGGGCTCCCCTAGTAGAAATACTATACTTGAAGCATATCATAGTGTCATACAAAGTCAACTTTATTTTTCAAGAGATAAGAAAGTATAAAAATTTGATGCTATGGGATAACCAAATAACCGAATGAGCCACGTCCCGCTCCATCGCCCAGCAACTAGGCGACTTCATGAATCCGCCCTACGATAAGTCATCATGGGTTCGTGCCTCACCGTGATTTCTAAAACTTCAGTTGATTCGCTCCACTCGCTACGTTGCTAAACGGGCGCCCCGAGTCTTTGTTCTAATACTAATTGTATTTGTTATAGCGGGTGGATATAAAGCAACGAATGTTCTATAATAGATGTAATCGTTAGGAGATGGAAAATTGAGACCAGCATTAACGAAAGATATTCATGTACAAACTTTCAAAGACTACTATTGGTTAAAAGAAGAGTTACAATTATTTTGTAAGCAAAATGGCATTCGTACTTCGGGATCGAAATTAGAACTTACAGACCGCATTGAAACTTTCTTGCGTACAGGTGAGGTAAAAAAGCCAATCCGAAAAAGAAGCGGTACTAAAAAAGCAAAAACAAAAGACGAATTAAGCTTAGATACTGTAATTACGGAAAATCATCGTTGTAGTCAGCATGTGCGGGCTTTTTTTAAAACAATTATCCCGAATTTTCACTTCTCTACGTATATTCAAAACTATTTTAAAGAAAATGTCGGTAACACGTATCATGATGTTGTTCAAGCGTGGTATGAGGAGGGCGAATGAAAGAAAGATCCGTCATACAAGAAAACGATTGCTCCACAATTTGAATATAATCAATTTATTCGTGACTTTTTGCAGATCCGGCTAATAAAGGAAAAAGTAGGGAAGATGCAATTAAAGCTTGGAACAACATAAAGCAACGTCCAGGGAGTAACAAATATACGGCAAACAAATAACTGAGGTTTATGGATGAAGAGGGGGGTGTACAAATTGAACTATAAAAATATTATATTTGATTTTGATGGAACCTTGGCAGATTCAAAGCAATGCAGTGTATTAGCAACACAGAATGCTTTTAAAGCGTTACGACTACATATACCGTCTGCGGATACTATCGAACACTATATGGGAATCCCAATTGAAACATCTTTTAAAAAAATGGCAGATCGAGAGTTATTGAAAGATGAGTATAAGCTTTTATTGCAAACTTTCCGTGAACAGTATAAACAGTTAGAAAGCGATTTACTAACCGTTTTTAAGAATATACCAGAAGTGTTACATAAAATGGTTTTAGAGGAAAAATTGTTATTTGTTTTATCAAGTAAAAAGACAGATGTACTAAAACGGAATCTACAAAGTTTAAACATAGGTACTTATTTTCATGATATTATAGGATCAGACAAAGTATCTCATTATAAACCGCATCCTGACGGTATTTTAAACATCGTTGAACAGTATCATTTAAAAAAGGAAGAGACGGTTATGGTAGGAGATGCTATATATGACTTACAAATGGCTAAAGCTGCTGCTATTTCATCATGTGGAGTGACTTGGGGGAGTCATAAAAGAGAACAATTGACGGAAGAAAAACCTGATCATCTAATAGATGAAGTCATGCAACTTGTATATTCGTAATTTAGCTCCTTTTGTTGTTATTGGAGGGAATCATGAAAATTGAAACGAAACGACTTTTATTAGTTCCTTGTACAGAGGAAAACGTAAACATGGTTTTAGAACGAGAACAAAGTGTTGGTAACCATATCTATCAACACATAGAAAAGTTGCAAGAAGATCAAAGTCAATTGGGCTGGGGACCGTGGTTGATTTGTAATAAAGAGAATACACTTTTAATTGGTAATGCTGGATTTAAAGGAAAACCGGGTATAGAACGATCGGTAGAAATTGGGTATGGAATCATGGATGATGCTCGTAATCAAGGATATGCGACAGAAACTGTTGGAGCGCTTATAGATTGGGCCTTTGCTTTCGCTTCTGTAGAGCAAATTCATGCAGAATGCTTGGTTACAAATTTGCCATCCATAAGCGTGCTGGAAAAAGTAGGGATGCGCAAAACAAAAGAAGTAGATGATAGGATAAAATGGATATTGAAGAGAAACAGCGTTAACGAGGCTTAGTAAGATTGCCTTGTTGACGCTGTTTTAATTTCCCTATAGGAAAGTATAAAAGTGTAAAGGTTCATAGTATAAGAAAAACTACGCCTTTCGCCATAAGGCTTGGCGATAAGCCAAGTTTTTCTAAGAATATATTTAGACTGTTTTTGTATTTCAGTGACTATATGAATGGAAATATAACGAAAAGAAAACGAGGTTCATCACAAAAGAAGCGAAAGCGCTTTAATTGTTTTGTGATAGATTGTCGAAAATAGACTTATTTCTTATGGTACGCTTTTGTTAGAGGAAAGGAGGTGAAAGGATGGAAGGCGTTAAAAGAAGATTTATTAAATACCTAATACTGAAAGAAAGTGTGGGATGCAATGAATTAATAACCGAGTTCCAATTTACGAAGCATGAAGTTATGAACATAATGAAAGATATGAATCAATCTTTCAAAAAAGATGTCATTATTTCAAGTGATGAAGTAGTCTATATGTCTGAAGTTGGTAAGATGATCTGCTATAAGAAATTTTTTCTAGATAGAGAAAAATTATTTAGTCAACATGAATTTGAAATTCGCTACCATTTGATTCTTATTGCATTAGCAGTGGATAAAAAATATTTATCCTTACTGGAATTAGCAGACATATGCTTAGTGAGTAAAAATACGATATTAAATGATATGAAACCACTGAAAGAAAATTTACGTTTAAAAGGAATTGAAGTGGACTATTCTCGCAAGTTAGGTTATTTTATGAAAGGTTCAGAGTTTACAATAAGAAATGTATTAGTAACAGCAGTGAAAAACGTGCTTCGGTCCTCGGCAGGGCGAATACTGTTGGAAGAAAAGAATTTTGTAGATAGTTCAGAAATATTTCGGTTGCAAAAAAGACTGGAGCGAGTAGAGAGTAGAATCGGTATAACATTAACCGATGAACAATTAGATGAACTTCCATATATTATTCACTTTGTTTTAAAAAGGGCGAGCAAATTCAATCGTAATTGGTCCTTTAAAATAGAAAGCTATGATATTAAAAACACTGTAGAGTTTCCTGAAATACAGCAGATGTTTTGGGATTATAATGATTTAACACAAAGCGATTTGCTTTACTTATCCTTACAAATATTAGCATCCAATATGGTAGAGTCAGCGCTATTTATTACAGATGGGGACGAGGTATCTCAAGCAACGGATCATTTTATTGACAATATTGAAGTGAATTTGGCTATTAATATGTATCGTAGAAAAGAATTAAAGCATAAAGTACTTCTTCATATGAGACCTGCTATTTACCGAAGTTTGCTTGGTTTTCAAATTAATAACCCACTAACAAAAGAATTTTTAGCTCAATATCAAGAAATCTATCGTATAGTAAAAAAATCTGTTAAACCTTTTGAAGATATTATTCATAGGGAGATGTCTACAGAAGAAATTGTTTACCTATGCATGATTGTCTTAAGTTGGATCTATGAAACAGAAGAGACAGAAACCATTTTTAAAGCTGTAGTGCTATGTCCAAGCGGAACATCCATATCTAAACTATTATTAGTGACATTACAATCCATGTTTCCAGGAATAGACTTTATTGGTGCTTATGCAGTTAGACAGTTTAAAAAAGGTGGATACGAGGTTGATTTCATTTTTACAACGATTCCAATTAATGATCATCGAACCACTTTTATTGTTCCACCAATTTTAGATAGCCAAAGTAGGATGGAATTAAGAAGTAAGGTGCGAAATGAGATGAAAAGTGATAGTAATAGATTCGTGCATTCACTGGTAAAGTTAATTCAACCTTACGTTCCAACACAATATTTGGATGTTGTTTCTAAGAAAATTGGTTCCGTCTTAGTAAATCAAACAACTTGTGATTATTTGAACAATTCATTGGAGCACTTTAAATTTTCTATCGACCATATAAGCATTATGAAAGAGGATGTGAATTGGGAGGAAATTGTTGATCGTTCCATGTTACCTCTTTTAAGAAGAAATAGTATTACAGAAAAATATATCAATAAAACTAAAACGATTTTCTACCATAATTATGAGCAGATGTTAATTGCTGCGAATGTTTATTTGCCTCATGCAGCAACAGAATATGGGGTGAAAAAAAAGGACTTCCAAATTAATATTCTAAAAAAACCAGTATTTACCCCTACTGGTGAAGAAGTAAAGATAGTTGTAGCGTTAGCTCCTTCTGTTGATAATGATCACGTACCAACTTTAATTCGATTAAACAATTTATTTATGGATAAAAACGTCATGTGTGAAATGATGAAGGAAGATAATATATTTACCATCCAGAGTATTCTTAACAATCTAGGAGGAGCAGAAGATGGGTTTCGAAACTTTATTTCAGAAAGAACTAATTAAACTAAATACTGAATTTCATTCGTCGGATGATATGTTTGTAGCGCTTAGTCATGATTTAATAAAAAACGGTTATGTAGAGGATACTTTTAATCAAGCAATCATCGAAAGAGAAAAAGAATTTCCAACAGGATTGTCTACAGGAAAAGCATTGTTAGCTATACCACATACGGATACAAAGCATATTACAAAGCCATTTATATATGTTGTAAAGGCTAACAAGCCAATGAAATTTTTGCAAATGGCAACTACGGACACGTGGCTTGAAGTAAATATCATATTTATGCTTGGTATAAAGGACCCAGCAAAACAAGTCGGTCTACTTTCAGTGATTATTGATAAGTTCAAGGATGAGCAATTTGTTCATACATTTCAATCTATTTCAAATGAGAAAGAGATGCTTGCATTTTTAAAAAACAATTTTAGGAGAGATGAAAAATGAAAAAAGTAATTGTAGCTTGTGGTTCAGGGGTAGCGACTAGTCAGACGGTAGCATCAAAAGTAAAGTCAATTTTGGAAGAAAAAGGTGTTCGAGCAAGTGTAGAAGCAGTTGATATTAAGTCGTTAGATCAGTATATAAAGACCAGCGATGTGTATATTTCAATTACAAAAAATACAGAAGAATATGATATTCCAACTCTAAATGGAATAGCCTTTTTAACCGGTATGGGAATGGAAGAAGAAACACAAAAATTGCTAGATGCATTAAAGTAAATAGCGTTTTAATTTATCGAAGAGACGAAATAGTCTGGTCGAATTATAGTAACTTTTATCTATACGAGGAGGTTAAATGGTGGAACTGCTAAACACAATATTTTCATATATTTTAGATTTAGGTGCTTCTGTATTTGTTCCGGCAGTTATGTTATTAATTGGTATTTTTGTAAAAATGAAATTTAAAAATGCTTTAAGTGCAGCCATTACTTTAGGTGTAGCTTTTTTAGGAATGAATCTTGTGATTGGCTTCATGCTTGATGCTTTAACACCAGCTGCGCAAGCTTTAGCAGAGAGAACAGGCATTGAATTAACTGCTGTTGATGGGGGATGGACGACCGCCGCTTCATTGTCTTGGGCTTGGCCATATGCATTTCTTCTATTTCCTATTCAGCTTGTTATTAATGGAGTGATGCTACTGATAAATAAGACAAAAACGTTGAATGTTGACTTATGGAACGTATGGGGGAAGATTTTTACAGCTGTGCTTATATACGGTGTAACAGGAAGTATGTATGTCGCTCTTATTGGTTCAGCTATAGTAATCATTTTTGAATTGGTATTTGCTGATTTGAACCAAAAACAAATTGAGACATTGACTAATATTCCGGGAGTTACAAGTTCTCATAACTTTTTTTTAATCGGTACATTACTAATGCCAATTGATTGGATGTTACGGAAATTTAAAGTGTTTAATAAAGAGATGGATGCCAATGCTTTAAGAGACAAAATTGGTATTTTTGCGGAAAATCATGTAATGGGTTTTATTATTGGGTTGCTTTTAGGATTGGCTGCTGGTTATTCCATCGCTGACTCACTCATTTTGTCTATGCAAGCAGCTGCTGCGCTAACATTATTCCCGATGGTAGCTAAACTATTTATGCAAGCGTTATCTCCATTGTCAGAAGCAATTAATGATTATATGAAGAAACGCTTTAAAGGTAGAGAAATTTTTATTGGGCTTGATTGGCCAATACTAGCTGGATCTAGTGAGGCATGGGTAGTAATGACTATTTTAGTTCCAATTACGTTATTCTTTGCTCTTATATTACCAGCAAATGCAGTTCTACCTTTCGCGGGAATCTTAAACATTGGATTAGCGGTACCCGCATTAATTGTAACAGGTGGAAACTTATTACGGATGTTAGTAATCTGTACAATTACTACACCAATATTTCTGTATGCTGCTACCTATTTTGCTGATATTATGACAGATTTAGCCCATTCAACCAAAGCCGTTGAATTAGAAGCGGGTCAGCAAATTACTTGGAGTACAGTGGAGTACCCAGTATTTCGGTATATTTTAACGGAGCTTGGTAGTTTTAGCATAATTGGACTGGCTTTAGCTGCTGTATGGGTATTAGGTTTTATCCTGTATCGAAAAGAAATGTTGAAGAGAACAGAAGAATTAAAGGCACAAGGATAGAAAGTACTAAATTATATTTATATAGGATTCGACGTTTGATGTGAAGGCGGCAATGAAATGAGAGCAACAAGTAAAAATCACTCAATTATAAGGTGGCGATAAGATTGTTGTATCAAAGAGAAAGAGAACAGTTGGCTAAAATTGTGAGAAACATGTTCTCTCGCTATGAGACAAATACAGCTGGTGGCAATGTTAGCGTTAGGGTGAATAATCAACATATTATTATGACACCAACCCATATGTCTCAAGAATACCATTGTAATATTTCCCCATACCAAGTTTTAGTGGTAGATATGGATGAAAATATTGTCGAAGGTGACGGGAAAATTACAAGAGAAATTAATATGCATATGGCATGTTATAAACACAATCAACAGATTGGCTGTGTACTTCATGCACACGCACTTAAATCAATGGTGTTTGCGACAATGGGAATGGATATGCCTAATTTAACAGAATCAACGCAAAAGTTTGGCGATATACCATGTTTAGATTTTGCTCCTGCGACTTCAAAAGATTTAGCGGATACAGTTAAACATCATATGGAGAATAAAGCTTTAGATTCAATAACAAACGTTATGTTATTGAATAAGCATGGCGTGTTAATTACGGATACTAATTTAATAAAAGCTTATGATAATCTTGGACGTTTGGAATACAATGCATACATTGCTGAAAAAGCGTTATTATTTGATAAGTTAGGTATTTGTACGATTAAAAATAAATCTTTGAACTATAACTTAGATGAATAAGCAAGAGCTTTTGCTAAACATATGCATTTTTCTTTCGGCGTTATGTTTAATTATTTCCGTGTTTACGAAATGGATAGTTCCTACTATCTTAGCTGTGATTTTAGCAATGATAGCTCAATATTTACACAGAAGAAGATACCCTAAAAAAGCAAGCTCATTTAAAGGGTTACTTCAACAAAGGTATGAAAAAGAATAACTAGGTAAAATAACATATATGTGGAGGGTTACTAATGAAATATTTAAAAGAAGAACGAAAACAAATTGTTGCATATGGAAAGAAATTGATTGATGCTGGCTTAACGGTTGGAACTGGTGGGAATATTAGTATCTTTGATAAAGAAGCTGGGCTAATGGGGATTACACCAAGTGGAATCGATTATCATCAATTGAGGGAGCAAGATATTATTATTATGGATTTGTATGGTAATGTGGTGGAAGGTGAGTTAAAGCCTTCGAGTGAATTTCAAATGCATTCCATTGTTTATAAAAATAGATGCGATGTAACTGCAATGGTTCATACACATGCTCTGTATTCCACAACAATATCTTGCTTAAATGTTGATTTACCAGCTATCGATTACCTTGTTGCACACAGTGGAGGAAAAAATATTCGTTGTGCTGCATACGCAACATATGGCACAAGGGAATTGGCTGAAAATGCACTTGAAGCTATGAAAGATAGAAAAGCAGTTTTATTAGCAAATCATGGTATTAATGTAGTTGGCAGTTCTCTTGCAGAAGCTTATGCTATTACAGAGCAACTGGAATTTTGTGCAAGGTTGTACTGGCAGTCCAAAGCAATTGGTGATCCCATCATATTAGCCGACGAGGAAATGACGATGATGGTAGAAAGATTTAAAGATTATGGCCAACCTAAAGATACGCTAAAGTGAATTTTACAACGGTCTTAAAGCACTTTATATTTGGGATAAAATAAACCTCCTCCCTTACTTCTTAACTCAGTGTAACAAAGGTAAACTAGAATAAGCATTTTAAATAAAACTCCTTCGTTTTTAAAGGGGTTTTATTTGTGTTCCCTTTGATACTTATAAAATATTTAAATAATTAAATTAAATAAAATATTGACAAAATTTAATCTTTGATGATACCATCTATATAACGTTATTTTATATGCCGTTTATAAAACGTTATATAAAATATTGTTCTAATAGTTGCTCTAAAGATATATCATGAAATAAATCGTCTATTTAAATGCTTGATAGATGAGAAGAAATATTTACCTTTCATACGCTATAGAAAACCATCATGGATGTAGGGCGAAATAATAGCTTCTAGATAAAATAGGAAGAGAGCTTTTATAAGTGGAGGTGAAAAAGTGAAAGAAGAATGTATGTATGATGTAACGATTATAGGTGGTGGGCCAATAGGTTTATTTGCTGCTTTTTATGGGGGGTTACGACAGATGAAAGTGAAAATCATCGAAAGTTTACCTCATTTAGGTGGGCAATTGTCTGCATTATATCCTGAAAAGTACATTCATGATGTTGCGGCATATCCGAAAGTGAAGGCACAAGAATTAATTGATCAGCTAACGGAACAAGCAATGCAATTTAATCCCCATGTTGTATTACAGCAAACGGTAGAAAATGTAGTGAAGGTTAATAATCAATATTTTCAACTTGCTACAGACAAAGAAGTGCATTATTCAAAAACAATTCTTATTACTGCTGGTATAGGAGCCTTTGAACCTCGACGAATAAAATTAGCAAATGCACATACATACGAAGGAAAGAACTTACACTATTTTGTTCAAGATGTAAATCGTTATAAGGATAAAAACGTTTGTATATTAGGTGGTGGAGATTCAGCGGTAGATTGGGCAATGATGATTGAGCCAACGGCGAAAAATGTGAAAGTTATTCACCGAAGAGAGCAATTCAGGGCCCACGAACATACTGTTTCTAAACTGTTTGACTCTAAGGTTGACGTATTTACTCCCTTTCAATTACATGAAATTGTAGGCGACGGAAAAATAGAAGAAATTACTATCCAAAACGTAAAAGACTCAGAAATGATGAAAATTCCGTTAGACGAATTAATCGCTAGTTACGGCTTTATATCTTCTTTAGGTCCGATTAAAAATTGGGGGCTAGAATTTGTGAAAAATGCTATTCAAGTAGATTCAGCTATGAATACGAATATCCAAGGTATTTATGCTGCTGGCGATGTTGTTACCTTTTACGGAAAAGTGAAGTTAATTGCTTCAGGATTTGGTGATGCAGTTACTGCAATTAGTAGTGCTAAAACGTATATAGACCCTAAATCTAGGCATCAACCCCAACATAGCACAACTTTATTTGAAAAGTGGGAAAAAATGAAAAGTTAAGATTGGAGAGAGGAACATGGCGTTTGTTATTACATCTCCTTGCTCTTTTGAAAAGTCTGCTGAGTGTGTAGAAGTTTGTCCTGTAGATGCGATTCATTCAGGAAATGAAATGTACTACATAGATCCTGACATATGCATAGACTGTGCAGCATGTGAGCCAGTTTGCCCAGTTCAAGCTATATATGCAGAAGAAGACGTCCCTGAAAAAGAGAAGGAATACATGAACAAAGGCTCGGGGCGCCCGTTTAGCAACGTAGCCAATGGAACGAAGCAACTGAAGTTTTAGGAACCATGGGGAGGTTACGAACCAATGATGACTTATCGTAGGGGAATTTCGTGAAGTCACTTAGTTGATGGGCGCTGGAGCCGGGCGTGGCTTATTTAGTTATTTCCTTATCCCAAAGCATCCAATTTTTATACTTTCTTATCTCTTGAGACAAACAGAGTTTTTTTGGCGCTGTAGGAAGGAGCACATTTTTATGGATTGTCGTATAAACAAAATGAAGGCGCCTATCGCCATATTGATCTGTCGATAGCGAAGTTATTTTAATAGTATATGTAAAATGAAAACGTTTTTTTCATAGGAAATTCGTAAAAAGTCATGTTTTTCAACTATAAATAAAGTGCGGCGAAAAATGATAAAAACTTATGTAGCTACGGATTTTTTAGCGGAAAGTCCGTTTCCTAATGTAAATTTCATCTAGAGTATTTGCATAAATACAATGAATAGGTAGGTGAAATCATGTTTTATAACCAAAGAATGGAAACGCTTCCTAGAGAAAGTATGGAAAAACTTCAATTATCAAGACTTAAAAAAACAGTGCAAACCGTTTACGATAAAACCCCTTATTATCATAAAAAATTTGCAGCATTAAATCTAACCCCAAACGACATTCAATCCTTAGAAGATATTCAGAAATTACCATTTACGCAAAAGAAAGATCTGCGAGATAATTATCCATTCCAATTATTTGCATTACCAATAAGTGGAATTGAAAGAATCCATGCTTCTAGCGGTACAAGCGGGAAACCGACTGTTGTAGGATACACTAGAAACGATTTGGAAGTATGGGCGGAAATTGTTGCTAGAGCAATTGTTGCTTGTGGAGGAAATAAGCATCGTATTCTACAAAATGCATTTGGTTATGGTTTGTTTACTGGTGGGCTTGGTTTACATTATGGATCAGAAAAACTAGGAATGGCCACCGTTCCCGTTTCAGGAGGAAATACAGAAAGGCAAGTGTTATTAATAGAAGATTTTAAGCCTAGTGTCATTGTTGGTACTCCTTCCTATATTTTAAATATTGCTGACAAAATGGAACAATTAGGAAAAGACCCCCTAAAAACCAGCTTGCAATATGGAATATTTGGTGCTGAACCTTGGTCAGAGAAAATGCGCAAAGAGTTAGAAGAAAGATTGGGAATTAAAGCCATGGACATTTATGGATTAAGTGAAGTGATGGGGCCTGGAATTTCCTGTGAATGTTTACAAGCACAATCTGGTCTGCATGTCGCTGATGATCATTTTTATGTGGAGGTCATTCATCCAGATACGTTGGACCCCGTACGAGAAGGAGAAGAAGGGGAGCTTGTTTTTACTAGTTTAACCAAAGAAGCTTTTCCGATTATTCGTTATCGTACTGGTGATATAGCTTCCATTACGAAAGAACCTTGTATATGCGGCAGAACAACAACGAGAATGTCACGTGTAAAAGGAAGAATTGATGATATGCTTATTGTTCGTGGCGTGAATGTTTACCCGACGGAGATAGAGAGCGCTCTATTAGAGATGCAGGAGCTAGAACCACATTATCAGCTTTATGTTGTGAATCAAGGCTCATTAGATAAAGTGTTGTTAAAAGTAGAGATCAATGAAACGATGTACCGACAATTAGATGGGAATTTAGAACACGAAAAAATAAAAGCGCTTTCTGATCAAGTTTTTCAACAATTAAAAAGTAAATGTCTCGTTAGTATAGATGTGAGCATTGAACATCCTGGTACGATCCCTCGGTCGATGGGGAAAGCGATTCGTGTTGTTAGAGACAGCGGAATAAAAATTTAAGGAGGTTGCAAAACATGGTTTTAACTCCTTTTCACCAATTAACAGCTGATGAAAAATATGATCATTTTATGGAAAGGATTGAAAAAGGTGAAAAAATAGAGGCGGAAGATTGGATGCCAGACGAATATAGAAAGGCATTGATACGTTTAATTTCGATGCATGGGATTAGTGAAATTATGGGGGCACTCCCTGAAAAAGAATGGGTACCTAAGGCGCCAACTTTACATCGAAAATTAGCTATTATGGCTAAAGTTCAGGATGAAATGGGGCATGGTCAGTTGCTGTTACGCGTCGTAGAAGATTTAATCCAACCATTGGGGAAAACAAGAGACCATATTATGGAGGATTTATTTACAAAGCGACTTAAATTTCATAATGTCTTTCATATGCCTGCACCATCATGGGGAGATGCAGCTATTATTGCTTGGTTAGTGGATGGAGCGGCTATTTTATCACAAACGATGATGTTAAATACTTCTTATGGACCATATGGAAGAGCATTGAAAAGAATTTGTCAGGAGGAATCCTTCCATGCGAAACATGGGGAAAGCTTAACACTAGCTTTGGCTAGTGGAACGGAAAAACAAAAAACCATGTTACAGGAAGCACTTCATCGTTGGTGGGAATCGTTATTAACCTTTTTTGGCCCGAAATCAAAGCAAGAAACAGGTCACACCAATGTTGATATTGGTATAAAGTATAAACTTCGAACAAAAACAAATGAGCAATTACGGCAAGAATTTTTAAGGAAATATGTACCAAAAATTCAATTACTTGGATTAAGCATTCCAGACGAACAGTTGCGTTTTGATGAAGATACACAAGAGTGGCGTTATACAGAGCCAGATTGGCAGAAATTTAAAAGAATAGTAGCTGGGAATGGACCAAAATCAGATGAAAGGCTAGCTTTACGCAGGAATTCTTATGTAAATAGTCAATGGGTTCGGGATGCGTTAAAACAATACAAAGAACAAGCAAGTGAACATGTTGGATGACGGAGAGGAGTGCGATCATGGCAAGTGAACAATTTTATGAAGCGTTTGAAGTTTTTAGCAGGAAAAGGGATGGCTTACCTTTAGAACACCGATTTAGCTTAACAGCACCCAACAAGGAAATGGCTTATATCATGGCGAAAGAAAATTTTTTTCGGCGTGAAGCCGTGAAAGAATTGTGGGTTGTAAGTCGAAAAGAAGTTAGGAAGATGACCCAAGAAGAAAGAGAAGCCTTTCAATTCATGGATAATAAAGCTTATCGGGAAACTCGTGGCTATGTAGATCTCCCTAAGAAATGGAAAGAATTTAATCATGATACAAAAGTGAAGGAGGGATAAAGAAGTTGCAACGAGAAGATATGGTTTTGTGTGAATTACTTTATCAATTAGCAGATGATAATTTCATTCTAGCCTATCGTGGCTCGGAATGGCTCGGAATGGCGCCTCATATTGAGGAGGATGTTGCTTTTTCATCCATCAATCAAGATATGATGGGGCATGCGGTCATGTATTATCAATTGTTAGAGGAATTAGGAGCGGGCGATGTTGATACGTTATCACATTGTAGAGAGCCAGAATCCTTTCGAAATGCTATTCTTTTAGAGCGGAAGAACGGATTAGGCCATTATTTAAAAAATCCCAATTATGATTGGGCCAATACGGTAGTTCGCCATTATTTGTTCAGTGTGTTGAAACAAATTCGCTTAGAATCTCTATATCATTCTAGTTATGAGCCTTTGAAACAAGTAGCAGAGAAAATCTCATCAGAGCATTACTACCATTCTATGCATTGGGAAACTTGGTTCACACAATTAATGGCGAGTACGAAAGAAGCCCGTCATCGTATGGAAAATGCTATCAACTCATGTTGGCAAGAGTTTGACGGAGTAATCTCTTTAGGTAGATACGGTAAAGAAATATGTGATTATCAGTTGATAGCGCAAGAAGACAAATTGCGAAATGAATGGTTAAGAAGAGTTTGTGATACATTTGGTGAAATGCAATTTTCACCCAAGACATCTCTTGGCATGGAAAGTGGAAATGGACGCAATGGAGAACATACGGAAGATTTAACGGAAGCTTTGGAAGTGTTGAGTGAAGTATACGGAGGTGATAAGCAAGCAGTTTCTTGGTAATAAAGATGAAGTGAGGGATACAGGATGACGAAAAACTTACTTCTAAAGAAAGAAGTACAGCAAGTATTACAGCAAGTAACTGATCCAGAAATGCCGTATATTAGTATCGTTGAATTAGGCATGTTGGAAAACATAGCAATGAAAAGGGACGGTTTTGTTCAAGTGGAGCTATTACCAACATTTAGTGGATGTCCAGCTTTAAATATGATTCAAGCAGATGTAAAAGAAAAAGTGAAAAAGCGCTTGTTAGATTGGAACGATGAATTAGAGGTTGAAGTTACATTTCGTTTTCATCCTCCGTGGACAACGGATCGCATTACGGAAACGGGGAAAGAAAAATTAAGACAAAATGGAGTTTCACCCCCACCTGCTTCTTTTACTGCGGGTGAACCTTGGAAGATTCCATGCCCTTATTGTCATTCCATGTATACAACGATGGATAATATATTTGGACCAACAGCATGCCGAAGTATTCTTTATTGTAATGCGTGTAAAAACCCATTTGAAGCAATGAAACCCATTGCTAATTTATTTGAAGGAGTGGAAAATAAATGGTTAAATTAATAGCATTGTATAAACGCCCTGAGGATAAGGTTAGTTTTGATGAACATTATCAGAATGTTCATACGCCCATCACTAAAAAAATTCCTGGATTACGTAAAATGGAAGTTACTAAAATTGTAGGTTCACCTAGTGGGGAAAGTAAGTACTATCTGTTATGTGAAATGTATTATGACGATCACGATGCATTAAAAGCGGCGATGAAAACGGATGAAGCAAAAGCATCTGGAAAAGATTTGATGTCATTCGCTGGGGATTTAGTGACGATGATGATTGGTGAGGAAGTTGAATAACTATCAATATATTAAAGTTTGGACGGACAACGAAATTGGAAACATTGAGTTGCACCGCCCAAAAGTTTTAAATGCTATTAATCAATCGATGGTAGCAGAAATTTTAACTGCATTATGTGAATTTGATTATTCAGAGCAAGTGAAAGTCATTGTTTTATTTGGCGCCGGTAAATCTTTTGCTGCTGGAGCAGATATTAAAGAAATGATGGGAGAAAATGCGGTTTCCATGGAGTTGAAAAATCAGTTTGCTGATTGGGATCGTATTGCATTAATAAAAAAACCAGTAATAGCTGCAGTGCACGGATTTGTCCTCGGTGGTGGATTTGAGCTTGCATTATGTGCTGATATGATATTTGCAGCAGCAAATAGTAAATTTGGATTTCCAGAAGTGAAACTTGGTGTTATGCCGAGTGCTGGAGGTTGTGTGAAATTAACGAAATTAATAGGGAAAAGAAAGGCATTAGAATTTCTATGGAGTGGAAATCATTTGGAAGCAGAAGAAGCGAAACATTGGGGAATGGTGAATCGGGTTGTACCAAATGAACTTCTTATGCAAGAGACGATACATTTTGCTGAAAAATTAAAGAAGCAACCGGCTTTGGCTTTACGGTTAATAAAAGATACGGTTAGAAGGGCAGAGAATGTAACTGAAAATGAAGCGATGCAATATGAACGAAAAAACTTTTCTTTGCTTTTTGCTTCTGAGGATCAACAAGAAGGGATGCAGGCATTTATGGAAAAGCGATCGCCTCATTTTCAGGGGAAATAGGAGTTGGGCAAATGTTTCAGACCATTCATTATGAAGAAAAGGATCAGGTCGCTTGGCTAACCTTGAATCGACCTGAGAAATTAAATGCATTTACAAGTACGATGAATCAAGAAATGATCGAAGTATTTCAAAGCGTGGGAAAGGATCATAAAATACGTGCCCTTGTTATTACTGGTGTCGGAAAAGCATTCTGTTCTGGAGAAGATATTAGCAGCCTACAACCTGAGATGCAACTAGGGGAAATTATTAAATCCCGCTACCAACCGATGATGAAAGAGCTTGCTCGAGTGGAAAAACCAATTATTGCTTCTATTAATGGAGCAACAGCAGGTGCTGGGTTAAGCTTGGCATTGGCGTGTGATTTTCGAATTGCTTCGGAACAAGCTTCATTTATGGAGGCGTTTATCCATATTGGGTTAATTCCAGACTCTGGAAATTTATATTATTTGCCTCGTATCGTCGGTTTAGCAAAAGCCCTTGAATTAGCTATTTTAGGTGAGAAGCTAACGGCAAAAGAAGCGAAGGAGGTTGGTCTAGTAACAAAAGTAGTCCCACCAGATCAGTTAGAGGCAGAAACGACTTCATTTGTTGATCGCTTGGCTCATATGCCTACAAAAGCAATTGGGTTAATCAAGCGTTACATGTACCAAAGCTTTGAAACGAACTTAAATAATATGCTAGATTATGAGGCGTTTGGACAAGAAATTGCTGGTAAGACAGAAGATTATGCAGAAGGGGTTCAGTCCTTTTTGGATAAACGATCCCCTAAATATAAAGGATATTAAAAAAGGAGCGTTGGAAATGGTAAAAACAACAGAACAGCCAATTTTTGCGAAAGAGCTAAAGCGTGAGACATACCAAATGGTTATTAATGGAAAATCAACACAGGCTAAGTCAGGTGAAATGGCGACGGTTTACAATCCTGCAACAGGTGAAGTCATTGCTGAAGTGCCAAAAGCAAATCTGGAAGATGTAGACTTAGCAGTAGAAGCAGCTCGAGAAGCTTTTGATAATGGTAAATGGAAGCGTTATCCAGTAGGAAAGCGCGCACGCGTATTAAACAACATTGCTTCGATTATGAGGGAGCGGTTTCATCAATTAGTTGAGATGGAAGTTATGAATAGTGGTAAAACCATCTCCGCAGCTCAAGGTCAAGTTATGCAGGCAATAGAAGATTTCGAGTTTTATGCTGGGGCAATTGTTGGACATTGTGGCACGGTAAATAATGTTCCGGGGCAGTTTTTTAATTATACGCAGAAAGAACCGATCGGTGTAGCAGCGCAAATTATACCTTGGAATTACCCAATGATGATGGCTGCTTGGAAAGTGGCACCTGCCATTGCAACAGGCTGTTCTATTGTATTAAAGCCCGCTAGTTTAACACCAATTACGGCAATTTTGTTAGCAGAAATTTGTGCAGAAGCGGGTGTACCTGAAGGGGTTGTTAATGTAGTAACAGGATCAGGTGCAACGATTGGCGCTTATTTAACGAAACATGAAGGCATTGACAAGGTTGCCTTTACAGGAGAAACAAATACAGGGAAGGATATTATGGCAAAAGCTTCGGAAACCTTAAAGCGGGTTACCTTAGAGTTGGGAGGAAAATCTCCCAACATCGTATTCCCAGATGCCGATTTAGAGGCGGCGGTTAACGGGTCTGTTTTCGGTATTTTTTACAACACTGGTCAATCGTGTGAAGCAAGATCGCGCTTATTTATCCATGAAGATATGTATGATGAATTTATGGAAAGTTTTCTCGATAAGACAAGGAAACTAGTTGTAGATGACCCGATGTCAGAAAAGTCTCACGTTGGTGCGATTATTAGTAAACAACAATTGGATAAGATCCATCGTTATGTAGAAGGAGCAAAGGAAGAGGGTGCAACCGTTGTAACAGGGGGACATCCCTTAAAAGTAGAAGGTTTTGCAGAAGGATATTGGTATGCACCAACCGTAATAACAAATGTAACAAATGATATGAAAATTGCGCAAGAGGAAGTTTTTGGTCCTGTCGTTGTTGTGATGACATTTACAGATGAAAAAGAAGTGATTCAGTTAGCTAATGATACAAAATACGGTCTGGCTGCGGCTATTTGGGCGAAAGATCAAGGTCTTATAAAGCGTGTGTCTGATCGTATTCAGGCTGGTGTGGTGATGGTGAACTGCCCGTTTTCTGCTTTTCCTGGCACTCCATTTGGTGGATATAAACAGTCTGGATTTGGTCGTGAACTAGGAATAGAGACGCTAGATTTATATACAGAAACTAAAAGTGTTTTATCTTATGCAGGAAGAAAACCGTTAAATCCATTAAATCTATAGAATAATATGTACTGTCTTGGAATAAAAGCGAACGAATATCCTTTAGGGAAAAGTTCGCTTTTTATTTCAAATAGCAGAAAAGGAGAAGATTTCGATGCGTGGATATTTTGTGGTTGTAGGCGCAGGGGTAATGGGAAGGGGAATTGCTTATGTTGCTTCATTAAGTGGTTATTTTGTTAAGCTTGTGGATGTAAAAGAAGAAGTCCTTGTCAAAGCGAAACAAGAGATAGATGTATTGTATGAAAAGGGAATAGCTAATGGAAAGATAACAGAGGCAAAGGCGATAGCAGGAAAGGATAGCATTCGTTATGAAACAGATTTAGAAATAGCGGTGAAAGATGCCATCATTATCATTGAGGCTGTTCCGGAAAGAATAGAGATTAAAAAAGATATCTTTTCCATACTTGATCGCCATGCACCAAGAAATTGTTTATTTGCTACAAATACGTCGACCATGAGTCCAACGGAGATAGCTTCATACACAACCAAACCCGATTTCGTTATTGCTATGCATTTTTTTAATCCAGTTCATAAAATGCCATTAGTTGAAATTGTTCGTGGTTTGGAAACAAGTGATGAAGCAGTAAAAATAGCAGAAAACGTTGCTGAAAAACTGGGTAAAGAAACGGTGACAATTCAAGAATTTCCTGGGTTTGTTACAAGTCGTATTAGTTGCTTAGTAGGCAATGAGGCATTTTATATGCTCCAGGAAGGACTTGGTACCCCGGAAGAAATTGATAAAGCGATTAAACTCGGATTGAATTATCCAATGGGACCATTTGAATTAGGAGATTTAGTTGGTTTAGATACAAGACTTCATAATCTTCGGTATTTACATCAGAAGTTAGGGGATAAATACCGTCCTGCACCGCTTTTAGAACAGTATGTAAAAGCAGGGCGATTAGGAAGAAAAACAGGAAAAGGTGTCTATGTCTATGAAGGAGGGAGTGAGAGGTGAAAGAAGTGGTTATCGTTGATGCAGTAAGGACGGCAATAGGAAGATACAACGGTTCATTAAAATATGTACGTCCAGATGATTTAGCGTCGGTTGTCATTCAAGCGATCATTGATAGACAGCCAAAGTTACCCATAGATGCCATTAACGAAGTGATTTTAGGTAATGCAAATGGTGCTGGGGAAGAAAATAGAAACGTTGCTCGTATGGCTCTCCTACTTGCTGGGCTCCCTGTTCGTGTAACTGGTACAACCGTAAATCGCCTTTGTGGTTCAGGAATGGATGCTGTTCATATGGCGGCACGCGCAATAATGGTTGGAGATGGGGATATTTATATTGCTGGTGGAACAGAGAGCATGACAAGAGCACCGTATGTTTTACCTAAATCAGAATTCGCTTTTCAACGGGGAAATAAGATTTTACTAGATACTACGATTGGCTGGCGTTTCACTAATCCAAGGCTAGAAGCAATGTATGGTGCTGATTCCATGCCACAAACGGCAGAGAATGTGGCAAAACAATTTCAAATAACAAGAGAAGAACAAGATGATTTTGCTTATGCTAGTCAGATGAAAGCTAAAGCAGCAATAGAAACAAATAAGTTTTATGATGAACTTACTCCAGTAAAGTATATGTTTAAAGGGGAAGAGAAGGTTGTCGATAAAGATGAACATCCACGCCCCGCAACAACTCGAGAAAAACTAGCTAGCTTACAACCATTATTTGGTGGAGGGACGGTTACAGCAGGTAATGCATCTGGAATAAATGACGGGGCATCGGCGTTGTTATTAATGAGCAAAGAAAAAGCGGAGCAATTAGGTACGGAGCCTATGGCACGCTACATAGCGAGTGGAACATCGGGGGTAGAGCCTTCTATCATGGGTATTGGCCCTATTGAAGCATCCAAAAAAGCATTGCAACGAGCTAATCTACAAATAGAAAACGTAGATTTAGTTGAATTGAATGAAGCGTTTGCATCCCAGTCGATTGCATGTATGAAACAACTTGAATTAAATCCGGAAATAGTTAATGTTAACGGAGGCTCAATTGCATTTGGTCACCCATTAGGAGCTAGTGGAGCAAGAATTCTTACGACTTTATTACATGAAATGAACCGTCGTAATAGTAAATATGCGCTTGCTACAATGTGTATTGGTGTGGGGCAAGGAATTGCGACAGTTATTGAAAAATGGTAAGTTAGGGGGAGAAAAAATGAGTAACGTTTTATTAAAGACAAAAGAACGAATTGCCTATGTCACGATAAATCGACCTGAAGTGTTAAATTGCTTTAATTATTCTACATTACTAGAGTTAGAGCGTGTTATAGAAGATTTGTCGATGAATCACGATATTTGGGCGGTAGTCATTACAGGTAGTGGTGAGAAGGCCTTTAGTGCAGGAGCAGATTTAAAAGAACGTAGACAATTAGGAAACAAGGAAGTTATTCGTAACGTTAAAAAAATTAGCTCTGTGTTTGAACAAGTTGCCAATCTTCCTCAACCGACCATTGCGTTAATAAATGGATATGCTTTGGGAGGTGGGTTGGAGCTTGCGCTTGCATGTGACTTTCGCATAGCTGTTTCTTATGCGACAATGGGGTTAACAGAAACAAGTATGGGGATTATACCTGGTGCTGGTGGTACGCAACTACTTCCTAGATTAATAGGGCAAGCAAAAGCAATGGAATTTATTTTAACGGCAAAACAGATTTATGCTAACGAAGCTTTGGAGTATGGTCTTGTTCATAAAGTAGTGGAACAAGAAGAACTTTTTGAAAGCTGTGAATTATTTGTTAAGTCTATCGTGCGTATGCCGCAAATCGCCATTCGGCAAGCAAAGTTTGCTATTCAACATGGGATGGACACGGATTTAAAAACAGGGATAAAAATAGAAGAAAGTGCATATCACTTAACGATTCCAACGAAAGATCGGGTCGAAGCGCTGACCGCATTTTATGAAAAAAGACCCCCTAAATTTATCGGTGAATGAATAGAGGCATTGAACGTGTTCCTCCCATATTCTATTTAGAAGATAATACAGTTTCATACTAGCAAAGGATGATAATCGTGCAAAGCAAACCAAACACACGTTCAATGATTTTTACGTTATTTGGAGACTATATTCGATACTACGGTAATGAAATATGGGTTGGTAGCTTAATTAAATTATTGGAGCCATTTGACCATAATGAACAGTCTATAAGATCAGCTGTTTCTAGAATGAGTAAGCAGGGATGGGTTGTCAGTCGTAAGGAAGCAAACAAAAGTTATTATTCATTGACCGAGCGTGGAAAAAAAAGAATGGAAGAAGCGGCCAGTCGTATTTATAGAATGGAGCCTGCGGAGTGGGATGGAAAATGGCGGACGCTACTGTACACCATTCCTGAAGAAAGAAGGCATATTCGCGATGAATTGCGTAAAGAATTGATTTGGAGTGGTTTTGGCTTACTGTCCAATGGCGTTTGGATTACACCGAATCATTTAAAAGAGCAAATTTATGACATTATTGATAAATACGGTATTAAAGAAGAGGTTTATTTTTTTGAAGCTAAAAATGAAGGTTTCCAAGCGAATAAACAAATCATACGCAGCTGTTGGGATATAGATCATATAAATATGCTATACGAAAAGTTTATTCATGCGTATGAGGAAAAAATGATTGCCAATGCCATGAAAATAGAACATGGGCAAATGAGTGACCAAGACTGCTTTGTAGAACGAACTTTACTTGTTCATTACTATCGGAAATCATTGTTTGTCGATCCAGGTATTCCAAAAGAATTATTGCCAGAGAAATGGTTAGGTGAACGTGCGGCGAAGTTATTTAATGAGTATTATCAAATTCTTGCAACAAAAGCGAATGCTTTTTTCAGAGCGATTTATTTAGCAGGATATGATAACTGTCCAAGGCAAAAACAAACCATTGCGAAGGAGGAGTAAATTGGGCAATTTGTTAACGGAACGACTAAATATTACTTATCCTATTTTACAGGGAGGGATGGGAAATATAAGTGATCCTGGGCTTGCAGCAGCGATTTCGAATGTTGGTGGCTTAGGAACAATAGGTGTAGGGAATATGCCAGTTGAAGAGGTTTTAACAAAAATAAAAGAAATGATGAAAAGAACATCAAAGCCTTATTGTGTAAATGTTCCTATATCTGTTCATCCGCATACAGAACAATTAATTCAGGAATTAATTGACTTAAAGGTTCCTGTCGTTTCTTTATCTGCAGGCAACCCAGCACCATTTGTTTCATTGCTCAAAGAGCATGATATAACGGTTATCTGTGTCTCTTCCACCGTAAGCCAAGCCAAAAAAGCTGAAGCTGCTGGGGTGGATATTATTGTTTGTGAAGGGTATGAGGCTGCTGGTATTAATGCACTAAATGAAAGTACTACAATGACACTTATTCCCCAAGTTGTTGAAAAAGCAAGTGTACCCGTTGTCGCAGCGGGAGGAATTGCTGATGGTAAAGGTTTGGCGGCGGCTTTATCGTTAGGGGCGCTAGGTGTACAAATGGGAACGCGTTTTATTGCTACGAAGGAATCACCTTATCATGATAATTATAAACAGAAAATTATTCATGCTACGGATGAATCAACAATTATTGTTGGAAGAAGATATCATCATATTCGTAGATTAATGAAAACAAACTTTGTTCATAAGTTGGCAGAACTCGAAATGAATCATGAGAACCCTAATTTGTTTATAGAGAAAACAACCGAAGATCACCATAAATTAGGGGCGATAGTAGGCGATTTGGATAATGGTTTTATTAATGGTGGACAAATAGCCGGCTTGATTGATGATTGTCCTACTGTAGAGGAATTAGTAGAAACGATGGTAAGAGATGCCAAACAGATATTAAAGCTTAGTATGGAAAAACTTTTGTAGGAGTTAACCGTGGTATAGTGTTAAGTTGACGCATAATGTATTGGGAGGGGATACCTCCCAACAGCAATGGTTTATTTTTTCAGTATTTGTTTGAAATCTTTCCCTTTTTGTACATATGTATCAATGGATAATTGAATAAGCTCAAGATCCTTTGCAGTTATTTCGCGAACGATTTTACCTGGAGATCCGACTACCAGGGAACGTGAAGGTATTTTTTTACCTTGTGGTATAAGGGTATTTGCTCCTATGATGCATTCTTCGCCAATTTCTACATCATCTAGAATGGTAGATCCCATTCCAATAATGGATCTTTTACCTATTTTACAACCATGTAAAATAACATTATGTCCCACTGTAACCTCATCTTCTACAACCACAGGACAATTTTTAAACAAATGGATAGTAGAATTGTCTTGAATACTGCACTTTTCCCCTATTGTAATGGCATCCTCATCCCCTCTTAAGACGGTATTAAACCAAATAGTAGATTCTTCACCAATAGTTACATCGCCAATTAAGTATGCACCTGGTGCTACGAAAACGCTATCATGAACAAAGGGATGGTGTTGGTTGTATGGAATAATCATTATATCACCTCTTTGGAAGATTTAGTAATAAAAATAAGAACTGCTAGGGTTTTAATCCAACAAAATGCTATCTCTTGTAATTATATATCCTAAGTCTAAGGAGAGTTTGAGAATAAGTATTTTTATGTGGAAGTATGGAGCAAACAGAAATTATGCGATTTATTTTTTTATTTTAACATTTCTGTCCATTTTTTAAAAGACTAAGTGCTTTCAACGCAGAAAATTATAAAGCAGTTAAGCTTTTCACTTAGTACTATCGTGATTCTAGTTGCTCTCACGCCGTTACATCAACCAAGCCTGTTTTTTCTTTTTGAAGACGCACTAAAAGAAAATATTTTACGCTTTACTATAATGAAAACTTGGCATACCATCAAGCTTCCATTATATGCAATATTAATTAAAATAATACTACTATTACTAGTATTATCAACTGGTTCGGACGTTATGACTTTATAGATTTATAAAAAACAGTATTGTACCATGAAGAAAAGGAGGGAATAATCATGTATCGCATGATGTGCAAAGGGAAGATTCATCGAGCAACTGTTACAGAAGCTGAATTGGATTATGTGGGTAGTATTACAATCGATTCTAAACTAATGAAAGAAGCAAATATTAAACCGTATGAAATGGTTCAAGTCACAAGCTTGCGAAATGCAACTAGATGGAAAACTTATGCTATACCAGCTCCAGAATTATCAGGTAGGATTTGTTTAAATGGTCCTCCAGCTCACTTATTTTCACCTGGTGATATTGTTATCATATTAAGCTTAGGGTTAATGACTGACGAAGAAATCAAATCATTAAACCCAAAAGTAGTATTTGTTGATGAGAAAAATAAAATAACCGAAGTGGAAGAGCATGATTTGTATTGGCCACAAAATCAAAGCGTATAAAGTTATATGACAGAAAATTGTCTTAGTTTACTATTTGGTTTCGCTATTGAGAAAAAGGAGTAACAATCACTACTAAAAAACAAAACAATTACTAGAAATATAGCATTAGCGAATCAAAAAGATCCTTATAAAAATGAGGAGGAACAATAATATGAAGTTTTGGTTTAGCTGTAGTAATTGCGGGAAAACTTCTGCTTTTAGTCTTAAAGAAACGAAATGTACATGTGAAGGAACACTTTTAGTAGATTATGATATGGAACATGTTGGTCATACTTTAACAAAGGATAGCTTAAAAGAAAGATCTGCTACGATGTGGAGATACAAGGAGTTATTGCCGTTAGAAGACGAAAAGCATATTGTTTCTTTAGGGGAAGGATGGACACCACTTGTACGAATGAAAGAGGCTGAGAAAAAATTCCCTGCAAAAAGATTATGGGTAAAAAGAGAAGAACAGAACCCAACTGGGAGTTTTAAAGCAAGAGGTTTCTCCGCAGCTTTGTCTATTGCAAAGGAATATGGAATTAAGAAAGTTGCTGTTAATTCAAATGGTAACGCTGCTTCTGCGCTAGCAGCATATGCTAGTTATGCCGGTATGGAATCACATGTATTTGTACCAAGCGACTGTCCAGGTTTAATTGTAGATGAATGTGTTCAATATGGCGCTAACACTTTTCTAGTAGATGGGTTGATTCACGATGCAGGGAAGATTATTTCAGTTGGACAAGCTGATCAATGTTGGCATAATGTTGGTACACTTAAAGAGCCAGGAAGAGCTGAGGGAAAGAAAACAATGGGGTTAGAATTAGCGGAACAGTTAAACTGGAAATTGCCAGACATTATTATTTATCCTACAGGAGGAGGATCAGGAATAATAGGTATGTGGAGAGCATTTAAACAATTAAAGCGATTAGGGCTTGTTGAAGGAGATTTACCTCGAATGGTAAGCGTACAAGAAGCTGGGTGCCAACCAATTGTTGATACATGTGAAAGTGGTAGGAAGTTTAAAGCGCAAGCGGAAAACGTTGATTCGGCACCTACTGGTATGCGCGTCCCAAGCCCTCCTGACGGTGAATTAATTGTTTCCATTCTTTCTGAGTCAAGTGGAAAAGCTATAGCAGTAACTCAAGAGGAAATTAAGCAGTCTCAGCAATCATTTGGAAAGCAAGGTATATCCTCATCGCCTGAAGGAGCAGCAACATGGGCTGGCTTTCAACGTTTAGTTGAGAGAGGATGGGTTACTTCCAATGATGAGGTTGTGTTATTTAATACTTCCCATGCCATGAAGTATTTGCCGTGGGAACAAATTAATATTCCTAATATTAAAACGTATACAGACTGGTTGAAAGCTTACTTTGTGGCATCTTAGTGTTCTATAGAAGTAGATTTTGACAAACTCCCTTAGAAAGCCGTTGTTTTGTTTAGCCATAATAATTTTATGCGTTCCTATATTGCCAAAAAGGTTTCTGTTTCTGTGTGGATAAGTTATGATGAAAGAGATAGTGCTTTGACAAATTTTGAGGAGGCCAACAACGATGTTTAAGAAAATTGCAAGCGATGCTTTAGGTTTAAGCGATATCGGAAAAATCATTTCTCCAGAGGATTTTGATAAGACAGAGTCAGATGACTATATTTTACATGAGAAAGGAGAGAAGATTCACTTTCTCATTAAGTCAAAATCAGATGAGTATTGCTTTACAAACTTTGCGTTAATTCACCTTGATGGCGAAAAAGCATCAAGTAGTAAACGTAACATTTATCGTTATGATTACTATCAACATCCCATTAGCGATGTATCTGTAGAAACAGCAGGTACTGTGGATTTGGATTTAGAAATTAAATTCTCCATTGGCAAGATGCCAATTTCTGTTGATATTAGTAAAAAAGAAGGCGAAGCAATTGCAGATTTATACAAATCATTGGTAACCATTTCGCAAATACAAGATTCGAATGAGCGGAAGAAAAAATTTGCTAAAGATAGTTTACAAGTCTCTCAATCTTTATTTAACGATAACCGTTTTCAAGAGGGAATGATATCCAAAGAATTTGAAGAAGCTACTAAATTTGCATTTGAATGGTATACATCAACATATGATGAAAATACGCAAAAGGATTTTGGCGAAGTATTTGATACGTACATTCAGAATTAGCTTTGTTTTATATGAAATGTAGATTTCGTTTAGAAGTAGCATCATAGAAGCCTGCCTACGATGGTGGCTTCTTTGTTTAATTATCCGTGTGGATCAAAGAGAACCCACACTGATGGAAAATTCACTTCTAGGATAAAGTGATATCAAAAACTTTTTCACCATTAATAATCGTTGCTACAACCTCAATATCTTTATTTTATCTGGTTGATTCTTAATGGATTGTCGCAAGTAGCCCCACCACCTTTTATAAAATTGGTATTCTAAGCAAAGGAGAAGCTTTTTTATACTTTAGGAAAGTATAGAAGTTTATAGGTTTATAGTATAAGAAAAACTACAGCTTTCACTACTAAAACTTGGAGACAAGCAAAGTTTTCCTAATACAGAGATAGGTTGAAGAAGTTTCTTCTCATTGTACAGACTGTTTTTTAATTGGAATAAAGTCAGTACGTCCAAACCAGTTAAACGGCGGAAGAATATAAGAGAACATGAAACTTCACGAAACAAAGTAGTTAGTAAATACGTATCAGATATAAGTTAAAATGCAGAAAGATTTCGCCGTTATTCTTAAGCTAACAAGGGGCTCTGTGATATATCTTAACTTTCCTATAGTGGAAGCAAAACTACGTAAGCTATCGCCAATAAGACTTTACGATATTCAAAGTTTTCTCATGAAAGGGGCATGAATATGGGAAACAATAAAAAGAAAGTAGATATCGGGTTGATTTTGGCGAATATGCTATTACTAGTCATGGTGATTATTTTAGCAACTTTGTTTATAGCCATACCATTTGTTATTTCCTTTGCTGTCATTTACCTTGCTCAAGTAATACCGTTCATTGATTTTCATTTTTATGAAGACTTCTGGGGGAACTTCTGGTTTTTTACAGGCTTCACACTGTTAAGCTTATTCATGGTAGCAATCATTGAAATTGCGATATTCATTGATCGAAAAGATAAAAAGTTTCGTTCTTTGGATGACATTGGCCCTAGCAGTTTGAAGGAATGGATTATTTTCTTAACGGTTTTTAGTGTGTATATGAATGCGTTTAACCTCTATTCTGAACGACTAGATACGAATTTTATTGGAGCTACAATCATAGGCTTGGTATTTGTTTTTCTACTATACGTTTTTGGGAAAATAATTGATCTATTTGCTGACGAAGAAGATACGGCGGATGTGATGGAAGAAAAATAGTTCAGAGTGGCGAAAGGGCTATTTCTGAACTAAATGTTGACTATGTTGTTGAAAAGGCAATGCTTCAAGCACAGTATACTGTGTTTTATCCGTTTTTGATAAGTAAGCATAACTATATTATAACTTGGGTATATAAAGAAAGTCGCAGGTGATTGTACCCCTACGTCAATAAATAGTTGTCCGCTTTGAAGAGCGTTCAGCGTTTTATAATAGTGAATTTAAAGGGTAATCACCCACTCAGCCGGATAGCTAGGGGTGATTACTCTTTTTGCATGATCATAATTACAACCATTAGAAATGTTAAGGCTAATGATGCAAAATCTATAATAACATTTGCTATATCTGCAGTAATCACGAGCCTCCTCTCTATCTCGGAGGTTTTTGGCCACTCACCCAACTATAATATTATTATAGCAATGGATACTGTTTTCTTCTTTTAAGCTTTTCATAGACTTTAGAAAATGCTTCATACTTCTCCTTGAAGTTAGCTTTTAAAGTGCTATATCATCGAATTGATCATCAACTAGAAATCATTACTTAGCGTATTGGTCGAACTTTTCTGGATGCAGATTTATTTATCCTTTTACACGAGGATGGTTGGCTATTTAAATAAAGCAAGAGACACGTCCTATAGCTGTGTCTCTTCTGTGTAACTGGCATCCATCATTCAATGATGTCCCTCTGCAAAAGCAATATCAGCTGGCACATGTTCTCCTTGAAAAATTTGCTTATATTCATTGGGTGTATGGTTGTTTTCTTTTTTAAAAATCCTACTGAAATAGGTTAAGTCAAGATAGCCAACTTGTTCGGCAACTTCTGTGACTGTTAAATCGGATGTGCGCAATAATTTTTTTGCTTGTTCTAACCGATAATGTCGTAAATAACTTACGAAAGACATGCCGACGGTTTCTTTGAAAAAACGGCTTACATAACTTTTATTTAAATGCATGAATGCTGCTAATGAATCCAAGTTAATCTCTTCATAATAATGTTCATGGACGTATTGCATCATTTGAGCGGCGCTTTCTTTAATGGTATCGGTAACAGATTTACGTTCATAGTCTAATAAAGATACTTGATTTAGTGCCAAAATTGCCCGATGAATGGCAGATTTACATTCTTCGACTTTTAATGGCTTCACCAAGTAGTCAACTGCTCCACAACGAATTGCTGTTTGAATATGTTTAAAGTTTTCCTCATTGTCTATTAAAATAACTTTCACGTTTGGGTGGCGTTTAACGATATTTATCTTATATTGAAAAATTTCTTCACTCGATCCACTGACATCTAATATAAGCATATCAGGTCGTTGTTCTAATGAACGTTCATATGCTTTTTCAGCAGATAAGGCATCGTCAAGAAATAGGACATTAAAAAAATGTTCTGCAAAAATTTGTTTTAGAAATTTACGGTCTGCGTGTTCGGGACTAGCTAATAATACACGACACATGCTATCACCTCTCTATAGGTTCTCCTGATCTTTAGAACAAAACACTCTACTTCTACATGCTAATTCATACAGAATACATGTTTTTGGGAACAATGTGAAGGGGTGTAAATATGAAATATCTCTTCTATTATAAGTATAACATGATAATGGAGGTGATTTTAGGTTTATACATGCATCTATTTGTGAATTAATGAACTAATATCAAAATTGTCCAAAAATAAATATAAATAGTCCTAACAGTTTTTTTGTAAACGCTTTATCATAGAGGTATAGAAATTAATTGAAAAGGGGATGTCAAACATGGCAATAAATTTAGTGCAAGAAACTGTACAAACATATGAGGTAGAGACGCTAATTCAAAAAGCGAAACACGCCCAGCATATATATGCCAGTTTCACCCAAGAACAAGTCAATGAAATAGTAAAGGCTATATCTGTCCGACTAACAGAGGCTGCAGAGGACTTAGCATATAAAGCACATACTGAAACAGGATTCGGTAATGTGAAAGATAAAACGACGAAAAACTTATTCGCTAGTGAGCAAGTATACGAGAGCATTAAAGATGAACCAACCGTAGGCGTTATTAATCGAGATGAAATGAATAAAGTGATTGAAATAGGCGTGCCAATGGGAGTAATTGCAGCACTTGTACCGGTTACCAATCCAACATCTACGGTTATTTTTAAAACACTAGTGGCATTAAAAACAAGAAATGCCATTGTATTATCACCACATCCAAAAGCTGTCAACTGTATTGTTGAAGCTGCACGCGTTGTGGAAGAAGCAGCAGTGAACGCTGGAGCACCAAAAGGTTTAGTTCAAGTAATTGAGTCGCCAAGCTTAGAAGGAACACAAGCATTAATGCAACACGATGATACAGCATTAATTTTGGCAACTGGTGGTGGACCAATGGTAAAAGCTGCTTATTCTTCAGGTAACCCAGCAATTGGGGTGGGGCCTGGTAACGGTCCAGCTTTCATTGAAAAATCAGCTCATATCGAAGAAGCAATCGATCGGATTATTACGAGTAAGACATTTGATAATGGTACGATTTGCGCTTCAGAACAATCCATTATTGTTGAGAAAGGTATAAAAGAAGAAGTTGTAAAGGAATTGAAAAAGCGTAAAGCTTATTTTATGAACCAGGAAGAATCAGAAAAAGTATCTCACTTTATCATGCGAGAAAATGGCACCATGAACCCACAAATTGTAGGTAAAGCCGTTACAGAAGTTGCTAATCTATGTGGGATTATCATTCCTGCAGATACAAGTGTGCTTATTTCAGAGGAAACGACAATAGGACCTGATAATCCGTACTCACGTGAAAAGTTAACCCCAATTCTAGCAATGTACACGGTAAATGATTGGGATGAAGGTGTTACAACATGTAATACCATTTTAGAAAATGAAGGTGCAGGACATACAGCTATGTTGCACACAACAAATGATGAGTTAGTAGAAGATTTTGGTTTACGTATGAAAGCCTCTCGTATTTTGATTAATACACCGGGAACATTTGGGGGAATTGGTTTTTCTACAAATCTAGCTCCATCCCTAACACTGGGCTGTGGTGCAATTGGTGGAAGCAGTATTACGGATAACGTAAGTGTTCGTCAGTTAATGAATATTAATCGAGTTGCGTATAATAAATAATAAAATGGTAGAAAAGCATCCAGACTTGTAATAAGCGAAGTTTGGATGTTTTTTTGTTTCTACTATAAGAAAGCATAAACAAGCCTATATAAATGGTAATATTCATGGTACGAATGTTGCTCAATGGGTTTAACGAAACATACAGTAGGAGTTAGATGAAAACTCTTACTGTATGTTTCGTTTATTTAAGTTTACTAAAAGTTTCCATAAACACCTATTAGGGTAAAGGATTATAAATGTGCCTAGGAGGAAAGATAATGACGTCGAAAGCTCAAAATAATGTAATAAAAAGAAAAACCTCTAGTGGACATCCTTGGCAATTCATCCAAATTAACAGATGAGCAAGGTTGTTTTTAGAAACTGTATCCATAATAAAGCTTCAGTTTCATACGGCATATTCGCCTTATATATGTTGCTAGTAAAATTCTATCATTATTTAAAAATTGTACAAAACCTTTATATATATTTCTACCCTCAGGATTCTTCATTTTTTTAAAAATCTATCTCATCTCACCAAATTTAAATCTAAAAAATTATAATATTCTTTATCCATTCTCGCATATTATTTTCATGACAGGTAATTTATCAAGTGAAGTTTTTAAAACGCATCCACTACTTCAGTGTTGACAAGTTTTATAAATGTTTTTCAACAGTTGCTTACTTCGTTCAGGATGTTTTTAAAAAGTTTAATGCTGTTAGAACAAGTTTTGCTGTTAAAACCGATATGGTCCTTATTAACTATTTTTTGTATATATAATTAGTAAATAATGCTATTTAACTAGGACTATATAACTGGTTGAACGCTTACATTTTAGTTTTTGTTTAGAAATCGTTGATAAAGTATGGAAATGGTGAAAATAATTTGAATGGATGGAGGAATTATTATGAAGGCTATTATTGTGGATGATGAACAATCGGCTTTAGACTATTTGGAACAACAGCTCAAAAAGATTAGTAAAATGTATGTTATTGGTAAAATAACTAATCCTATCCATGCACATAAAACTATTCTTAAAGAGGACGTGGACGTAATATTTTTAGATATAGGGTTGCCGGAAATGAATGGTATTCGTTTGGCTGAAAAAGTTTTAAAAGATAAGCCAAACTTACTTATTGTTTTTGTGACTGCTTATGATAAATATGCTGTAAAGGCATTTGAGCTTAATGCAATCGATTATCTAGTTAAGCCAATTCCACCTGAACGTTTGAAAAAAACAGTTGAACGAATAGATAATAATTTACAGTCATCTACAATTGAAAAAAATTCACCACTTTATGTAAATGTGCTCGGTCAATTCTCGGTTGAATCGGTTAAAGGGAAACGTGAATTTGTTGCCTGGAGAACGAAAAAAGCAGCGGAATTATTTTTATATTTATTACATCATAGAGGGAAAATGGTCAGAAAATCATTTTTAATTGAGCTACTTTGGCCTGACCTAGCATTAGAAAGAGCCAATTCATTGTTGTATACAACAATTTATTACGTAAGAAAAACACTGAGAAAGTATCATAGACATTTGAGATTACAAAATGTTTCTGATGGCTACGTTTTAGAAACAGAGAATATTATTTTAGATTTTGAAGAATGGAAAGAACAAATTAAAACGCTACCATCTTTGAATGAAACATCCGTTAATAATTATATTCAAGTATTGTTCTTATACAGAGGTGCATATCTACAGGGATATGACTTTTGGTGGGCAGAGTCAGAACGATATTATTGGGAGCAGATTTGGTTGACGAAAGCTTTGGAGATTGCGGCATTTTATCAAAAGAATCAAAATATGGCTGAAGCAAAACTATGGTATAGTTATATATGTAAAATTATCCCAGAAACAGAAAGTGCTCATTTTGCTTTAATGAAAATTTATGCACTTGAAAACAATCCTGCGCATGTGCATCAACAGTATGAATATTTGAAAAGCTACTTAAAAACTGAAGTAGGAGTGCTCCCAAACAATGATATTGTTGGATGGTACAACTCATGGAAGTCAGGCAGAAAAGTATTTTCTCATTAATGTTCAGAGGGGAATAGTATGAAAAGGAAGCACAAATTCTCTATTTTTTTACACTGTTTTCAGGTTTTATAGTATAAACAAAATAATAGCCACCGCCATAAAAACTTGTCGATAGTCAAGCTGTTCTACGGCATTTTAAATAAATGTTTAGAAAATGCAAAGGAGTATAACATAAAATAAAATGATATGTAATCTGTGAAGAATCGTTTTATTCGTGGTTAAAACTATCTTATGGACCCGTCTTTACTATATGAAAAATGTTTAATAGGTGTAAATAAGTGGTTATTCAGCTAAACGGTATAGCAATTTGAAACAATATCTTTTTCATAATTGTAAAGTTAAAAATCTAAAAATTAAAGATAAATTAACAAAAAAATCAAATTTGACTATTTTTTTCTAATATATTATAATTTCTATGAATAATAACAAGGTGGTGGTAGAAATGATTAAGTGCGTGGATCGCTATACTTCTGGGACAAAAAAATGCTAGTTAAAGTGAAGAAGCCAATTCTACAAATGAATTGGCTTCTTTTTACGGGGGGATTGTAGTGTCGACATATTGGTTAAAACAGCCTGATGTTCAGGTAGAAGAAACGGAACAGGGACAAATTATCTGTAGATTGTTAAACCGTTCAGAAACCATTGTATATGAAAGTATGAGTGTATTTATAAATTTTTTAACCTATTTACAACAGCCGCGAAATTTTGAAGAACTTCTCGTTTGGGGAGAACAAAATGAAATTACAAAAGAAATGCTAGTAGAAACATTACAAACTCTAGTAAATGATAAAATCTTGTTAACTGGTAATCAACCTTGGAATTTAACAGGAGAAAGTAGATTGTGGAGTTATCTTGCTGCACAAACATCCTCGCTTGATCAGCTATTAGACAGTGAACGAGCATGGTGTTCAAGCCGAGTAGGAATCATTGGTGTGGGAGGCGTTGGAAGCAGAGTTGCTCATGAGTTAGCGGCAATGGGAATTCCCTCCCTAATTCTAATTGATCATGATAATGTAAGCACTCACAATTTAACTCATCAATCATTGTATCCTAAAAACACTGTTGGTGAATTGAAAGTAAACGTTTTAAAAAATATATTACATCATCGATATGGAACGTTAATAGAAACTGTGCATGACCCTATCACCCAAGATATTTCTGCAAACATTTTAGAAAAACTTAAAACATGCTCGGTTGTTATATTATGTGCCGATGAGCCTTCTGTAGATACATTAGCTGATTGGATCACGCCCCATCTTACAAAGAACAATATTGCGCATATTGTTGGAGGTGGCTATCATGGTCATTCTACTAGTACAGGTACAACTGTAATTCCGGGAGTAACTGGGTGTTGGAAATGTTACGATTCGCTGGTGGAGAGAAAAGATATGCATAGTGTTTATCAACATATCCGTGGCATTTCTGGTTCTTTTAATCCGCTGATACAAATTCTTGTAAGTTTTATCATCTCGGATACAGTAGCTGTTATTACTAATTTAACAAGGCCTTTACTTGTGAATGGAATGGGTGATTTTGATTTAGAAACTGGAAAATTCAAATGGAGACCAGGTTCACGTAATGAAAATTGTGATTGGTGTGCGAATATACCAAAGTCCTATCCTAGTTTTATGAAATAAGTTTAAGTATGCTTGACTGTGTATAGTAAAGTGTATGTAATTTCTTTTAGTGAACAAAGGCTCAGGGCGCCCGTTTAGCAACGTAGCGAGTGGAGCGAATCAACTAAAGTTTTAGGAATCATGCCACTAAAACAGAGGTATGTCGATGCACTAAGGCAAGCCCGTTTTTAGTCTTCCTTCCTATTAGCACGAACCGATGATGACTTAGCGTAGGGCGATTCGTGAAGTTGCCTAGTTGCAGGGCGATGGAGCTGAACGTGGCTCATTGGGTTATTTGGTTATCCCATAGCATCTTTTATACTTTCTTATCTCTTAAAAAAAGAAGGAGGTCATAACATGTCAATCTTAAACTTTAATAATTTGTTGCAATTTCACTCTATTTTAAAGAATATCCCCTTTCAAAAAAAAGAAGAGCAACAATTAGCAGATCTTTTTTTGAAAACCATTGTTGAAACAGACATGAATTCGAATACACTAAATCCATTGAAATATGTACCTGTGATCAAGTCATTTCCCGCTTTGAACCAAAGCGCTGAGGAAATTAGTCATGCTTATAGTTTATTTGCAGAAAAAAGAAAATCTGCTTGGACCTACTTGTCCTTGTCCCTATACAACAAACAATATGATCAGATCATTGAACCGGAGAGTGATCGATTATTAAAATCGATAGAACCCGCTCATTCTAAAAATCGTATTATCATTGCTCCATTTCATATGGGTATGCATACGATGTCCATGCCGTTAGTTACACGTTATTTCGATAAAACAACAATACTCGTAAATAGTGATGAAATAGATATCATTCAGCAATGGATGTCTACATATCTTGAAGCATCATACAGTGATTCCATAGATATGGTTCCTGTACCTTCACATACAAGCCCTTTAAAATTTACTAAAGCTATTATGAGGGGAGCAACGGGTATTATTTTCCCAGAGTTTTCATATGGTATTAATCAAGAAGAAGAGGAAGTGCCCTTCTTAGGTGGGACATTTAAAGCACCAATTGGTGTTTATGTGCTTGCCAAGCGTCTGTCAGCAAAAGTATATCCTCTGGGTTCTATTTGGAATGAAGAGGAAAACAAAGTTCGTTTCATGGTTGGAGATAGTCTTGATCCCAACGCATTATCTCAGTCCACCTTTCTACAACACTTATTTGCACAAGGAGAAGAATGGATCGCTAAAAATCCTGAGCAATGGCTTTGGGATCATTTAATAGAGTAGACAACCTTGGATTTATAAAAAGATATTCTCTATGAAATATTCTATTTATAAAAACATGGGTAGTGGGGAGTAATTCATCGTCCTTAAAAAATATTATTTCTTTTTTAAGGGAGACTATAATTTTAGTAATGGTTTTACTTCAGTTAGTGGGGGGAAATACCACTGATCGAAGGTTCATTTTATTAGTAGAAATGGGTTTTTTCGATGTGGATACTTTTAAAAAACAAATCGTTTACCAAGCTTTTCTTAGGGAAGATCGTTTCAAATATTGGTGATAGTATGTATGCTATTGCAGCAATGTGGTTGGTGTATGAGTTAAGTCATTCAGCGTTTTATACTGGATTAGCTGGGTTTTTGACAAGAATTCCGGATGTTTTTCAATTTCTGGCTGGACCATTTATCGATCGCTGGTCTTTGCGAAAAACTTTAATAATCACACAAGTATGTCAAATTATACTTGTGCTTATTATACCAATCGCTCACTACACCGGAGATTTAAATGTCTGGATGGTACTTATCATTATGCCAGTTATATCTTGCATTCAACAATTCTCGTATCCAGCTCAAATGGTTGCATTGCCAAAGTTATTGAAGCAAAATGAGTTGGTGAAAGGTAATTCTCTTTTTTCTTTTGCTAATCAGGGTATTGATATGACATTTAATGGCATTGCTGGAGTACTTATAAGTATAGTTGGTGCTGTTAGCATTTATTTGTTAGATTCTATTGTTTTTATGGTGGCGCTGCTTTTATTTTGGACATTGCCCGTCTTAAAAACGTATGAAAAAGAAAAACAAGAAAAACAAAAACTGACGGAGGCGTTTCAAAAGTATGGAAAAGACCTAAAGGAAGGATTCCAGTATGTTTTTCAATCCATTATAAGTAAGTTTTTTATTGCTACCATTATTGCTAACTTTTCTTTCGGTATCGCTTTGGCGGTAATGCCTGTCTACGCAGATTTTCGTGGAGGATCTACTACCTATGGATTTCTTATGGGTGCATTTTCTGCTGGATTCTTAATTGGAGCACTATTAAGCTCCGTTGTCGGTGCTTTTCCACTAGGCAAGACGATGATTGTAACTTATTTGTTTAGTGCCTTACTTTGGATAAGTTCTGCATTTCTTCCATGGGATATACCCGCTGTCATTGTGTATGGAATATCACTGATACCACTTGGTGCTACACAAGTACTACTATCAGCAACAGGGCAACGTATTATTCCAAGTTCACTACTAGCAAGGGTTTTTTCAGTTATTACAAGCTTGTCTTCTATAACGATGCCTCTAGGTTTTTTAATTGGTGGTACACTAGGATCTGTTTTCGGTGGGCAAATTATATTTGCTATCGGAGGTGTCGGTATGCTCTCCATTTCATTTGTGTGGTTGATCTTATCAGAATTACGTCGAATCCCAAAAGTTAATGATATTACCCCAGAAACATATGGCCTTAAAAGATCAATTAATTAACTTTTACCTGAAAAACATTTTTTTCTTTACATTATAGGAAAGCATAAAATTTTGGGGTTTATAGTATAAGCAAAACTACGGTTTTCGTTATAAAGATTTGGCGATAAGTTAAGTTTTTTTTACAATACGGAAACATATTTTTCAAATTAAAGATTAATCATAAGCGTTAAAAAGCCTTACCTATCATTAGGTAGGGCTTTTTAACGCTTATTTTTTAAATGGAGATGAAAGTGTAGAGGATTTAATATTTAGAAATGTTTACTATTTGTTTAGAACAAGTCTTTAGAATATTTCAGGAATGGAAAGGAGGGAAGGGAACAGATTGATACTAAAAACTCTTCGTAAAAAAGTAGTTTTGTTTTTTATTGTTATGGTACTCGTGCTACAAGGGTTTACATCTACAATAGTTGGAGGTGAGGTAGACGATAAAGATCCGTACTTAGATATTCTTACAAATCAGGAGGCAACTACAGAGGGTGTAGTTGTGCAAGTTCAGGCGGAATTTTCCACATTTCGTATGCTTGAAATCAAACTGCCAAAAGGGGCTACGTATGATGAGGAAAAGACGCGTTCTATACAACAAGGAGCTACTTTAGATTACAATGCTAAAAAACACGTGTTAACGCTTAAAGGGGAAAAAGGTGTACCCGAGCAACAAATAGCGTTTGTTTTAAGTAATCTGGAACAATCTCATAACGCTTTAGCTATTACTGGAAAGTTAGATGGAAATGTAGTATTCGAAGAGGATTATTCATTTCAAGTAAAGGAAGTACCGGATAGTTCGAAACCTGAGAAGAAAAAACAGAACAAAGAAACATCGGAAAATAAAGTAGAAAAAGAAAAGAATGAAGAAAAAGAAAAAAATAAAAAAGAAGCAGTAAAACCAGAAGCTGAAAATAAAGATTCTATAAAACAACAGGGGCAGCAACAGCAGTATCCATCGTATACTACACCTGCAAAATATATGGCAAAAATAAATACAAACTGGCCAAATCCAGGCTCATTAAAGTTATTAAAAGAGGCAAAATCAACTGATGAGTATGGAGAATGGGAGATAGAATTAACGGCTCAAGGAAAAAATTTAAAACAAAAATCAGATGTTGTTTTATTATTTGATCGTTCTAATACGATGTATGGGAGTCGTGTTCATAAAGCTAAACAGGCTGCACAACAGTTTGTTGAAAATCTTTTAACAGAAGATGCAACGACTAGAATAGCGTTAGTGCCGTTTGGTACAGAAGCAGACAGACATGTGGATTTTAAAGGCCATAGCGAAAAACAAGTATTGAAAAGGGCGATTGAACGAATCCGTGTAACTGGAGGACCAGATGGAGCAACGAATATCCAGGCAGGTCTCCATAAAGCAAAACAATTACTGAATAGAAGTAATGCAGACAGAAAAACGATTGTCCTTTTAAGTGATGGTGAACCGACCTTTAGTTTTAGAGCGGGGAAGGCAGAGGGGTATACATGGCCGAATAATAGATATAACTTTATGCTCTCTGATTTTAATTATAATGAACTAATTGGTTCTGGAGCATCTTACTACTTAGGATGGGAATCATATTGGCTTGATGGGTTCAGAGTCAGAACAAATGGAATTGCAACTCTTTCTGAAGCAGTTCAGATTATGACTTCTGGCAACGATATATATTCCATCGGCATAGATGTGGGCGATTACGAAGAAGCAATATATGTATTAAAAAATAGCCAAAACAGAGGTTACTATGAAGGAACGGAAGATGAATTACAACAGATTTTTACTGAAATTAGTGCAGATTTGTCGCACTATGCAGCAAGTAATAGTGTTGTAACTGACCCAATGGGAGACATGTTCAACCTCGTAAAAGATGGCAGTTACAGTGGCAAAAACTTTTCAGCAAGTCATGGAGAAGTAAATTGGAATGAAGCAAAAGAAACGTTTACTTGGGATATAGGTGATATTAAGGAGAATGAAACGTACACGTTAAAGTACAAGGTGACTATTGATTGGGATAAAAACCCAAAAGGAAATGAACGATATCCAACGAACAAAGATACACCGCTAAATTATACGGATCCAAATGGCGACCCGCAAACAAAACCATTTCCAATTCCAGAAGCAGGAATTGATAAAGGAAAAATTATTAAAAAGGGTTATCGTGTAAATGTGGACGGAGATCCGATTGACCAGAATGGTAATGTCGTTTCTGATCCATCCTTAGCAGAGCAATTTTATGAAGAAGCCCATCAAGAAAATGATCAGCAAGAATTAAAGTTTAATGAAACGTATCAAGTAACAGCAAATGATGTGACTGATTATACATTGCATGTAGGTGAAAACCCAACACGTGTAAGTTTAAAAGCAGATAATCCAATAGAAAAGGTTTGGTTTGGTTACGTGAAAGAAACGGATCTGATTGCTGGTGATGTCACTGCAGAATATGTGGATGAAGAAGGCAATAAGATAGCCTCCAATGAAATTTTCACTGGTAAACTTGGTGACACATACACGACGAAGCAAAAGGATATTTCAGGATATACATTTGTAAAAGTAGACGAGGAAGGTGCTCCGGCAACTGGAAAGTTCCAAAAAGATCCGCAGACTGTCCGTTATATATACAAGCAAGAACTCGGAACATTAACGGTTCAAAAAGTGGATGAAAACGGTGAAACTTTACAAGGAGCGACTTTTGAATTAAAAAATGCTAATGGAGAAATAGTAGAATCTCAAGAAACGAATGAAGCGGGTATAGCAGAATTTAAAGAATTGTCGTGGGGGGAGTATGAACTAACAGAAACAAAGGCTCCAGAAGGTTACCGTTTGCTAAATAATCCTATCCATGTAGAAATTTCTGCCGAAAACCTTCATGAAGAGATTGAAGTAGAAAATAGTAAAAACGGTTGGATTTTGCCAGACACTGGTGGGATTGGAACGTTACTATTTTATGGATCGGGTGTTGGGCTAATGTTAGTAGCCATTCTCCTGTTTATACGAAAAAAAAGAAGAGATCAAACATCCAAAGAACAAATAACATCTACGGAAAATACGCTTTAAGGTAATGATGTATTTTAAAGCTATATATGTTTATAAACATCAAAATAAGATTATTCATGTGTGATTAATGAGAGGAGAAGTTAAATGAACGTAACGAAAAAAAAGAAAATAAACATCGCATTAATCTTTACTTTAATTGTATCCTTGTTACTTCCACAGGCAGCATTTGCCAAGGAAATAAAAGGGGATGAGGACAATCCGTCATTAACAATTCATAAGTTCGAACAAGAACCTGGAACAGCACCTGGTGAAGATGGAACAGGTTTACCTGGCCAAAATGCAGAAGGAGATCCAGTTGAAGGGGTAACATTTACGTTAAAACAAACACATCAATATAATTCGGAAACAGATAAGTGGACAGAGGTAGCTGATGGAAAAACGATTGAAAAACAAACTGGCGAAGATGGAATAGTCGTTTTCACCAAAGCAGATGAATTAGAGCTAGGTCGTTATGAAGTTACTGAAACAGATGGACCTGCAAATGTTATTTTAAATCCAGATCCATTTTTTGTTGATATCCCAATGACGAACAAAGATCGCACTACATTAAATTACGATGTCCATGTATATCCAAAAAATGAAACCGTTCGTTCTGCTGTGGAAATAGTGAAAAAGGATGAAGATGGAAATCCACTACCAGGTGTAAGTTTTATCTTATATAACGAAGACGGTACCCTTGCTGTAGATAAAGAAGGAAATGAGATTGGGGAACTAACAACAAATGAAGCTGGAAAAATTAAAGTGGATGGTTTAGCACAAGGAAAGTATTATTTCCAAGAGACGAAAGCTCCAGAAGGATATGCATTAAATACAACCAGAATTCCATTTGAAGTTAAAAAAGCTGGAGAAAATTTACAAGATATAGTAGTAGAGTGGACGACAGTCGATGGAATTGTCGATGAAAATGGAGTAGTAACAAACTATAATACTCCTGAAATTGACAAGGATGCTAATGGCGAAAAGAAATTGGATTTTGATCGTAATAAAGAATATAAGTACAACCTTACAATTAAAACACCAAAAGATATTAACAAATATAAAGCACTTGGTGTGACAGATACTTTAGATGAACGTCTAGAGTTTGTTTCTGAAGGTAGTATTGATGGTGGATGGAAGATTGAAGGTACAAATAAATCCAATGTTGATTTTAAGCAAAAAGGCCAAACATTAATTTGGGAAATTAAAGATCCGAGTCAATTAACCCCTGGTGAGGACGTTAAAATTACGTTTACAGCAAAAATTAAACCGGATGCCGAATTAAAAGAAGGCGAAATCGGCATTGAAAATACGGCTGATCTTCATTTCAATAACAATAAAGGATCTTACACAAGACCAGCTGATCCAGACAATCCTGACCCATACGAGCCATACGATCCAGAAGATCCAGATGAACCAAATGAACCAGGAGAACCAATAGAACCACCAAATCCAGAAGAACCACCAGTAGTAGTACCTACAGAAGGTGGTATAGACGTTATTAAAGTGGATGCTTCTGATAACAATGTAAAACTAAAAGGTGCAGAGTTTAAATTAACAGATATGGATGGTAATGTCATTGACACATCTAATGCTGGAGAAGTCGTTAAAGTAAACGGAGAAGCATTCAATGGCAAATTAGAAAACTTAGTAACTGGAGAAGATGGTACATTCTCTATTACTGGTCTCACACCAGGAACGTATCAGCTTCATGAAACAAAAGCACCCACGTATACTACAGAAAATGGTGAAGAAAAGCCATATCGTTTACTATCAAAACCTGTAGAAGTAAAAGTAGAAAATAATAAAGAGTTGAGTTATGAAGTTGAAAACTCGAAGTCACTTTGGGAACTACCAACAACAGGTGGTATTGGAACGATTATTTTCACACTTATTGGTTTAACGTTAATGGGAATGGCGCTTGCACTATATTTCCGTCGTAGAAAGCTAGAAGCTATTGCTTAGTTAGAAGAATGGTTGAATAGGAGAGAGAATTATTCTTTCTCCTATTTTCCATGTTACATATTTTTCTAAGGAATAATCATTTTTTTTAATTTTTTTTGATCTATAAGCTAAACATAATTTCCATTGTAGTGAAATACATTCAATAGTATAAAATTTATTTACGATAGGAAGGGAAAATGATGAAGCGAGTAATAATTATTATCATATTTTTAGTTGGATTGGGTGTCTTTTCCTATCCTATAATAAGTAACATTTTATCGACACAAGTACATCAATCTGTAGTAAAAGAATATGCTGAGACAGTTGAAAACATGGATGAAGAGGAAATTAAACAAGAAAAAAAGAAAGCAGCTGAACATAATAAAAAATTGGAGAATTCCGAAGTCGATTTTGTTGATCCTTTCTCAGAAGAAGGGGCGGAGGGAAATAAGGCAGCTGGAAATAAAAGTTATTACGATGCACTAAATATTGACCCAGCAATTGGAAGTATCGAGATTCCTAAAATAGGTTCAAACCTGCCTATTTATCATGGCACTGGGGAAGATGTATTATCACGTGGTGTGGGGCATATGGAGAATTCTTCCTTACCTACAGGAGAAAAAGGGACTCACAGCGTACTCACCGCTCATCGAGGTCTGCCTAGTGCGAAATTATTTCGTAATTTAGATGAGCTTGGCAAAGGAGATCAATTCTATGTTAATGTGTTGAACGAAAAATATGCTTATGAAGTGTATGATGTAGAAATTGTTCTTCCACATGAAACGCAGTGGCTACAGACAGAAGATAATGAAGAATACATGACATTATTAACATGTGAACCTTATATGTTGAATACTCACCGGATGCTAGTGAAAGGAAAGCGAGTACCCTATGATGAATCAAAGGCGAAAGAAACAGAAGAAGTAACCGATACGTTTAACTATTGGTATATTGCAGGTGGTGCAGGCCTATTAGTAATTTTAATTCTTGTTTGGTGGTTGAAACGTCGTAAAAAAAAGAATAAGGTGGAAGGCTCATGAAGGGAAAAAAAGCAATCATCTTATTATTTGTAGCAGGTATTCTGATTTTTTTATATCCGCATGCAGCCAAACTCGTCAACAGTTACTTACAAAAACAACAAGTTGATCAATTTCAGGCTGACTTAGAAGAAAAACCCGAAGAGGAAATAAACAAGCTTATGGAAAAAGCTTCTGCATGTAATAAAGAAATCTTTTATGATAGTTCAGGTTTTCGTGATCCATTTCTTGATAATGAAGAAAAGCTGGCTGAATTTAAAAATTGTCTTGGAATAGACGACGATGAAGTGTTTGCGGCTATCGAAATTCCAAAACTTGGAGAGATGATTCCAATTTTTTTAGGAGCTACAGAAGAAACCCTTGATAAAGGGATTGGGCAAATTGAAGGCTCATCATTGCCAGTTGGTGGTGAGAGCAATCATACCGTCTTAGCGGGGCACCGAGGTATGGGAACGAAAGCCATGTTTCGTAATGTCGATGAATTAAACGATGGTGACATTTTCTATATCCATACTATGACCGATACGTTAACTTATCGTGTGTACAGTCAACAAGTGGTTGCTCCTGATGAAACGGACCCACTTGAAATTCAAAAAAATCGGGATTTAGCTACTTTATTCACCTGTCACCCGTATCCAACAGACAGAGAAAGGTTATTAATACAGGCGGAAAGAGTGAAAGAGGAGGAAAAAAAGAAAAAATCAGAATCTAAGCAATAAGGTTTTTTAACGTTAATATTTGGTACTGTAAGATTTCCTATTAGAGAGTTAACGTAATTGAAAACTTTAAATAAGAGATAAAACAGTACCTTAAATTGGTTTTGAGCGACTGTTTAGAAACAAGAAATTACAATGGTTCCCATTTAGACCACTAACTATCATAAAAAACTTTTTCTTTATAACTTTTAGATTCTTAAAAAATGTCTAAAATCAATGGTTAAATAAGTGTAAATAGAGTTTATCTTATACAAAGTATCACTAGCGTTGCATAAAATTAGTTTGAAAATTCAGTAATCATTTGCACAAGATTTTTTGCCAATAAGACATTACCTAAGCAAAGGTGGGCTGTCCATTTGGAAAAATTATACAATTAAACTGTTAGCAACAACGACAGTGTATGTATTTACGGAATAGATCTATCGTCAAATCTGCGGATCCAGATGTACGCAGGTTTCCACAGCACTTTATTTAACCAGCGGCTAATTCGGAGTAAGGACTTCTTACTCCTCATCTCTAACTGGATAAGTACATGTAAACAGTAAGCAATGAGCGCAAGGAAGATTTGATTTTGAATGGCAGTTTCGCTCATACCATAAAAGTGTTTGATCTCTACATGCTGTTTGAGCCATTTGAAAAATAGCTCTATGGCCCACCGTTGACGGTAAATTTCACTAATCTCTTCGGAATTTAGATCGAAACGGTTAGTAATTAATCGCAAAATGTTCCCCTTTGTATCCACTACTTCAAGTAGACGGAATACATTCTCTGTGCGATTTTGCGTCGAACCGATGTAAACCATCTTGTCGGATAAAGCTGTAGCATCTTTAGGTACAGAAAATGATTCTACTTCACGAATGACGGCGTTTTTCTTTAGTCTGGACACGAAAAAGTAGCCTTCATCCGTCATTCGGTCAAATCGTTCATAGTCAACATATCCACGGTCAAACACATACATGGCTTCTTTGTCATCTACGAGAACTTCCAGTTGATTTCTGTCATGTTCTTTGGCTGTTGTAATCACAGTTTTTTCAGGATAGACGGTGCCCTTATCCATAAATACAAGTCGTAAATGTAGCTTAACTCCTGCTTTTGTTTTACGGAATTTCGCCCACTTATGATTCGTTAAGTTTAATGGAAGCGTGCTAGAATCAATGATTTTTAATGGCATGTATTTCCCATTTTTAAATTGGAGACCTTTGATTTTGTATGCAAGATCAAAGAATAAATGGGAAAGGATGGCTGGATTCATTTCATTGTTCTTCCTTGAAAGTTGCGATGGGCTAATCGATTCAAACCCCAATACTTTCTGAAGTTCACCATCTATTAGTGCATCGCTCATCTCTTCCAAGCTCTCAAATCCTTGTAATTGAGCAAGTAACAGCAACTTTATATACGCTTCCGTTGTCAGTTTTTTTGTGTAGTAATCTTGTTTATTTTCTTCTACTTGTTCATATAGTTTTTTCGTATTTATAGGTGAAACCCATTTACCAAATGATGATTTTAGTGTATTCTTGTCCATGCAGTTATCCTTTACTTTTGGATTTGGACAGGAACCACCTGTACTTCCATTGTAAAGGATTTTTTTGTTGTATGAACACTAATTTTTGAACATTTTTAGTATTTTTAATCATCAGATTTAATTAATGCAACGCTAGTGACAAAGTATAAAATAAGGTCCTTGGGATAAGGAATTAATTTAATAGCCATGTCTGCTCCCCACCCACCCCTTAGGTGACTTAACTTCATTTTCCTAAGATAAATCATCACTGTTCGTCTCCTTACCGTGATTTCTTTATCTCATAAGATTTAGCGATAAGTTAAGTTTTTCTACGTATTTACATAAGCACAGTTGTCAAAGAAGCGTTTTTATCAGCATTGATCTGCTAATCGCCACCAAAGCATCGTACTTAGCAATCCAAACGCACTAGTGAAAAGTAAAATAATTAAACTGATTTCTTCAACGATATATGCTTTGTTGCCAGCTGCTCCACTAGCAAGGGCTGGGATAGACCAAGGGAAATACGCACCGTATCCTGCTACTGCAACTATTTGTGCTAAGATGAGTGTGAAAATCATAAATCCAAGGGGGGATAAGTATCCGCGACCAATACTTGCAACAAAAGCGACTGGTGTAGAAAGAAGTACGGTCAATGTGGCACAAAGACCAAAGACGATGATGCCTTGAGTTACTATTTCCTTTGATCCTTGCGGTAAATCAAGCATCATTCCTACAAGTAGTCCAACCAATAAAACAAATAAAGATAAGATAAGACACCAAATAAAGGCTGTTAAAAACTTTGCCAATACAATGGTACTTCTAGATAGTGGTAGTGCTAATAAATCTTTTATCGTTCGATCGGAGTATTCTCTGCCATAGATCCAACTTATAATAAAACCAAAAATAATTAATCCGCCAATGGAAATTGCTTGTGCAAGTAAGCTAAGATAAGAGGACCAATCCGCTGACCCCATTATTTGTGCTTTGGTAGAAATAAAACCAAGGCTTTCAGCAAAATCCGGATGCTTTAACACGAACATGAAAAAACCACCAATAAAAGGTATGAGCATAAATGTAAGCAAAGTTATTAAAGGGATTTTTGAGTGAAATAACTTTTTAAATTCAACGGAAATGCTGACGAAAAGTTTATTCATGTTGATCGCCTCCAAATTCTCGAATGGTTCTTAGAAAATACATTTCTAAATCCTCTTCTACTACTTTTAGTAATGTTGGTGGGTGCCCAGCATTTACAAGTAATGTAGCAATTTGCCCAGGGTCATGTACTGCATTTGCTTCCTTCATTTGAAGTGGTGAGTTTTCTTCATTATCCGTAGAAACCTTATAACCTGCTGTCAATAGAGTGTGTTTGATTGCTAACCTATTTTTTCCATCTAGTAGCAAAGTTTTGTGCAACTGTTTTTCCAGTTGTTCACCAGATATTTTTTTGATTAGCATCCCTTGATGTATAATGGCTATATTTGTAGCTATTTTTGAAATTTCATCCAACTTATGGCTAGATATGAGAATGGTTACGCCTCTGTTTTGGGCTAATTCCTTCAGAAGTTGACGAACTTCAACGATGCCAGCAGGGTCTAATCCGTTCGTCGGCTCATCTAATATTAAAATAGGAGGATGGTGAAGTAGCGCTTTTGCTATTCCAAGTCTTTGGTTATTTCCCATAGATAGTTGTTTTGTTTTTTTAGCAGTGTAGGCTTCTAATTTTAAGTTTTTAATGATCCAATCGACACAACTTTTGTCTCTAATCCCTCTTAGTTTGCAGATAACGTCAAGGTTTTCTCTTACCGTTAACTCTGGATAGGAATAGGGTGTTTCCACCATATAACCGACATGACGCCAAATGTCCTTATTTTTAGAATGAACTTTTTCTCCATTGAGGTAGCATTTTCCAGAAGTAGGTGTGATCATACCTAATAGCATTTGGATAGTTGTCGTTTTTCCAGCACCGTTTAAACCTAAAAAACCATAGATTTCGCCTTTCGCAACAGATAAATCAACGTTATTAACTGCAAAGGTTTGCCCATATGCTTTTGTTAGATTTTCTGTATAAATAACGTCATTCATGTCTCAACCTCCTCTATAATTTGCAGAGCGATTCCCTTAATTAAAAGCTTTAGAACTTCATCAAATTCTTGCTCACCGATTTCTTCCATGTACATCATGCTCATGAAAATCGATCTTAATGAAGCTGCGACAACACGCTTATTTACATGGTCTTTTATCTTTATATAAGAAAAAACTTGCTCCATAAACATAGCATCTAATGAGTGGTGGTTCATTATGATGTCTGGCGGGATTTTTCTCATGAGGTACTCTAATTCTTGCTGTTGAATAAGATTCATCAGAAAAGATTGTTTTACATTTTGATATAACTGAAAAATGAAATTAGTGAACTGCTCCACTCCTATGGTAAGCTCTTTCTCAAGTCTGTTTGCTAATTCTTTCATGAGTGATTTTTGATAGTCTTCTAAGACGTAAAAAAACAGGATTTCTTTCTTGGGATAAAATTTATAAAAGGCACCCTTTGATATGCCAGCTATTTGGACAAGGTGATCGACGGTCGTTTTCCTAACGCCATACTTCCCGAGGCATTCCTTTGCAGCCTGTTGCAGTTTTCCTCTAATTATTTCTTTTTCGTTGTTGGAGAAAGCGGTAGCCAAATTTATACCTCCTTATGTACTGTGTGACTAAAATTGTTTATTTAGTCATATGATATACATTAGTCCTTTTGTTGTCAACACAATGATGTGAGAATAAAGACGCTCCGAGCCTTAGTTTCAAGATAAGAAAGTATAAAAATTAGGTGCTTAAGTATAACGAAATAACCGAATAGCGACTTCACTCCATTGCCCTATGATAAGTTATTATCAATGTTTAAAGTTGCTAGTAGGTTGGTTAAAACAGGACAAAATTTGCACCTCAAACTATCGTCTAGCTTTGTGTACTAAGCTTTTTTCTGGAAGGTATTACAACGAATCAAAATTTTACAGATAGAATAAATTATGGAGCTAGCGTATTTTTGTTAGATATCATCCTTTTAAATTTTTTCTGCGCCTATTTTTAGAATGAATAATTAGGGTGAAATAAAAAACAAGCCGTTCACTTAGGAAGGCTTGTTTGAGAGAAACTTAGCTACCTATTATTTTGTGAAATCTACTCTCTTTGCTAACCAGTATATCACTATTCCACCAATCGTCATGGATAATAGTTCCCCGATGCCGACGGTTAACCATGTATAAAAGAAAGGCAAGTCAAATAGGAGCGTTAATTGTGTTGCAACTGTGAACATGGAGACAGCAAAAATAATAGCTGTTGTAGCTATTTTTAGTATGTCATTTTTCATTTGTTGGGTTACATGTCTACAAAAAATTAACACAAGAAAAGTAGAAATGCTACCAATTGGAACATCAAAGAACCAAGTAGGGGACATGAAATTGGCAATAACAACTCCGAAAGTGACGGCAATAACGTAACGCTTATGATACAATGCTAGAAAATTAAACATTTCAGATAAACGAAACTGAATAGCACCAAAACTTATTGGAGCGAGAGAAATGGTAACAATCACATAGAGGGAACTAATAATGGCAATTTTAGTTAGCTCGGAGATCATCGTTGGTGAAGATGTTTGAGATATTAACTTATGCATTTATATTTCTCCTTTGTAAAATAGCATCTAGCTATTTTAGTAATAACTGCAACCAAAGAAGGAAGTGTTGCAGTACATCTTTGTTATGTTTGCTACACTATTATATTAGAACGAAACAGCTTGCGCAATAATAGAATTATTTATTGGTCCATCCGCCGTCAATAGGAATAACGACACCATGCATATAATCAGCAGCCCTACTTGCTAAAAAAAGCGTGAGCTCGCCTACTTCTATGGGGTCTGCCCATCTCCCAGCAGGTGTCTGATTCGCTACCCATTCGGCGATTTTTCCATCTCCAGAAAAATCCGCTTTGTTCATTGGCGTTTTAATCGCACCTGGTGCAATCGCGTTAGCTCGAATTCCTTTTCTGCAATAGTCATAATCCAATTGTTTGGTATAACCTATAATGGCATGCTTAGAAGCAGTATACGCAGCACCACCGCCACCAGCAACAAAGCCTGCAATGGATGACATGTTGATGATAACTCCGCTTTCTTGCTGAAGCATATAAGGAAGTACGACGTTGGTTACAAGGTAGGTTCCTTTTACATTTGTGTCCATAACCTTATCCCATAACCATTCTTCTGTTTCTAATGTAGTTACATATCCATCCAGTATCCCCGCTGTATTTAGTAAAATATCAATGCGTTCAAATTTATGTAATGCGTGTTGCACAGCTCTTTGGACAGACGCTTTATCCGTAACACTTCCTAACGCATAGGTGAATTGTCCGCTATATTGTTCTTCCATTTCTGCTACGTTTTTTTTCTCTTTATCGAAGACAAATACATTAGCGCCATTTCTTAGAAAACAGACAGCTTGCGCTTTTCCTATACCCGAAGCGCCACCAGTGATAAAAACAGTTTGTCCTGTATATTCATCAAACTTCATATACAACCTCCAAAAACATTCATATTATTCAATGATGGTCCAGTCGTCAGCAAGAATATCACATACAGTAGGGGTGAACATGGTATAGCCTTCTCCAGAGACATTGATTAAAAAGTATGGATGAAGCTTTTCACCATCGTGCTTACTTTCTTCAACGAGCTTTACATATACTTCGGCGCCATTCCATCCACTACGAATCACTTTCTTACCAGATTTTAATTCAGGTAATACTTCTTCAAATGTCATATGTGTTTTTCTCCTTTCATTCTGTTTTTCGCCACTTTGAAGTGAGGGAAAAACCCTCACTGTTTATGTGTAATAAAAGTGACATCAAATATTTTAATAGGAATAAACGTGTATCGTGCTATTGTATTATTTTAATGCTTGAGCTAGGTTTTTGGCAAACTGTTTAATTTGCTCCCAACTTCTACTTACAATTTGCATATCCTCTCTTAAAAGATCTAACTCTCCTGGATTTAATATACGGACATCGTCCAGCAAGTTTTGGTATTTAGAGTTCATGAGGTACCAGTAATTTGTTAAATTTTGGATGGAATCGATAGCTGTATCAATTTTTTGAACCATATTTGTTAGTTTACTTTGTATGTCTGTTATCGTAGCTATTTCTTTCTCAATCCCATCTATTTTTGCTTTAAGTTTGTCTATTTGATATTCTGCATCTCGTTTATCACTTGTAGCGTTATCAATCTCAATTCCTCCCCAAATACAGCCAATCAGGGAAGCGCACGCTAATGAACCAGCCGCTATTCTATAATCAGTATTATCAATGACATCATTATAATAATTAATTTTTCTCTTTAAAAGAGGTATATCAGCCTGTGAAGATGATATGGTTTGGACTTCTAATTGATTAGAATTGTTCTTGAAACGTTGTGTATCCTTCGTTACATTATCTCGAAATTGGGTTAAATTTTTAACTAATCTTTCTGCGTTTTCGCTTTGTCTTACAATATTATCATTAAGCCGTTCTACCTCAGCACGTATCTTTTCTTTGTCATTATTCTCCAAAGCAGCTAATAATGTAGAATGCCTTTCTTGAAATACATCGTTAAAATGTCCAATACTTTCTAGAAATGTGTTCATGGAAGGCTTTAAACTACTTGTCCAATACGTAGCGTTGTTTTTAGCATCGGCAAAATGATTGTTTATGTTACGTTTTAATTTGTCACTTACAGCATTTAAATTTGTTAAATTGGGTTTTGGTTCGTTTTGGATAGTTGTTGCATAGGAGTCTATACTCGCTATACTAGTAGCCAATTCTTCTAAATTCTTTATTATCTTTTCTGAATCGGGTTTCATTGTTTCTGTTTGTTCAGCTGCATAAATCATTGTTTGTGGTAACGAATAGGTTACTAAAAAAGTTGTTATGATGGAGCAAATAAATATTTGTTTCATTACTTTGGTTTGCATATTTATCACCTGTTATTCCGAATATAACGTGCTGTAATCTGCCTTTAGGTTAATCTAAGTGGAAGATTACAGCATGAACTGCGTGTTTTGTTAGCGTTCTTTAGATTTTAAAGTATAAGCAAAAGTTTAAGCTACCAACAATCAGTGAAGGAGGGATGAACTCCTAGACTGATTGTTGGTTCATTTTATATCCTAAGTTGCATTTTATTGATTATCGACAACTTTAATTTCTTCTACATATAATTTTTGCGCATAGTCTCGAATATTACTCCAACTCATTTTAGCAATAGATAAGTCTTCCTTAATAAGATCAAGGTCTTCAGGACTCATAAAATCAATATCGCTAAGTAAACTTCTATATTTTGCATCCATCGTACTCCACTGCGTTGAAATGTTTTGTAAAGAGTCAATTGCTAGATCAATCGTCTTGGTTAAATTATTCGTCTGTTGTTTTATTCCTGTTGCTAACGCTAATTGAATTTCTGTATCTGTTAATTCTTTGGTTATAGATTTAATTTCTGACTCTGCTTCATCAATTCCTTGTTTGGCTAATACAATACCCGTAATTCCTCCACCAGTTAGTCCAGTTCCGCCTGCTATAAGAGCAACACCAAGTGGCGTTCCTGCGCCTGTAGCAATTACAGCGATTCCTCCTGCAATAGCTATAGGTCCTAATGATGTAGAGACAGAAGAGGCTATTAATACTTTGTTATATTTACTAATCGCATCATGGTAAGATTCAATTTGTTGTTTTAAAAGCGGTATACCTGCATCTTCGCCCGTTAAAATAGAGGAAAGCCTATTTGTATCTTCTTTTAAATTTTGTGTATCAGACTGTAATTTTTGTCTGTATTCTTTTAAATCGACAATTAATTGGTCGACTTCTTGTTTGTTTTTGGAAACGCTCCTCGATAGTCTTTTTATTCTAGCTTCTAAGGCATCTTTATCTTTGTTTTCTGCGGCTTCTATTAGCTTATCATAGTACCCTTCGAAACGATTATCATAATTTATAATATTTTCATTCGTTTTAATTAATTGTGGTTTTAATTGATCTAACCATACTTTTGCATTCTCTCTTGCAATACTTTGATCAGATATGATTTTATTTTGTAAGTTATTGTCGATGATAACAACATTAGTAAACTTGATATCTGGCTGTTTTAAAACTGTCAAAGCATATAAATCCATAACCAGCGCATTAGATCCTGTTGTCTCGAGTGCTTGTCTTAGTCCTTCTGGCCCTAGTTCATATTTTTTATATTGATTGGCTAAGTCACTAACTTTGTCTGCTTGGTGATTATTTTCAGCTACACTAGCAGAAGCGTAGGAAGGAGCAACGCTACTAAATATTAATGTTGTTGCCACTGCTACTTGTAAAATAGGTTTTAAAAATTTTTTTGCCATTCGTATTCCCTCCTAACACAAAATGATTAGTATTTAACTGATGTAGTAAATTCTTCAAATTGTCCTGTTTGCTTATCTATTTCATCCATTATATCTTTGTAATATCTAAGTTGTCGCTTTATTTCAGATGGAGTAATGTTGCCTTCTATAATATCTTCTTTTAAATTGCCCATAATATGATTTAGTTCAGTAAATTCATTTACTATATAATTAAAGATAGTGATTTGGCGTTCAACCATGGAAGAAAATCCAAATAGTTGATCTTCTGTAATGGTAACCTCTGTTGCTTGATGTTCAATTTCCGATAGCTGTTTCATTAATGAAGTAACGGTTTTATGTTTTTGGCGAATAGTAGAATAAGATTCTTTTGTATCCAGATCTTCGGAACTCATTAATGTTTTTCCTAAAGCTTCAATAGACGCTACATCTACCGTTTTGGTTTCCGCTCCCGTTTTCACCGTGTTGTAAATCTCTGTACCTAGTTTAAAAGAGAAGTCATATACTTCGTCCGGGTTATTGAGTATTTTTACTAGTTCATTTTGAATATCTTCCATATTTGCTTTGATAGCTGATCTTATTGTTGTTGCTTTGCCATCTCCGCCGTTCAATGAAGCAATTGCTTGATCTGCTTTTTTGGAAAAATTGTTGCTATCTTCTTCTAATAGGTCATGATAAGCTTGTAAATTCATGGAGGTTCTTTCCATTTTGTATTGTACATCATCCATGACTCTCTGTAGTCGGTTATATCGACTTAAAAAGGAATTTTTAGCCTGTTCATTACTATCTATTTGTTCCGATAAATCATAAAGGCGGTCGTAGTAATAATCGACTCTTTGTGTTAATCCATTCATATTTTCATTAATGTAAATGAGTTTTGAACTGTATTCATCTAGCCATTCACGAACGTTATTCCTTGCTATATACTGGTTATTTGATAAGCTACTCATGTTTTTGACGTTTAGATCTGGCTGCTTTAAAATTACTAATCCATAAGCTTGAAGCAGTGGGTATTGAGAACCTAATGTCCTTATCCAATTGGAAAAAGTCACGCTCCGCAAACTCTCTTTTGATTCTGCAAATGCGCTTTGGGGTATAAAGACAGTAAATAGAACAACTAGAATCATTAAACATGATAGTATTTTTTTCTTCATAAAAAACGCTCCTTTCTAAGTTCAGTGTTTCTTGAATTGATGTAAAATGTTAGTTTAGTAGCAGCGATCATTTACTAACAAACGTTCGGCTTACAGGGGTTTTTACCTTTCAAACCCATAGTTATATTGTGATAAATTTCACAAATTATTTGTGCTTGAATTTAGGTGCTGAAATTAATTACCGTTTTAGTTCAATGAAAGTTGGTTTTGTATCATTATTCAGAAAAAATATTTTTATTTCACCTCCATTTGTTATTTAACCTTTGGATGCTTGCATTTGAAAGGAGAGGAGAGGTCAAGCCAAATCAACCCATCTGATTAAAAAATTCCTGCCAGTTAAACGATTCCAAAAGTTAATATCATGTTGTATAACACTTCACATTATAGCTTCATTTCACTTCTTTCTTTATCTTTTTATTGTTCAAAATTAATATACAATGGAATAAAAAGGTGAGTCAACCACTTTTTTTAGGTAAATAGAACTGTTTTTTATTATTAAATAGTTATATATACTTATATTTTTACATATAATTACATTTTTTTATAAAAAACATATACAATTTAAAGATTTTTTCTGTTCTTTATTGAGATTTCCTAAAGTATGTAGAAGGAAAATAGTGAGTAGAGTAGTATGGAATGGTACATTTGAATGAAAATGTTTAATAAAAGTAAAAAAGTGGTAAATCTAACATATGGATCAAATTATACAATATATACGAGGGGGAGTTACACATGAAGATCCTAGCACTTTTTCCAGAAGCTACAACTGCTACACAATTATTATCCAAAGAAAAGACATTGGGGCTAGATGAATTCCTAAAGAATACAGAGCATAAATTAACGATTGTTACCAGTGATAAAGAAGTGGACGATTACATTGAAGATGTGGATGTAGTCATTTCATCACCATTTCTTCCAGCTTATATTACGAAAGAAAGGGCAAATAAAGCGAAAAACTTAAAGCTAGCTATTACTGCTGGAATTGGATCAGACCATGTCGATCTTGATGCTGCTATAGACAAAGGGATTACAGTAGCCGAAATACCTGGGAGTAATAATGTAAGTGTAGCGGAGCAAAACGTTATGGAAGCACTGTTGCTACTAAGAAATTATGAAGAAGGACATAGACAAGCTGAAGAAGGAGAGTGGGATTTACCTAAAGTAGGTGCTAAAGCACATGACATGTTTGGTAAAACAATTGGTATTTTTGGATTTGGTCGTATTGGCCAATTAACGGCAGAGAGATTAAAGCCATTTGAGGTACATTTACAATATAATGATCCTTATCGTAAAGAAGATATAGAAGAGAAGCTAGGAATTAAATATGTTGATTTTGATATTTTAGTAAAAACATCTGATGTAATTATTATTCAATCACCGTTAACAAAGGATACGAAAAATAAATTTGATAAAGACGTCATTTGTAACTTGAAAGATAGTGCTGTACTTGTGAATTGCGCTAGAGGTGGAATTGTAGAACGAAATGCTATTGCAGAGGCAGTTAATCGTGGTAAGGTTCGTTATGGTGGTGACGTTTGGTATCCACAACCGGCACCAAAGAACCATCCTTGGCGTTCTCTTGAACAAACAGGTCTTACTGTTCATTATTCAGGTATGACTGTAGAGGCTCAGGGGAGAATACAAAAAGGTGTTTTTGAAATATTAACAAGCTTTATGGAAAATAATCCAATTGAAGAAACCTATCTAATTGTTGCCGATCATAAGGTAGCAAATAAAAGCTATCAAACCCAAAACTAAGTTTCTAAGAAAGAACAGCGTTAATAAATGGTGATAAATAAAGGAATAAAGCCATCCGTAGTTTTAATGCGGGTGGCTTTGTTTACTCTATAGTAATTTTTAAGGTTGTAGTGTTTACCGTATTGTAGGTCATCATGGATTGTACTTGCAAAAACTCATCTATTAGAATAGGCATTGCACGTACAGGCGAGTTTCTATTCAAGCTGAAAAGATTTGGAGATAAAGATGTTTTTTCAAAGTTTCAAAGAGAGTCGGGTAAAAGAAAAATAAAGGAGACGGCTTGGATTGCCGTTCACCTTTATTTAACTATAGGAAAGCATGAATTTTTTAGAGTTTTGACGCTTTATTGTCATAAAGATTTTGGCGATAGCCAAGTTTTATGAAATGTAAATGAATGACATCATTTAACGTAAATTTCGAATGATTTCTTGCTCAATACGTTCATTTTCTTTTTCGACCATACCTGGAACTAAGAATAGATCGATGAAAAGCCATATGCCCACGATAATAAGAGGGATAAACCCAATAAGAATGATTGCTGTAAGCCCACCTACAACACTGAGTATAAGTTGCGTAATAGCAGTCCCTTTTTTGTCAAGGTAGAATCGATGTATACCTAAGGTACCTAAGAAGATAAGTAATACATACGCTAAAAGCATGTTTTTACCTTTTCGGTTCAATTCTGAGCTTACGAGTAGTTTTTCGTGATCTGTTAATGCCAAATTCCTCTCCCCTTTTATTACTTCATTTATAAATGCCCATTCATTATATCATGAAATGAGCTATTATTTTTAGGGTTTTTCCATTTTTTTAGAGGCAATGGACTATAGGTATAGGAAGGAAAAAGTGCTTTAAAAATGTCTCTAGCTTATATATAGATCAAAGAATATTTAAACAGTAAAAATATAACCACTTCCATTTTTATGAGCGAGAATAACAAAGCATGATTTGTAAAATCGAATGATACCAATTCGATCCTTTTGTTCTGATTTTTGTCTATAGACAACGCAAATATTAGGCTTTATAGTATAAGTGAAACGATGGATTCAGCTTTAAAGATTCTGAGGTAGCCAGTTTAGGTATTTGGGTATTCTGTTATTCTTTAATGGAGGTGATAAAAATGGCAGAACATCGTTTTCATTTAACTGCAACGTGGCCTGGTGGAAGAAATTCTAGCGGTTATATTGCATCAGGAAATTTACGGACTAACGTATCTATCCCCCCGGAAATGGATGGGCCGGGTATTGGGACGAATCCAGATGAGATGCTGTTAGGGGCAGCGGCAACTTGTTACCTTATTACACTTGCGGCCATGATTGAACGTGCTGCGCTTCCTTTAGAAGAAATGAGCTTAGACTCAGAAGGAATTGTTGATGTTACACGAGGTGTATTTACATATCAAAAAATTGTTCACCGACCAAAGGTTACCCTAAAGGTAGAAGCGACCGAAGAACAAAGAATTCAGCTGCAAAAGCTTGTTGAAAAAGCGGAGAAAAGCTGTATGATCTCAAGAGCTATACAAGGAAATGTAACAATAGAACTAGAGGCTGATTTAAAGTAGCATACAGGGGGGAATATTTTTCCGGTTGCTAGAATTTAAAATTTTTGACACAATGACTGCTATGTTAATTGTCTTCTACTTATTAATTAACGCCCTCATAATATATATTCCTAAAATGGCAGATTCTACTGTTAACCTTTGCAGTAATCCAGCATCCATCCAAAATGTAGTTTCAACGTTTGTTTTCTCTTCTTTATAGATGGACAACCTTTTGTTAAAGAGGTTTTTTGTTGTATGTTTTACCAGCAAGCTATTTTCCTGTAAAATCTTTTGTATAGGTGTTTTACAACCACTTGACGAGGGGGAGAACATAAGGCTGACAAAGGTATGTCATTAAAATTAGGAGGCTAAAAATGATTTCTATTAATGCTATTTTGGAAGAATTCTTAAATGAACAGAAACAACGGTTAAAACCGAAAACATTTCGTGATTATGAAAGTGTGGTGTCGTTATTTAGAATCTACTTAAATGATTACGCGCATAACTATTTAGATGATGCGAATTTGGAGTGTTGGGAGAAAGAGATAGAAGAGGATATGGAAAGCTTTACGCGTATATTTGGAGCAGAACAATTGTCAAGTAAAGTTTTTGGCGAGTTTTTAGATTACTTTATTATCCGTAAAGTGATGAGTAGTGAAGATTTTATGAAAAAAGCATTTCGTGTTATGAAAAAGTTAGTCAAATGGTTATATGATAATCAATATATTCATCAAGCTGTTTATGCAGAACTGAAAGAATATTTCTCAGAGGCGAGTAATTTGCCTACCGTTGAAAAAGTATCCGATCTTATTTACGAGGAAACAAAAAAATCACCACAAGTAATGTATGAAGAAGAAGAGGAAGGGTACTTTTATATTGACCACATTGAAAGCGGGAAGCTGTGGCTACAACCAATGTTTGGTGGGAATAAGGTAATTGGACCATTGTCCGTACCAAAGAAAATAACAGATTTATGTGAGGAAGGCTGGCAACTAAGTGGAGTAGTCGGAAGAAGTCAGGGGAAATGGTATTTTATTGAAAGTGGTAACGTCTATCGTTAAAGAAGGTGCGGATATTTTTTTACACTACAGGAAAGAAAAGTAGTGTTTTTCTAAAGCCATAAAGATTAAAAACAATGTAAACAGAACTGCTGTAGGGAGGATAGCTATTTGGTAACGATTAAGGATATTGCAACAATGGCAAATGTGTCAAGGTCAACGGTTTCTCGTGTGCTAAATAATTCAGGCTATGTGAGTGAAGAGGCTAGAAAAAGAGTAGAAAAAGTAATTGAGGAAACGGGTTATGTACCGAGTGGGTATGCTAAATCTTTGCGAACAAAGCAAACAAAAGTAATTGGAGTTATTTTACCAACCATACAAACGGAAACGCCAAGCAGAGTTGTAACAGGTCTGGGAAGGGAATTATCTAAGCACGGATACCAAATCTTACTTGCGAATACGGATCATGATAAGGAGAAGGAACTTGAATATTTGGATCTCCTTGTTAGACAAGTAGATGGTATTGTATTAATAGCGACTAACACAGAACCAGAGCTCACGCAAAAAATAAAAAGCATGAACCTTCCATTTGTAATGGTAGGTCAGGAAGCAGAAAATGTGATATGCGTGACGTATGATGATTATCATGTTGCCAGAGACGTGACAGCTTTTTTAGTTGATAAAGGACATACACAAATTGGATTTATTGGCGTGGATGAAACAGATCAGGCTGTAGGCTGTTTTCGTAAAAAAGGTTTTTACGATGAAATGAAATCCCACGACTTGCCTATTGAAGAAGCTTGGGTGCAAAAAGGTGTGTTTGATATTGATTCTGGTTGTAAAGCGATGAAGAAAATTATAGAGGATTCCAAACAGCGACCAACAGCGATTTTTGCTGTTACAGACAGACTTGCAATCGGGGCGATGAGTTATGTAAAACGGATTGGTATGGAGATACCTAAAGATATTGCCATTGCAGGCATTGGTGCTTCTGAACTATCTCAATATGTCGATCCGCCTTTGACGACAGTGGATTACAAAAACGAAACAGCAGGAGAAGAAGCGGCTAAACAGCTACTAGCTTTTATTCAAGGTGAAGATTATCAAAAGAAATTTGTATTAGACTATAGACTTCTATCTAGAGATAGTGTATGATAAAGGTGAAATCGATTTCACCTATTTTTATGCGGTGTGGTATCGATCCCACAATGGAATCATGCACCGTTTTATCTTTAAATCCCTCTTTAAGAATAGAGAGGGAATAGTCAATATTCGTTTGTTCCACTATAGGAAAGTATAGAAACTTTAGGGGTATAGCGGAAAAACTAGGGCGTTTTTCCGCCATAAGATTTGCCCCAAGGTCAAGTTATTCTATTGAAAATTTCACTTATGCGAAGGTGAAGCGTTGCAATATTATATCTGCTTTGTGGGATCGATACCACAAAATTAGGAGGGATAAAATGTTAGATAACAAACAAATAGCTGAAGCACTGTTGGAAGCTGTTGGTGGGAAAGAGAATATTTCATCGATCGCACATTGTGCAACTAGGTTACGTTTACTGGTGATGGATGAGGACAAAGTTGACCGTGAACAGGTGGAAACCATAGCAAAAGTGAAAGGGGCATTTTTTCATTCTGGACAGTTTCAAATTATTTTTGGAACTGGTACAGTAAATCAAATTTATGAAGAAGTAGAGAAGCTTCATGTTTCTACGATTAATAAACAGGAGCAAACGAAGAAAGCTAGCAAGAGCGGAAATAAGTTACAACGTGCAATTCGTACATTAGGAGACGTGTTTGTACCCATTATTCCAGTACTTGTAGCAACAGGTTTATTTATGGGGCTACGTGGGTTACTTATGCAGGAGAAAATTTTAGCTTTATTCGGATTCGTTCCAGCAGATATTCCTAATAATTTTATCTTGTTTACGCAAATATTAACGGACACGGCTTTTATCTTTTTACCAGCACTCGTTGCTTGGTCCACGTTTCGTGTATTTGGCGGTACACCGATTATAGGAATTGTACTTGGACTAATGCTTGTTAGCCCCTCGTTACCAAATGCTTGGGGAGTTGCAGAAGGTGCTGAACCATTACTGTTTTTTGGCTTTATACCTGTAGTAGGTTATCAAGGATCGGTACTTCCAGCGTTTATTGCTGGAATTATTGGAGCTAAATTGGAGCGTGCAATTCGTAAGCGTGTGCCGGAAGCATTGGATTTAATTATAACGCCGTTTTTAACGTTACTTATAATGATAGGTGCAGCTCTGTTTATCATTGGACCCATTTTCCATGTGGTAGAAAATTATATTTTAGATGGTACACTTGCTGTTTTAAATTTACCATTTGGGTTAGCTGGTTTGCTTATCGGTTTTTTGCACCAAATTATTGTCATTACGGGTGTTCACCATATTTTTAATCTTTTAGAAATAAAACTGTTAGAGGATGTAGGAAGTAATCCATTTAATGCCATTATTACCGCTTCTATTGCTGCGCAAGGTGGTGCAGCACTTGCAGTTGGTTTAAAAACAAAATCAAAGAAATTGAAAGCTTTAGCTTTTCCATCTTCATTATCTGCCTTCTTAGGTATAACGGAACCAGCTATATTTGGGGTGAATTTACGCTATGTAAAACCATTTATTATGGGGTTAATTGGTGGTGGCGTAGGAGGTTTTTCCGCTATGTTGTTAGAATTAAAAGGGACTGGAATGGCTATTACCATAATTCCAGGTACATTATTGTATTTGGATGGGCAAATTCTATCCTATTTACTTGTGAATATCATTGCAGTTGGAGTAGCATTTGCGCTAACTTGGTTATTTGGATTTTCCGATAAGCAATTGAAAAACAATGGATAAAGGCTATCAAAATTAAAATAAGTGATTCCTGCTTTACTCTAATTTTGAAAGGGAGCACTTATAGATTGAAGTTTCTTTGTATCATATATAAGTTTAGGAGTTTAGAATATGAATAATAACGTAACAAAAGATATGGTATGTAAACAAATGGAGAAAAACCAACCTTTAATAGCAAGAGATCGCTATCGTTTGCATTACCATTTAATGCCTTCAGTAGGACTATTAAATGATCCGAACGGTTTTGTCTTTTTTAAAGGAAAATATCATATTTTTTATCAGTGGAATCCTTTTGCTGTTGAGCATGGTGTGAAATGTTGGGGGCATTCTATATCTAAAGACCTTATTCATTGGCAAGAAGTACCTGTTGCTTTACTCCCTGATCAATGGTATGACCAAAATGGATGTTATTCTGGAAGTGCTGTTGTATACCAGAATCGACTGTACGTTTTTTATACGGGGAATGTGAGGGATAATGAAGGAAATCGGCAATCTTATCAGTGTTTGGCAATATCGAATGATGGAATCCATTTTGAAAAAAAGGGACCAATTATTCAAGTTCCAGACGGTTACACTGCTCATTTTCGTGATCCAAAAGTATTCTATATGAATGAATCCTGGTGGATGGTGCTTGGTGCACAAACAGAGGCGAAAAATGGAGAGGTTGTGTTATGTCGTTCTGCTGATTTATGGAATTGGACATTTGCAGGAACGTTAACTGGTAACGGACATCAAGGGTTAGACCACTTCGGTTATATGTGGGAATGCCCTGATTTGTTTCGATTAGGAAATAAAGATATTCTGCTCGTTTGCCCACAAGGAATACCTGCACAAGGCTTTCAATATCAAAATATTTATCAATCTGGGTACTTTGCTGGGGAGATAGAGAAAAAAACGATGTCTTTTGAGCATGATGCTTTTGTGGAATTGGATCGAGGTTTTGATTTTTATGCCCCTCAGACGATGCAAGATCAGGAGGGGAGAAGGATATTGATTGGGTGGATGGGAAATGCCGAGGAAGGGTCTTCCCAGCTTCCTACAGCAAATAATGGGTGGGTCCATGCTTTGACCGTTCCGCGTCAATTGGATTGGAAAAATGGAACATTGCTACAATATCCTGTGGAAGAGTTTCAACAGTTACTGGAAAACGAAGTTCGTTTTAATGAAGTTGTATTAAATGCGCAACAATTGTTATCATTATGCGTTGACAAGGCATTTGCTGTATATTTAACTGTGGAAGATATGAAGCAATCCTGTTTAAATATACAAATAGCTGGGTCTCAAATTATATATGATTCGTTATTAAAAGTTTTCACTTTTAAACGAAAAAGCTTTACAAGTTATCAGACTATGGAAAGCAGACACTGCAAATTAGATACCCTAAGCGACATACTTATTTTAAAAGATACGTCCTCTATAGAAATTTTTCTAAATCAAGGAGAGGAAGTGTTTACTTCTCGAGTATTTGACGATGAGAACGAAGAGAATGTTCTGTTTACAGCGGACGGTGAAATAAAGCTTGATGTGAAAAAATGGGATGTACGTCGAGTTATGGATATTTAGACATGAAATGGAGATAAAATTAAGAAAAAAATGTTGCTTTTCCCCGCTTATAGGAGGTAGATGTTTATGTTAATTGGAGCAATTGAAGCAGGTGGTACAAAATTCGTTTGTGCGGTTGGCGATGAAAATGGAAACATTCTTCAAAAGACGAGCTTTCCAACTGTTTCTCCAGAGGATACACTAGCTTCAGCAAAACAGTTCTTTTCTTCATTTGAGATGGAAGCGTTGGGTGTAGGTACGTTTGGGCCTGTTGATTTGAATAAGAACAGCAAAACATATGGCTCCATTTTAAATACCCCGAAAACAAAATGGCGTTACTATCCGCTTCTTGAAAAATTGCAAAGCGAATACAATATTCCTGTATATTTGGATACGGATGTGAATACAGCTTGTCTGGGTGAGTATTACTACGGTGCTGGTAAGCATGCGGAGAGCTGTTTATACATGACGGTAGGAACTGGAATTGGAGCAGGATTTGTTGGGGAAGGGAAAGTGTTTCAAGGAAAAAATCATCCAGAAATGGGACATATGTTACTAAAGCAACACCCAAACGACACTTTTGTAGGTAGTTGTCCGAGTCATAGGTCATGCTTGGAAGGGCTTGCTTCTGGGACGGCGATTGAAAAACGATATGGTAGAAAAGCAAATTTACTTACACATCTTGATGAGGTATGGGAGATAGAAGCGTATTATTTAGCGCAAGGGCTAATGAATATCTATGTTATTCTCTCCCCAGAGAAAATGGTTATTGGTGGCGGAGTATTGAAACAGGAAAGGCTTTATGCAATGGTTCGCGAGCAGTTTATGAAGTTGTTAAACGACTATTTGGAAGTGAACGATGTAGATGAATTAATTGTTCCACCGAAACTTGATGATGAACAAGCAGTTAAAGGTTCGATTGCTCTAGCAGTGAAAAATAAGAGATAGATGTTAAGAACTATTAAGAAATATAGGAAAATAAAAGACGGCTTATGTGCATGACGCTACTGGGTCGTCTTTTTTTGTACTATGAGGGAGTAAAATTCTATATTCTAAGTATAAGTAAACCTAAAGCTATTGCCATAAAAATTCGGTAATAAGCCAAGTTTTTTTAATAATTTCTACTTGTACTGGGAGGTTAGAAAATGGAAATTCATGTTTGTCCTTTAGAGCCTAGTCCGCTTTTAAGTCATTCATTTGTTAAAAAAGCATCTTTTGGGGAGATGAAATTATTTTATACGGAAACAACGATCTATTTATTGGTTTGTATCTGTCCGGTGAGTGAAAATATGGAAAATATCCGACATCTTGGTGGAGAATTACGAAAGAAGGTGGACAAAGAATTTTTGTCTCAGACAGTTACTATCAATTTTAACGGCTTGTTTAAAGGATTGGAACTTGTAATGGAGGGAAGCAATGTTGCAAGTTATGTTACCGCTCTTATGGAAGGTTGGTATCTGGCTGGTTATCGATTTCAGTACTATAAGCGTAATCGTTTAGAGATGGACTATGTGCTAGAATATAATTATTCATCTTATGGCGCATATGTTGCATTGGCCAAAACTAAAAGTGATGCTGTATGTTTAGCTAGAGACTTATGTAATGAGCCCCCTAGTAAACTGACGCCAGAAGCTTATGCAAGCAAAATAGTAGAAATTTTTAGAGATACAGATGTAGACGTGGCTATTTTGGATACAGCTGATCTTACGAAACATGGTTTAGAAGCTGTTAAAACGGTCGGAAAGGGAAGTGTTCATCCTCCTAAAATGGTCGTTCTTACATTAAAAAATACAGTAGGAAAGCATGTAGCGCTTGTCGGTAAAGGAGTGACCTTTGATGCAGGAGGTGTTAATGTAAAAACAGGGACTGGAATTTGGGAAATGAAAATGGATATGGGGGGCTCAGCGGCTGTCGTAGGTGCGATGAAGCTTTTATCTGATCTGAATAGCTCTGTATACGTTACCGCAGTTATTCCATTAGTAGAAAATGTAGTAGGGAAAAATGCATACTTGCCGGCAGATGTAATTTCTTATGCAAATGGAATGCATGTGGAAGTAGGTAACACGGATGCAGAAGGTAGACTAATTTTAGCCGATGGTATTTTTTATAGGCTCTATACTAAATGTTGGGGTTTCCCCACAATTTGCGCATAAAAATATACACGCAAACATCCAATTCTTTTATACTTGAATTGACTAGAAACAAGAAAAGATTGGAGTTGCGTGCAAATGAATTTTACCATAAAAATGCCTGGTCTTGAAGATGTATGGATTACAAAAGTGGAGGAAATGGAAGGTGGTATTGCGCTTCATGTAGAAATGCCTGTCAAGGTACACAAGTGTCCCAGCTGTGGAAAGAGAACCAAGAAAGTTCATGATTATCGGATCCAAAAGATCAAACATTTAAAGTGGTTTGAACGATTAACTTATCTCTTCTACAAAAAACGCCGCTATGCCTGTTCGTGCTGCGGGAAACGATTTGCGGAGGAGAATCCTTTTGTTCATCGATATCAACGGCTTTCTATGGAATGGAATCGGGCGGTATCCGTTCGGATAGTGCAAGCGAAGACTTTTAAGGAAACAGCCAAGCAGTTTGGCGTCTCCGTATCGACCGTCATGCGCAGATTTGACCGTTTGGCCGTAAAGGAAATGTCAGAGGTTCAAGAATTGCCAAAGGTGATTGCCATCGATGAATACAAGGGAGATACAAAGGCAGGAAAATATCAATTGATTATTGCTGATGGAGAGACCAAGGAACCGATTGATATTTTGCCAAACCGAAAAAAGAAGACCCTCAAGGATTATCTCCAAAAACATGGAACCAATGTGGATGTAGTCATTATGGACATGAGTCCTTCTTTTAAGGCAGCTGTCCAAAAGGCATTGGGGAAACCGGTTATTGTAGCCGATCGTTTTCATTTTTGTCGTTATATCTATTGGGCTCTTGACGGAGTCAGAAGAAGAATCCAATCTGAATGGAATGATTATGACCGTAAAAAATGTAAAAGGATGCGCTATGTGTTTTATAAAGACAGTGCAAAGCTAACCGAAAAGGAACGCTGGTATTTGGACAGGTATCTTGGGATGGATGAAGAACTTCGCAGGGCTTACGAATTGAAAGAGTCCTACTGCTTTTGGTTCAAGCAAGCCAAGGAAAATGGACAGGTTAAGATCAAAGAAACGAAACAAGGATTATTGGATTTTTACAGGAAGGTAGAACAAGAGGGTCTCCCTGAATTTGAGAAGGCTATCCGTACATTCAAGAACTGGCAGACAGAGGTATTAAACAGCTTTTTATTTGATTACTCAAATGGTTTTTTGGAGGGAATTAATAACCTAACGAAAGTCATGAAGAGGAACGCCTTTGGATTCAGGAACTTCCTAAGGGCAAGAGCAAGAATACTTCTTTTACATAAGTATAAAAAAATTGGAAGTCATGTTGGGTAGGGTGAGATTGCATCTCACTCCACCCCAACATTTGACATAGAACCATTTTATACGCTCAAGACGTAGGAGCGGAAACTATTATTGATATTGCTACACTCACAGGCTCTATTGGTCAAGCCTTAGGGTTAAAAACAGCTGGTGTTTTTACTAATAACGAGAAGGATTTGTGGACATATAAAGAAATTGGCGAAGAAACTGGGGATCATGTATGGCCTATGCCATTAATTGAAGATTATAAAGCATATTTGCACAGTGATTATGCAGACTTAAATAATAGGAGTGCTTCTAAATATGGTGGTTCGATTACGGCAGCCATTTTTTTGCAACAATTTATAAAGCGACATATGAAATGGGTACATATTGATATGGCAAATACGGTGCGACCTTGGAAGGTGTATGGCTATCATGTCGAAGGGGCTACTGGTTTTGGAGTCCGATTATTAACCAAATTGGTAGAAAAGGAGTTGGGGAAACGAAATGCAATTGGAATTGATTGTACAGAATAAACACGATGCATTGCAAGCTGAAAAGCTAGGAGCAGATCGATTAGAGCTTGTTTCAGCTATACAGGAGGGTGGTTTGACACCAAGCTTTGGAATGATAAAAACAGTCTTACGAAGTGTGCACATACCTGTTCAAGTCATGATACGGCCACATAGCCATGATTTCTATTATCAAGAAGAGGAATTTGCAGTTATTTGTGAAGATATAAAGGCACTGGAGAGCTTGCAATGTAATCAGATTGTATTTGGCGCACTAAATGAGGATCTTACAATTAACGAACAAATGCTTCATGATCTCATTGAACGCTTTCCGGGAGTAGATATTACGTTTCATCGTGCTTTTGATGAAGTGAAGGATATGTATGCAGCATACAAAACGTTAGTAAAGTATAAAGATCATGTAAAACGTATTCTAACATCTGGTGGAAAGCAAAGCTGTGAAGCAGGAAAAGAACAGCTCGCTCATTTAGTTCAGTATTCTTATGAAACAGGAGGACCTATCATTATGCCTGGTGCAGGCCTCACTCCGGATAATATTGCTGAAGTCAAACAGACAACAAAAGCAGAGCAATATCATTTTGGTAAAGCAGTTCGTGAAAGACAATCATTTGCAAACGCGATTTCAGCGCAAGCAGTGGAGAAAGTGCTATCGACTTTGAAATAAAAAGCAGTTACTTGTATTAGAAACCTTTATGGCTCGTATTGGGACAGCCGCCATCTAATATGAACAGCACTTGTAGGTGAGTTATTTCATGCAAAATTAAGCCAAAACGATAGCTATTGCTAAGTATCTATGCAAAAGCTATCGTTTTTTAAACTAAAAAAAGGCTTCAGTTATTATTTATAACTGAAACCTTCTAAACTAAACTTGCACCATTTTACGAATTGATGGTGGGACGTCTAAATAGTATAAATCTTGATATCGCTGTGAAGTGCTTAGTAGTTCTTGGTGCGAACCTTGCATTTCAATATAGCCGTTTTCTAAAAAGACAACTTCATCCATACGCTGCATACCAGCTAAATGATGTGTAATCCAAATAACGGTTTTATCATCAAGCGTTAAAAAAATGGTTTTTAACAAGTCAGCTTCTGTTTTTGAATCTAAGCCGACTGTCGGCTCATCGAGAATAACGACAGGAGAGCCTTTTAATAATATTCTTGCTAATGCTACTCGTTGTTGTTGACCGCCACTAAAGATTTGTCCTGATTCTTCCATCATCGTGTTATAACCTTTTGGCAGGCTCATAATATAATCATGGAGCTGTACCTTTTTAGCAGCTTCTACAATTTCTTGGTCTGTTGCTTTTTGGTTGCCGAGTCGTAGGTTATTGGCGATCGTCGTGTTAAATAAATGAGGTCGTTGATTTAAAATCGATACGATTTCAAATAGAGAATCGCCGTAAGCTGTTGCATCGATGCCGTTAAGTGTAACATTTCCTTTTGTCGGTGCATAAGAACCACAAATTAGTTGGATGATACTTGATTTTCCAGCACCACTTTTTCCCAACAAAGCTAATTTCTTTCCTTGAGGTACCGAAATGGAAACATCTTTTAAAATTTGTTTGGCAAAACCCGGATATTGAAAGGCAACATGATCAAGCTGAATATCTACAGAATCAGATGCTTCTGGTAAAGATATGTGTGACTTAGTAGCAACCTTTTCTTGATCTGTTTCTTCGAGCGTTTCTAATCTTGAAAGCGATTCTGTGTATTCTGGAATTTGTTCTAAGGCTTCGGATACGGGCAAAAAAGCTTCTGCAATAGCCAATGTAACTAAAACGAAAGCAGCAATTAATGTCACGTGCATGTTTCCTTCAGCTACCATCGAACTTGACCAGTACACCATGGAAATCACCATCGCACCAATGATGAGCTGAAGGAATAAGTCGCGAATTCGTTGCTCACTTTTAACGCGTCGCTCAACAATGGCAACAGCTTGATCTTTTTTTGCATCATGCTTCGTAAATTCATCTGGTTTTCCAGCAATCATCCAATCTTTAATGCCAAGTAATCCATCTGTTAATATATGATATTGATCATAGCGCCCCTGTTTTATTAATGCTGTACGTTTTCGACTAGACCACAAAGAAAACAACGGAATGAACACAACGATACAAAAGAGATATATTGCCATAAGTGAAGCAAATACCATATCAAACCAGCCTAGACAAGCAATAGCGATGCCGTACATACCAAGTGCAGTGATACTCGGTAAAATCGTACGAATAAATAAATCTTGCAAATGGTCGATATCATCTGATAATACGCCTAGTATCCTACCAGTCTGGAAACGAGAACGAATAAAAGCTGCTTGTGGCTCTAAAGTCTGATACAATCTGCTACGCATATTTGCTAGTACGCGCAGAATCGTATCATGGCTCGCTAATCGAGAAAGATAGTGAAATACCGCTCGAAAAATACCAAAGGCTCGCACTGAAACAACGGGAATATAGACCATTAAAATATTTTCAGGTCTTAAGGCGGATTTGGAAATTAAGTACCCAGATGTAAACATAAGCGCTGCACCACAGGCTAAAGCTAATAAACCGATAATAATGCTGGCTGCTAGCCCTTTGTAATGCATTTTTACATATGGAATAATCCATGCTTTCATTGTACTCCCTCCAATTGTGATAGCACGAGGTCATAGTATTCTCCGCGACGAAGCAATAATTCATGTGGTGCCCCCACTTCTACGATGACACCATCTTTTAACACAATAATTTTATCCATTTGCTCCATCCAATGCAGCCGATGCGTTGCAAAAAAGACTAATTTATCTTTAAACAATGTTGTCATCGTTTGTTTCAATTCGTATTCCGTTTCAATATCCAAATGGGCAGTCGGCTCATCTAATAACAGGATAGGACGATTACCAAGAAAAGCTCGAGCCAAAGCGACACGTTGTTCTTGACCGCCGCTAATTGCACGTGCGCCAGTACCAATTTCTTGTTCTATACCATTTGGAAAGGTATGGATTAATTTATCCAATTCTGCATCTTGAACAGCTTGCCACACATCTTCATCCGATGCATTTGGTTCATAAAATCGAATATTATCTGCAACCGACTGACTAAAAATATATGGGCGTTGTGGAATGTATGTGATTTGACGCTGCCAAGCTTCTGTATTTAAGCTATCTAAAATTTGCTGATTGACGCGAAAACTCCCTTGATCAGGTGTTAAAAATCCACCTAATATATCTATTAAAGTCGACTTTCCTGCACCGCTTGCACCAACAATACCAATATTTTCAAAACCTTTTACTTGCATGGAAATGGTAGATAGAGCTTGTAAGCCGTTATCGTCATGGGAGTGACTAACAGAAGAAAGCTTTAAAATGCTGCTTTCTGTCCATGCAATGGAGTTGGTAATAACGGAATTATTCTCAGGAACAGGCTCTGCTAAAATCCGATCAATTGCTTTGGCTGCTTCTTGTCCATTTAATGTTGCATGGTAGTCTGCTCCAACTTCTTTTATAGGAAGAAAAAACTCTGGAGCTAAAATTAATACGACTAAAGCAATATCTAATAATAGGTTTCCTTCAATGAGACGTAATCCTAGTCCTACAGCAACAGAGGCAACCGATAACATCGTAAAAAAGTCAAGTGCAAAAGATGAAAGAAAAGCAATTCGTAATGTTGATATAGTGGATTTTCGGTATTCGTCACTCACTTTTTCAATTGTATTTCCATGTGATTTACTTTTACCTAAAAACTTTAATGTTTCTAACCCCCGTAAAGAATCAATAAAATGATTGGATAATAAATGATAGGAATGCCATTGACGCTCCATTTTCTTATTCGCAGCTAATCCCAATAAAATCATAAATGCAATAATGATAGGAACGGTTAAGAGTAAAATGATACTTGACAGTTTATCTTGAAAGAAAACGTAAATGAGTACCATTGGTGGAATAATACATGCAGCAATCATCTTGGGAATAATTAATTCTAAATAAGTACGTTGTTGGTTTGCGCCTTCCATGGCTAAATTAACTAACTTGGCTGTACCGTGTTTATTCGTGTAGCTAGGGCCAAGCGCAAAAAGCTTGGCCAATAATTGTTTTCTTTTTTCCACTCTTGTTTTTTCAGCAAACTGGAAGGTTATTTTTTTCTTTAATGTACCCATAAGATACCTTGTAACAAAGGCAATAAGGAAAAAAACGCCTAGCTTCCATGTTTCTTGAAATAATTCGCCGTTAAATAAGCGAAATAACCATTCTGCTAACCATTTTGCTTGCAGAATGATGGCTATTGCTTCCACGATTGTAATGGAAATAACAATGGCAAGTGTCGGTCTTACCCCTTTGTACGTTAGTAAATGATTACGCATCATTTTCTTCATTAGTATTCTAAATGCTCCTCTTCTTTAATACGTTTACGGAATACATAATAACTCCAGATTTGATAACCAAGTACAAAAGGTAATAAAGTGACGGCTACAATGGTCATGACTTTTAACGAATAGTCTCCTGAAGCTGCATTGTGAATCGTTAAGTCAAAAGCATGATTTAAGCTACTTACCATTACACGTGGGAATAAACCGACGAATACAGACGTTACTGTGAGCGCGATAGTTAATCCGGTCATCGTAAATGCCCAACCATCACGACTTTTCTTAGCAAAATTTCCAGCTAAGACAACTGCCAATACAATAAGCGCGAAAATGGGAATTAATATGGCACCTCTCACCTCGAAAATATCTGTGTAGAAATAAGATGCAACCACAAAGGTAACTAAAGCTATACCAACAACGTAAACAATTTTTTTGGCAGTTTCACGAGCTCTACTTTGTAGGTCACCTGTAGTTTTCAACGTGATAAAGAATAGCCCGTGTAAAAAGCAGAGCAATGTAATTGCAATTCCACCAATTAACGTATACGGTGTGATGTAATCAAAGACAGAAGCGTAAATATTCATCTCACTATCAATTGGTAAGCCTGCCATCAATGCGGCGAACACAACTCCCCATAATAATGGGTTCAATAGGCTACTAATAAAGATTGTCCAATCCCAAGTGTCCCGCCATTTAGGATTATCTAGTTTACTTCTAAACTCAAATGCTACTCCGCGCCCTATGAGCAAAAGAAGCATGATTACTAGTGGCATGTATAAGCCACTGAACAAAGTGGCATACCAATTTGGGAACGCAGCAAACATCGCCCCACCTGCTGTAATTAGCCAAACTTCATTTCCGTCCCAAACAGGGCCAATTGTATTAATTAATACCCGACGTTCAACTGGCGTTTTAGCAACAAAACGCATCGCCATGCCAACACCAAAGTCAAAGCCTTCCAAAAACAAGAATCCGACAAACAATACAGCAATTAAAATAAACCATACCTCACTTAGCATAGGAACCATACCCTTCCTCTCCAAAAGGATCTGTTGTTAGTTTGACATCTTTTTCTTCTTCAACAGGGCCTTTTTTGATTACTCGAACGAACAAGTAAGCCATCACAAGTGCAAGGATCAAATAGATTGCACTAAATGAGATGAGTGAGAATAGGACTTGCCCAGCGGTTACGTTCGGTGAAACTGCGTCTTGTGTTTGCATTTCTCCAAATACGACCCAAGGCTGTCTGCCAATTTCTGTCATAATCCAGCCGGCTGTACCTCCAATGAACGGTAAAGCAATTGCCCAAAGCATCGTTTTTAAATATTTCCTGCTTTGTTCTAGCTTTTTACGTTTTATTAAGTAAGCACCATAAAGTCCTAATACGATCATTAATCCGCCTGTGAACGTCATAATACGGAAGCTCCAGAATGTTGTTTTAACTGGAGGGATATAGTCTCCTTCTCCATACAACTCTTCATATTTGGCTTGGATGGATTTCATTCCTTCCACGCTTCCGCTAAATTCGCTGTAGGAAAGATAACTTAATATATATGGGATATTGACTTCAAATGAGTTTTCTTGATTTTCTGTATCAATGTTAGCAAAGACTGTCCATGGAGCTGGATCAGCACTGTCTTCCCATAAACCTTCTGCTGCTGCCATTTTCATTGGTTGTGTTTCTACTAAGAATTGTGATTGAGCATGACCAGTAAAGGCAATACCTAAACCAGAAATAATTGCAACGACTAAAGCGATATGAAATGATTTTTTAAAGAAATACGTATCTTGTTTTTTAAGCAATTTCCAAGCACTTACACCAGTAATTAGAAATGCTCCTGTGGCTAATGATCCAAACACAGTATGTGGGAACTCCACCCATACTTGACCGCTCGTAATTAATGCTAGGAAGTCATTCATTTCGGCGCGACCATTGTTAATTTCATAACCGACTGGATATTGCATAAATGAGTTAGCGACTAATATCCAAAACGCAGAAATAATTGTTCCAATGGACACGAGCCAAATACATAGGAGATGTACTTTTTTAGAAAGTCTTTTCCAACCGAAAATCCATAAACCTAAAAAAGTAGATTCCATAAAGAAAGCTAATAGTGCTTCAACTGCGAGTGGTGCACCGAATACGTCACCGACAAAGCGAGAATAGTTAGACCAGTTCATCCCGAATTGGAACTCCTGTAAAATACCGGTAACGACTCCGACAGCAAAGTTAATAAGAAATAAGTGTCCCCAAAACTTTGCCATTTTTTTGTACTTTTCTTGCCCTTTTACAACGTACAATGTTTCCATAAGTGCAACTAAAAATACTAAACCAATGGATAAAGGCACGAAAATAAAGTGGAAAATAGTTGTAGATGCGAATTGAATTCGCGATAACATAATAACGTCCATAAAGGTTCTCCTTCCTCCCATTTTTTGTGGGGTTAAGCTTTTTTCAGTAAATCTCATCATTCGAATAGTTAGTGGAATGTATATCTTGTTTGAACATCCCCTCATGGAGTGAGCCAAATGTGAAAAAGAAATAATTTATTACGTTCCGTATGTCTCACAATGTTCGCTATTGAACAATATGAATGAAAAGCATTCTGTTTATGAAGATATAGATTTTATAATCATTTCAGATGTATGGAAAGTTTTGCATGATACATGTATGTGATCGATAAGACCTATGTTCGGTTGCAAGCGAAAAAAATAATTTCCAAAAATAACATGCGAGCAAAATATAGTTAATGAGAATATCTCTAATATAAGGATATGTGGACATTAATCTCTCGCCTGCATGATTGCATCCTACTATGAAAGCAAAAATGGAACTTTATAAACAGAATTAGCCCAATTCTACTATGACATTTGGACCTCCTGTTAATACTATACAATTAAATCCCTGTTTGTAACGACGGAAATATTGAATTTTTTGTAACGTACTTTCGACAAAATTGTTAATGATTGTATTATGTATTAGCAAAAAGTGTTACTTTTGGGTTACTCAGTAAAGGTGTAAGTGATGAAAGAACAGTCACTATTTTAGAGACGTGTAATTAACACATGTCTCTAAAAGGAAATTATTGGTTGATGGTGTATGTGTAACGTGATATGATCAATTCAAAAGGCGTATAAGTGGAAATTTTAAAATAATTGAAAGGGGATAAGTATTTCAATTAAGGGGGAAAGCAATGAGTAAGGGAATAAAGAAAAAAGAACGGAAGGATAAGCTGCCATTTCGATTGAATTTGTTATTTTTTATTATGTTTATTATGTTTGCAGCTTTAATTCTTCAGCTTGGTATTGTGCAAATTCTGAAGGGCCAAGAATTTCAGAAAGAGATCGATCGCACGGTAAACGATACAACGAAAGTGCCAGTGCCGCGTGGACAAATATATGATAGAAATCATCAACTAGTTGTTGGAAACGAACCGCGATATGCCATTACTTATACTCCAGCTAAAAGAACACAGGCGAAAGAGAGATTAGAGGTAGCTGAAAAGTTAGCTAAGCTCATTTCAGTTGAAGTAAAAGATGTTGCAGACATTAATGAAAGACTGAAAAGAGAGTATTATTACTTGAATCATAAAGAGGATGTAATAGAAAGACTTACGGATGAAGAAAGAAAGAAATTAGATGATACAGAAGAATATGATCTTGCCCTAGAACGAATAAAGAAGCACGAGATGAATGACTTGTCAGAGCAAGATAGGTTAATTATTGCCATTAAAAAGGAATTAGATAAAGCATACGCATTAACGCCACAAATTGTTAAGAATGAAGGTGTAACTGCCGAAGAGTACGCCAAAGTGTCTGAAAATTTAAGTGATTTACCTGGCGTCAATGCGATTGCAGATTGGGAACGTAAATACCCATATGAAGAAACTTTTAAAAGCCTAGTTGGTAAGATTACATCTCAAGAACGGGGACTGCAAAAAGAAAAACTGGAATACTATTTAACAAGAGGATATAGTCGGAATGATCGCGTTGGAATTAGTGGGATTGAAGAATATTATGAACACGTTTTACGAGGTAGAAAGGAGCAAGTACAATACACTACGACGAAAGATGGAACCACAATAGATTCAAAAGTAGCTGTAAAAGGAATAGCTGGGAAAGATCTTATATTAACCATTGATATGGATTTACAAAAAAAAGTAGATGAAATATTACAAACAGAGTTACAGAAAACCATTCAAAAGCATCCTTATCAGCATCAGTACATGTCAGATGCGATGGCGGTAGTTATGAATCCAAAAACAGGAGAGTTACTCGCTGTCAGCGGTGTATTGTATGATAAGGAAAAAAATGAATATAATAACGCTCCATATAAAGCAATTCATGATGCGCATTTGCCAGGATCTTCTATAAAAGGGGCGACCGTTTTAGCAGGTTATGAGTCAGGCGTTATTTCTCCAGGGCAAGTATTTCATGACAGGAAAATAAAGATTGCCTCTGGTGCTCCGAAAGGATCTTATAGTGATTTAGGTTCAGTAAATGATTTTGATGCACTACGTCGCTCATCAAACGTATATATGTTTTATATTGCATTAAAAATGGGAGGGGAACATCGTTATCCATTTCCCAATGGAGAAAGTGCTGCATTTGATGTAGCAGCATGGGATGAAATGCGTAGCTATTTTCAACAATTTGGTTTAGGTAGCCGAACCGGTATCGATTATCCTGAGGATCCAAAAGGAGTAATTGGCGATAAACAATTTCAACCAGGTTTATTGATGGACTTTGCCATTGGGCAGTATGACAACTACACCGCATTACAGCTAGCGCAATATGTATCCACAATAGCAAATGATGGCAATCGTGTTCGCCCTCGTTTAGTAAGGGAAATTCGTAATCCGTCGCCAACAGAAGATCAATTAGGTTCTGTTTATGAAAGCAAGGGGACAGAAGTATTAAATCGTATTGATATGAGCAAATCAAATATTGAACGTATTCAAGAAGGATTTAGGCAAGTGTTCAATGAATCACAAGGAACTTCCGTTCGTTTTTTCGGAACATCCAAGTATCGAGGTTATAAAGTCGCTGGAAAAACAGGAACGGCTCAAAACGCTTATTATGCCGATGGAGAAAAGAAGGCTGATACAGAAAATCTCACGCTTGTTGGCTATGCACCTTATGATGACCCTGAAATGGCTTTTGCTATTATTGTACCTCACACAGGGATTGTTAGTGGAAAACATCAAATTAACCAAACAATCGGGCAACGGATTATAGATGCTTATTTTACTGATAAAGAAGACTAGTAATCGTTTAATAACAGTAGCATACGTGCAATATAAGTTTTTTTGGTTGCGAAAATGCACTCTTTTAGGGGAAGACGACAACAGTTTTCCTAAGAGAGTATTGTATTATATGAAATGAGGCTTCTCATTCACAGGAGCCTCATTATAATAACGGGAAGAGGAGATAAATCCATGCGTGAAGTAGTAGTTATTCCATACCAAAGTCAGTGGCAGCAACTTTTTGGACAAGAAGCAACATATATAAAAGAGTTATTTCAAACGGAATTAGTTACGATACATCATATTGGTAGTACGGCTGTGCCGGATTTAGCTGCTAAACCAATTATAGATATAATGCCAGTAGTAAAGTCCATTGAGGAAGTAGGTGAGTATATAGAAGGAATGGAAAATCTAGGGTATCATGCATTAGGTGAATATGGTATCGAAGGAAGAAGATTCTTTATTAAAGGTGAGTACAAGCGGACGCATCATGTACATATGTTTCAACAAGGAGACCAGCATATCAAACGGCATATCGCATTTAGGGATTATTTAATCCATCACCCCTCGACAGCTATAGAATATGGAAACCTAAAACTGACTTTGGCAAAAAACTACCCAAATCAAATGGAAAAATATATGAGCGGAAAAAATGATTTTGTAAAAGATGTAGAGCAGCGGGCATTAAGTTGGTATAAACAGTAAAGAAGAAATGGAAAGGTGTTATGCTTGCTACTCATTTTTTGTACGCGGTAGGGCTTGAATGGATGAGTAACCATCGATTAGAAAAATGGCGTCCTGATCGATGTATTTTTTTCCTCCTGCAACTTGTTCGTAGCCCATAGATAAAAAATGTGGCAATAAACTAAGTTTTTCTAAAACTGCTTGCAATCGATGTGAGATGGAAGCATTTCTGTTGTTTGCGGATGTACACCATCTACAGGAGAAGTACGTTCTAAATCATAATCAGTAATTACATCTTGCAACCAAAACCAACATAATATAAGTACAATCATTGTAAAAATAATTACTGCGAAAACAGCTATCTTTCCTTTCATAACAATTTATCCCCCAATGTATCTTCATGTTCAATGGTATTAAATATAAAGTTAGCTTACCAAACCTTTATGTTAATGTAAATATGTTAATAAGATTACTTTTAACAAATGAGGTAGTATATCAAAGTAAATCAAAGTAAAATAAATATAGGTAAAAATGTACCCGCTTTCTTGCGTGTTTAGTGAAAGGTAATCTTATGCTATAATGCTAAGGTTAATTACGGATTTAAGCTAGGAGAGGCTTGAAGAATACTCATAGAAAGAGGTAGAACTATTTGATAGTACAAGATTGGAAGCGGGAGTGGTTTGGTAACGTTAAAGGGGATATTTTAGCTGGAATTGTGGTTGCCTTAGCATTGATTCCAGAAGCAATTGCTTTTTCTATTATAGCTGGAGTTGATCCGATGGTTGGATTATATGCATCCTTTTGTATCGCAGTAGTGATTGCTTTTGTCGGAGGGCGTCCAGGTATGATTTCCGCTGCAACTGGAGCAATGGCTCTTCTAATGGGGGGATTAGTTGCTGAGTATGGGTTAGATTATTTATTAGCAGCAACCATTTTAACTGGTATTATTCAAATTATTTTTGGGGTTTGCAAGCTTGCTAAAGTGATGAAATTTGTTCCCAGGTCAGTAATGATTGGTTTTGTAAATGCGTTGGCAATCTTAATTTTCACAGCGCAAATCCCCCATTTTCAAGGTGAAAGCTGGGTAATGTTCGCGTTGGTAGGTGTAACTTTAGCGATTATCTATCTATTACCAAGAATTACGAAAGCAGTTCCGTCAGCTTTAGTGGCAATTGTGGTCGTAACAGCCATTGTTATTTTCGGTGATATTCAAGTTGGTACAGTTGGCGATATGGGAGCACTAACGCAAGAGTTACCTGCATTTTTAATTCCATCTGTTCCATTTACGTGGGAAACATTCATGATTATTTTACCTTATTCCTTTGCGTTAGCTGTTGTCGGGTTATTAGAATCACTACTCACATCAAGTATTGTAGATGATATGACAGATACAGAGAGTGATAAAAATAAAGAAAGTCGCGGACAAGGTATTGCCAATATTGCTGCGGGTTTCTTTGGTGGCATGGCAGGTTGTGCCATGATTGGACAATCGGTTATTAATGTGAAGTCTGGAGGGCGTGGGAGATTGTCAGCTCTAGTAGCAGGTGTGTTTCTCATGTTTCTTATCATTGCGTTAGGCGAGTTAGTAGTGCAGATTCCTATGGCCGCTTTAGTAGGCGTTATGATTATGGTATCTGTCGGCACATTTGATTGGAAATCTGTCAAGCATATACATCGAATCCCACGCACAGATGCCATCGTTATGCTTACAACGGTTGTTGTAGTTGTTTATACGCACGATTTATCTAAAGGTGTACTTGCAGGTGTTGTTCTTAGCGCCATTTTCTTTGCGGCGAAAATTTCCCATGTTACTGTACGGAGTAAACGAGTAAATGGTGAAAACAAGCGCATCTATTATGTGGTAGGACAGCTTTTCTTTGCTTCTGTCAGTGATTTGCCAAGCAAGTTTTCGTATACGGAGAATATTCAATGTGTAGAAATTGATTTGTCACAAACCCATTTATGGGACGACTCAGCAGTAGGCGCATTAGATAAAATAGAAGCCAAATTCGCTCAACAGGATATTCGTGTGGAAATCACAGGTTTAAATGAAGCAAGCAGAAATTTAAAGCAGAGAATTGGCGGTGTTTCTAACGCATCTGGACATTAAAACAATGTTTTTAGACTTTAAAGTATAAGTAAAACTTGACAGATAGCCAAGTTTTTTAAAAGAAATAGCGTATGTAACCGAAATCTGTAGTTCAGCAAAGTACGTTATTCTCTACGTTATACTATAGGGTTTATAGTATAAGAAAAAAGATAGCGTTTTTCCGCTATAAAGATTTGGCAATAAGCCAAGTTTTTATAAAAAATAATATGTGAGGTGAAAGCTTTGTTTCAAAATATTTTATTAGCAGCAGACGGATCTTCTCATTCGGTGAGGTCTGCTGAGTATACTGTGGAAATAGCTAAAAAGTTTGCTTCTAAAGTAGAAGTGGTATATGTGGTTGACGGTGAGACTGCAAAAGCAGATGTGCTACATGCTACAGATCATACGCAAGTAGAAAAAAACAGGCAAGAAAGGATGCAACCTGTAACAGAGGTGCTACAAGAAGGAGAAATAGACTATACGGTTACTGTTTTACATGGCGAACCAGGCCCGAAAATTGTAACTTATGCCAATGAACATGATGTTGATTGTGTCATTTTAGGGAGTCGTGGCAGGAATAACCTACAAACGTTTTTGTTAGGTAGTGTCAGTCACAAAGTTGCTAAAAGAGTGGAATGCCCTGTGTTAATTGTAAAATGAACGGGTTACTAGATTTTTAAGTAAGGTCGGATGGAATCAATAGATTATCTTTGATTTCATCCGACCTATTTTATTCTTAAAAACTCGATTCGTTCAGATGCATTAAGGTCCTACCTTTGGGATTCTAGACAATGAGTGGGGATGAAAGAAAAACGAAAATTGAATATGAACTTTATTTACCTATTTTACAAAACATACCCGCGAAGCTATTCCGTGGCTTCCTCAGATTAGATTAGGCTCGGTTTCTGATAGCGTTTCGTACATCATAAGGAGAGAAATCAATCTCTGGTTGTATATTCATTGCTAAACTTGCTAGCTGAGAACCAATAAATGGCCCCATCGTTAGACCTGTTGATCCAAGTCCATTTGCTAATAGCAATCCTTGAAAACCAGCGAGAGCCCCAACAACTGGTAGATGTCCTGGCGTTACAGGACGAAAGCCAACTCGTGCTTCTACAATTGACGCATCCTTTACATGTGGTGCGAATTCCATCGCTTTTGTAATTATTTCATGCATTCCACCGACAGTTACCCGCCAATCGTAACCAACATTATTTTCATATGTTGCACCGAGGACAATTCGATTGTTTGGAAAGGTGAGCATATATTGGTTATTGGGTGGCTTTACAACGGGTGCAGTAGACAAGTCTACATTTTGGTTTGCAAGTTGTACGTGTAAAATTTGTGCTCGTTGCGCTTCAACTTGAAAGGAAATTCCTAAAGGAGAAAGTAATTCACGCATCCAAGCACCTGTTGCAGCAATAACGATATCTGCTTTTATCTCTTCTCCATCCTGTAGAGTAACTCCTGTAATTCTTTGTCCAATGTTTTGTAAGATTGCTTCTCCTTTGATTAGCTTTGCTCCGTGCTTTTGTGCTCCTCGAAGAAGTGCATCACGGAGCTTTCTTCCGTCAACACGTGCTGCTCCACTAACATATACAGAACGGTAGCTGTCGTCTAATAGAGGAAACTGTGCTTTCGTTTGTTCGGGAGATAATAGCTCTATATCCCCAATTTCGGGTGCATCTGCTTTTCGTTTTTCTGCTCGTTCTTTCATTGCGATTAATTTTTGCTCATCTCGATGTAAATGTAATGCCCCAACTTGTTGATACCCAGTTTCATTTTCTCCATCCTTAGCAAGCGATTTCACTAAGTTTGGGTACATTCTAGCACCTGCTTTGACCAATTCATACCATGCCTTATTTCTTCGTTGGGACAGCCACGGGCAAACGATCCCTGCTGCTGCGTCTGTCGCTTGTCCTTTTTCTTTACTATCAACAATGGTGACATCCCAATTGCTTTTGGTAAGGTAATAAGCAGCAGAAGCACCAACAATGCCACTCCCAATGATAATTGCTTTTTTTTTCATTAAAGATATTCCTTTCGTTTTCATACTGTATCTAAAAATAGTATTCTATACCATCATAAAAATAAGTGTGAAAAAAGTAAATCCATGGCTATTCTTTACGACTATTCTAATGAATTTTTGTTAAATTGCTATTCAAGCTAAATGAATTTTGATAAGCTAATAGTGGTAAAAGCTTATTAGAAGGAGAAATGATTGATGGCAAAGACGATAATTTTTGGACATAAAAACCCAGATACAGATGCAATTTGTTCTGCAATCGGATATGCGAATTTAAAACAGCAATTAGGAATGGATGTAGAGCCTGCTAGATTAGGTGCAGTTAGTAAAGAAACGCAATATGTACTTGATTATTTTGTAGCAACAGCACCTGCGCTAATGGAGGAAGTAGAGCCAGGAACGAATGTAATTCTCGTTGACCATAATGAATTTCAACAAAGTGTAGCGAATATTAAAGATGCTCGTATTACGGAAGTGGTTGACCACCATCGAATTTCCAATTTCGAAACAAGTGAACCGTTATATTTCCGTGCTGAGCCTGTTGGATGTACAGCTACTATTTTAAATAAGATGTATAAAGAAAATGGGGTTGCTGTTCCAAAGCAAATTGCTGGTTTATTACTATCAGCCATTATTTCTGATTCTTTACTTTTGAAATCTCCAACGTGTACACAAGAAGACATTGATGCGGCTTATGAATTAGCAAAAATTGCTGAAGTAGATGTGCATACGTATGGTCTTGATATGCTAAAAGCAGGTGCAGATTTAGGAGATAAGTCTATTTCCGAATTAATAACCATGGATGCAAAAGAATTTTCTATGGGTGGTGCAAAAGTAGAAATTGCCCAAGTAAATGCTGTTGATACAGAACAAATCTATGCAATGCAAGCAGAAATTGAAGCGGAAATTTCCAATATTATCAAAGAAAAAAATCTTGATTTATTTTTATTCGTTGTTACGGATATCTTGAACAATGATTCGGAAGTACTTGCTGTTGGGATTGGAAAAACAAAAGTAGAAGACGCATTTAACGTTGACCTTGACCAGCGTAGCCGTGCGTTGTTAAAAGGAGTTGTCTCACGTAAAAAGCAAATCGTAACAGCATTAACAGATGCCTATGAGAAATAAATAAGAATGCATAAGGGAAAAGGAATATACGCAAATAGACTAAATAAAAAAAGATATTATGCTCCACATGGGCATATATCTTTTTTAATTTAGAAAAGCTTCTTATAAAGTGTATGTTAGTTAGGATGATGCATATGAAGGGGAAACAGCTGAAAGCAAGTTCTGTAGAAAAAAATTCTATTTTTTGAGTTCATGTCAATAAATAATTTTAGGGAGAATTTGTATGAAAATAAGAACAGAAAGATTGCTTATACGTAATTTTGAATGGGGTGATTGGCAAGAAGTGTATCACTATACATCCCAAAGCTCTGTTATGAAATATATGCCTGAAGGATTGCTATCAAAAGAGGAAACACAAAATTGTATTAAACAGAACATGGGTAAATCAGCCGAAAAATTCCCAGTAATATTAGTTAACACGAAAACTCTAATCGGCCACGTTGAATTTTTAGAATATTTCGGCAACCATACATATGAGATAGGGTGGGTATTTAATTCCAAATATCATAATAAAGGTTACGCATCAGAGGCTGCATTCGCAATGCTAAAATATGGATTTGAAGAGCTAAAGTTACATAGGGTGGTAGCCACTTGCCAGCCAGAGAATGTTCCTTCATATCGTGTCATGGAAAAGATCGGTATGAGGAGAGAAGGCTACTTTAAAAAATGCATTCCTCATGAAGACGAATGGTGGGATGAATACGCTTATGCTATTTTGGGAGAAGAATGGAAAGGTAGCTCTGTCTCGTTATTATCCTAGATAAGTTTTTTATGTGTATTTATCACGAATAAACTGGGCGCTTGCTACAAATGCTAATTGTAACGAAACGAGGAGGGATTCCATGGGAGGTAAACCAAAAGGTCCAAAACAGCAATCACACCCTGACCTACCTGAAAGCCCGAGGCAACCTTATGGAGAACCGTTAGCTGGCTCTAAAAAGGTGAAAAAGGCAAATCATTCAAGACAAAAGCATAATCCACATCATGGGTTATAAAGTAAAAAACTGAATCAGTGGGTTTTTTAATCCCACTGATTGGTTAAAGCTATTTGCTTGCCTCATCATTAAAATAACGATCGGAGAGTTTCTTCTTATGTGAGTGAAACACCTCTTTTAGTGGGATATTGTACTTGTTTGCAATTACGATTAAATTACCCAATACATCCCCTAATTCTTCAGTTAACGCTTGTTTATTTTTCTCATAAGATTCCTTCCTTTCATCGGGCCTATCTCTTCCTATCTCAAGCGCTCTTATAGCGCGTGCAACTTCACCCGTTTCTTCTGCTAAAAAACCGATACGAATAAAAATGTCTAATTCGGACCAGCCCCTACTTTCATAATAATCCTTTACCCATTGTTGAAATTCAATGACATTCATTTTCCTCTAACCTCCTATTTACTACCAATAGTTTAACAAAAATGAAAGTATTATATAATCTTAAATAGTGAAATTATGAGAGGTATAAATTGAAAAAGGTAGCCGTATAGGGTTTTTATGCAACACCTTACTCCATGAAAAAAACTGTTTAATGAATATTGGAAAATACAAAAAGCAGTAAAAATAGCCCCTAAATTATTTTATTAAAGCACCTAGTAAATAATAAATGGCTCAGCTCTTTTATATTTTACGCTGCCATTTGTCCATTTTTCTTATTATTAATTCTTGTAACTCATTTTCATTTTCAGCTACTTTATAGAATAAAGCTAACGTTACAAGAATGACATCTACACATTCTTCTTTTACTTCATGAATACCTAATTGTTTATATTCACTTCCATTTACTTTTAAGTAAGATAATACTGCTTGTGAGGTTTCTCCAACCTCTTCTGATAATTTTAGTGCCATTTGCTCCAATGTTTTTGGTTCTTTTTCACTTAGTAGCTTGATCTGCCTCAATAATTGCTCCATAGACGTATAATACCTCCAACTTTTATAATGGTTAAATTCTCAAGTTATCATTTATGATATATATGGGGCCAGTTTTTGATGAATAATGACAATAAACAACTATTGTTTTTATAAGATTCCCCCACTCTAGATGAACTAGATCTTTTTAAGCAATATCTATTATATAGTAAAAAAATTTGTAGTGTTTGATTTCTTTTAGGATATAGAATCTTTTGAGTGTATAAGGTATTTGAAGTAAATTCCCTTTAGATTTTGAGTCATAGTATTTGCATCTATGATACGCCTGAAAACGTAATTCAGTAATGTGGCATGTTTTGCGGAATAAGCTATCTCCATGTTAATACATGTCATTATCAATAATCAGTCTTTTTGTAATGTCTTCCATTGCCCTGTTATTTGAATTTATTATGACTAGCAGTTACCAAATACCCACTAGTAAAAGAAATTTATTGGAGGTTACAAAGGATGATTGGTTATGCTAGGGGGTCTATATGACAGTTGTTCTTTTTTAGCAGCTATACTTTTTAATTACTTTTCCCCCACTTTTTGCTATGATTAAACGTATAAATTGGCAGGAGAGGGTGCTTCGTTATGTGGAAAGATTTTAAAGAATTTGCGTTTAAAGGAAATGTGGTTGATTTAGCTGTAGCCGTTGTAATTGGAGCAGCATTTAGCGCCATTGTAACATCCTTAGTAGAAAATATGATTACCCCATTTATCGGCATTATTATGAATGGTATCGATTTAAGCAATTTATCATTCACCTATAAAAGTGCGACTATTAATTATGGGTTGTTCATCCAATCCATTGTTGATTTCTTTATTGTTGCAGGTTCTATATTTCTATTTATTCGGTTATTAATGAAATTTAAACGTAAAAAAGAAGAAGATCCTGTAGAGGAAGTACTAGAAGTGAACGCCCAAGAAGAATTATTAAAGGAAATAAGGGATTTATTGAAAGCGCAGGGGAACAACAAATAATAGATAGATATTGGAGGGGGTTATTTGGAAATTAAAGCCTACCATCCAAATGATGAAAAAGGATGGTTACAATGTAGGGTATTGGCTTTTCTATCAACAGCTTACTATGATAATGTCTTACAAGAAAAGGAAAAGTATAAGCATCCGTCTATTGAACTGGTGGCTATTTACCAAAACAAAGTAGTTGGGCTGATCGATGTAGAATATGAGGCGGAAAAGAATCAGGTATGTACAGGTGAACGGGGGCTTGGAGGAATGATTTGGAATCTTGCTGTACACCCTGATTATCAGCGACTTCAAATTGGACAGCAATTATTACACCGAGTCGAAAACCTTGCAATCGAAAAAGGCTTGACCTATTTGGAAGCATGGACAAGAGATGATGACTGGGTTGTAGACTGGTATAAGAAAAATGATTTTCGCCCAGTTTATGCTTATTTGCATGTTTTTATGGAGGGTAAAAGTGAAATGCAATATGTAAAAAGTGAGGTTAAAGCGCTTCGTCCTGTTCAAGCTTGGGCTCATTACAATGGGGAGAACGAAGAATCTATTCGGCAAACATTTGAGTGAGTGCATACATGCACCGGTTTGGAAAAGAGGTTAAAATGATGCTAAACGTATATGAAAGGCTTTTAACTGGCGATAAACAGCAAAAGCAAGCGTATGAAGTAATCATGCATTTAAATGTACTGCATGATTTAAAAGCATATAATCCGATTTTATGCGGTACATTTCCTTTAGGGATTCATACTTCTAAGTCAGATTTAGATATCATTTTACATTCTAAAGATTTGCGGTGTTTGGAACAGAAGCTAAAGCGGTTATACTCGCACCATGAATCATTTACATTAAAACGTAAATATATTCGTGAACGGAAAGTGTTGAAAGTGAACTTTATTTATCAATCATTCTCTTTTGAACTTTTTGCGCAAAATCAGCCAGTCAATGAGCAATACGCCTACTTGCACATGATTATTGAAGAAAAAATATTGTTAAAGTATCCTGAATGGAAACAGAAAGTGATTCACTTCAAACAATCAGGGGTGAATACAGAGGTAGCTTTTTGTAAACTACTAGGGCTTGAAGGGGACCCCTTTGAAGCGTTAATTCAATATGGAAAACAAAATCATATTATAGCATAAGTGAGGGGGTTATTACTTATATTTTGCTCGACTCTATATGACGCTATAGGGAAATATATATTATGGTTTACAGCAATTAGCTTTGGTTTTTACTAAATTTATGTTGTTGATGTAAATGAAAACAAACAGGACTAGTCTTTTTTTTACAACATATTTTAGCTTTTTAGGTGATTGACTTATACAAAAGGGTGATACTTGCCATAGGTTATTAGTGAACCTATAACAGGAAAGGAGAATTTTTCATGTGGAATCATCATGGGAAGTGTTGTCCCCCAAAGCAGGTCGTTCATCCAACAAAATATGATTGTGTAAAACAATGTAGTGAAAATGTTGTAGAGCATATTCACCCTTCGCATACGACGGTGCAAAATCATCATACGACAATTAATAAGCATGTATTTCCTCATTCTACTTCTGTACAAAATACAAATAGCAGTGTAGATGTATACGGTGGGTCTTTTAATGTGCCATCTCAAGTAGGAGGGGCAATGGCACCAGGAATGGGAAATGGTCAAGTAGCAGGAGCAATGGCGCCAGGAATGGGACCAGGAATGGGTCACGGCTGTCATAAGCCAAAACATTGCCAACCACCACATAAATGGTGTTAACTTAGAATGAGGGCTGGCATAGTATATGTCAGCTCTTTATTATCCCAAGCAGAAGTGTGTTATGTTATTGTTAGTGGCCATCACTAATTTGATGTCATTGTATAAAGCTATTCTTCAGTGGAATAAAGACCCAATGAGTAGGAGCGTATAAAATGAAAATTTTAACCGTAACAGGATATAAACCAATGGAAATCAATATATTTAATGAGGAGGATGAACGGGTTACATATGTAAAGGCCGCAATAAAAAAGCGATTAATACCGATGATCGAGGAGGGCTTGGAATGGGTGATCCTATCTGGACAAATGGGTGTGGAAATGTGGACTGCAGAGGTGATATTTGATTTGCAAGATAATTATGATGTTCAATTAGGAATATTTCCACCGTTTGAAAATCAGGACAGTCGCTGGCCGGAGCCATTGCAAGAGAAGTACCAATCCATCGTTGCAACAGCTGATTTTTATAAACCCTTATATCAAGGCGATTATCGTGGAGCCTATCAGTTTAAAGCAAAAAACTTATGGCTAGCGGATAAAAGCGACGCCTGCTTATTACTTATGGATCAGGAGTATCCAGGAAGTACGCGCTTCTTTTATGAAATAGCTAAACGATATTTACCAAATCATGCCATTTATACGATTACACCGACAGATTTAGACGATGTTGTTGAAGAAATTAGAATGGCTAATCCTGATTACTGGATGTAACTGTAAAGTCGCTGAAGTTCACAAGGAAATCGCTTGAATTTATATGAAAGTCGCTGGAGTTCACAAGGAAATTGTTTGAAGTTCACCACTTTTTCGCTGAAGTTCACAATCTAAGCGTAATAAATTTAAACTTCTTGCAGGTTTTTGAAGTATGTTATCGAATCTGTTATTTTAGTAGTAACTTAAATAAAAGGAGTGATCGATTGATAATAAAGCCATTGCAAGCTCCACATTATCTTTTACAAATGGAAGCATTAGCACGAAGAATTTCACCTCATCACATATTAAAAGAGAGCATTACAAGTAAAGCGAAACGATTGCGAGCAGGTTATATAGGCGAAGCATCCCTTGAATATTATCTCCAATTTTTACCCTACCATAATTTCTTCATCTTCTATAATATTCGCTTGAAAGATGAACACGGCTATTTTCAAATAGACATTCTCGTTGCCTCTACGAAGTTTCTCTTCATTTTGGAAGTGAAAAATATTAAAGATCATGTAATTTTTGATGACATGGGACAAGCTATTCGCTTTGTAAATGAAAAAGAAGAAGCTTTTACTCATCCAATATACCAAATAAATTTACAACACACGAGATTGCTTCGATGGTTGCGACAATACAACCTTCCGCCAGTCCCACTTGAAAAATTAGTCATTTATACTCACCCCAAAACCATTCTTAAAAATCTCACAAACGATCCGACGATTTCAAAACATATTATTCAAAAAGAAAAGCTACTTGAAAAGGTGGAGCTATTTCAAGAAACATATACGCAATCTTGCTTATCTGAAGAAGAACTGCTTCGTTTATCCTCTCTCCTAATTTCTTCTCATATAACAAAAGAGGTTGCTGTTATGCAGAAGTATGCGCTGACAAAGAATGAGCTTCTTCGAGGTGTATTTTGCTTTAACTGTAAGAAAAGCAAAATGTACTTTCATTATGGGATGTGGCGGTGCAGTAGCTGTCATCAACAGTCAAAAACAGCTCATCGACATGCGCTTTCTGATTATGCTTTATTGATAGAACCGTATATAACGAATCGCCAAGCTCGAGAGTATTTAGAAGTACCATCTTCCCATATGATGAAACGATTACTTATGAAAGAAAAAATGGGCGCTGTTGGAAATACTAGTGGCAGAAAATATAAGGTAGAAGTTTTACGATTCTAAGAGAGAGCAGGATACAAATTCTGTAAAGTCGCTGAAGTTCACAAGGGAATCGCTTGAATTTATAAGAAAGTCGCTGGAGTCCACAAGGAATTTGCTTGAATTTCACCACTTTTTCGCTGAAGTTCACAATTATTAGAACGAATCCGCTTAAACTTCCTTCCTCTCTTTTTCATCTTTACGTTAATGTCCGCATAACCTTTAATGATTGCTAAAAAGCATCATGAAAGGAGTGACTGTTTCACATGTATCCCAACTATTATCAAATGCCTACAAGGACAGAGGCCGTCTTTAGTAGGACGATGAAAGTGTATGGAACAGGAAAAGTAATGGTGGAGCCAAATATTGCTTCGATTCAATTAGGAGTCGTTACAGAAGATCCATCCCTTACGAAAGCGCAACAGGAAAATGCGCGCATCATGAATCAAGTGATCCAATCTTTAAATGAATTAGGTGTACCTCCACAAGCAATACAAACCTCTTCCTTTACTATCCGACCTATTTTTGACTATAAAGATGGAAAGCCTGTAAATCAACGGTATCAGGTTATGAACACGCTTCAAGTTACACTTACAGATTTTGAAGCAATAGGAGCTATTATTGATAGGACTGTTCTAGAAGGAGTAAACCGCGTATTTGATATTCAATTTTCAACTGATCAGCAAGCAGCCGCTTATGATCAGGCTTTGCAAATTGCTTTAGAGGATGGAACTCGCAAAGCCAGCACCATTGCCCAAAATTTCCATGTAGTCTTAGATACCGTTCCGCTTAAGATTATAGAACAAACCTCACCACCTCCAGTAGCTTATAAAGCCTTTTCTGCTTCTGCTGAAAGTACCACGACACTGATTCAAGCCGGGCAAATAGAAATAGAAGCAAATGTAGAACTGTTATATCGGTATTCATTTGTCCAATAAAAAAGGCTTTTATTCTCAGATATTTCGCCTGTTTTTACGCTTCTGTGAAGCAGGTTATTTATGGAATATGTCGAATACTATAATAAAACCAAAAGTGAAAAGAGGGATGTGGATGGATAAAGAATCGAAAAAAGAGCATGAAGTGAATGAGCGAATTCAATATACTGATCCCATTAGTGAAATGGTTAAACGGGCAGAAAGGGAAGGACAATTTGAAAATTTACCAGGAAAAGGAAAGCCACTAAAATTAAAGGGTGACAATTTTAGTCAAGAACAGCAGTTATATAAAACAATGAAGGATAATCACGTCTTACCAAAATGGATCGAATTAGCTAATGAAATTGACGTGTTAAAAGAAGAACTAGCTATTTTGCATGTAGAAGAAAGGAAGGCCAAAATAAAACTTACGAATAAAAAAATTAAACAATACAATCGCTTGTGCCCGCCTTCTTTACAGCGAAACAAAATACATGAATAAAGCGATTTTCGAAATCAAGCAAGAAATGATTATAAGTCAATAAAAGATGGAACAGCTTTTTGAATGGCACGGAAGAGGCGTAAGCCGGGTTTCTGCAACGAACGTTTAGGGGCCTAAGCAGTATGAGAGGAGCGCTTCGACTTCACTGTGAAGTATGGTTCACGCACATATAAAAACAATAGGCTAAAAACGATTTGCCTAATTTATACATACGAGGAGACTGAGCATGAATTTGAGCATACGCAAGATGGAAGAAGCAGATATTGAATCCGTTCAACAAGTAGCAGTAACAAGCTGGCACGCCACGTATGAAGGAATTATACCTAAAGGTACTCGAGATACATTTTTAGCTGGTGCTTATAGTGAAGATATGTTGCTTAGACGGTTAAAAGGATCGCATTTTTTCGTTGCTGTAGTAGACGCAAAGGTGATTGGATTTGCAAATTTTTCTCCTGTTACAGATAAAGGAACAATGGAATTAGCTGCTATTTATATATTGCCAGAATATCAAGGGATGGGAGTAGGTACAGCACTATTAGAAGCTGGAAAACAAATAAATCGCAATGCGGCAATTTATATTCATGTTGAGAAAGAAAATAAGCAAGGCACGCGTTTTTATGAACATAAAGGCTTTAAAAAAGTAGAAGAATTCACGGAAGATTTTGCTGGGCAACAATTGCAAACAGTTCGCATGGTGCTTTCATAAAGAAGCAAATGATAGTTGTAAAAACCTATGCAGTATGATTACCATTCAGTCCCCCATCGTTTGTACTTGTCCCTTCAAGCTTATAAAAATATAAAAAAATAAAGCCGAGATCCTTTGCACCTTTTTATGACGACGTATAAAAATGGTAGAAAGGAAGCGATTAAAATGAAAATTTACCGTTTTTCAACCGCGTATGCAAAGCAAGTTACAGCACATGAATCAAAAAATCTAAGCATTACACCGTTATTAAAACTTGATAAAGCGTCCATCCAAATGAGCTATCTATATCTAGAAGCTGGAGGTGTTGTTGGTGAGCATGCTGCTTCAACAGATCAGCTTCTTTTTGTAGTTGAAGGTAGCGGGGAAGTAAAAGGAGCTGAAGGATACTTTCTACCTGTTCAAAAAGGAGAAGCTGTATATTGGGAACAGAATGAACGGCATGTAACGCAATCAGAACATGGGTTAACGGCTATTGTCGTTGAAGCGGCTATACTGAATCTATCTCATGATATATGCGCTGAAATGATAGAAAGAAACGAACGCTATTAAAAGGAGGTAAGAAGTTGCAGATACGTAAAGCAAATGTAGATGATGCTGCATCTATAGCCAAAGTTCATATAGATAGTTGGAAAACAACGTACAGCGGAATCTTGCCAGATGAATTTTTACAAACTTTAACGTATGAGCCAAAAAAATGGCGCGAGCAAATAGTAAACCAACCAATCCATATAGCTGAAGATAAGGACGGCTATATGGTTGGTTTTGCTATGGGCGGCAAAGAGAGGACAGGAAAATATGCTGGATATGATGGTGAACTTTATGCTATTTATCTTTTAGAAGACTACCAAAGAAAAGGAATAGGGAACATGTTGTTTCAAAAGGTTGTGGAACAGCTCTATAAGGACGGTGTAGATACAATGATTGTCATGGTATTAGCGGATAATCCAGCGAAACATTTCTATGAAGCTATGGGCGGAAGCTTGCTCCAGCGCACAAAGCTGCATGTTGGAGGTCATGAATTACCAACGCTTGTATATGGTTGGAAAGATATAAGTATTTTTACACAATAAGAGTATAAAATTGAAAGTTTTATAGAATAAGTAAAGCTACAACTTACACCATAAGCCTCGTTTTCTAAAAGAATACACCTTTTAGGATGTCGTGTAATGTGTAGCAATAAAACTAGGTATAAATAAGTATGCATAAAGGGGGAGAAAGAGTGGATAGAATAACGGGTGCTGCAGGGATTTGTATGAATAACTGCAATCAAATGTTAATGGTGCTACAAGGGAAGCCTGAAGAAAAAAAGAAGTGGGCAGTGCCATCTGGAATAACAGAACTTAATGAAACGTTCGAAGTATGTTGTATACGAGAGGTTTTTGAAGAAACAGGATATCAGGTAACCATTAACAAAAAGCTACATACAAAGAAAATAGCAAACGTTGAAATACAGTATTTTTTAGTTGAACTAATTAATGGCCATATAAAGATACAAGATCCCGATGGATTAATTTACGATGTTGCATGGAAAGAAAAAGAAGAACTACATCAACTGCCTTTAACCTTTGAGGAAGATCGTGATTTTTTGCTATCTTGTTTTTGATATAATGTAAAGTAAGCGTTTTAAAAATGCTTATAAAAGTTATTTTTAGCAAAAAAAATTAATGCTGTACAGATGTATTTTTATGACGGGTCTCGTTTAATTGAAATTTTTTTATACCTTTTTCTAATTCTATTCCTCATACATATTATTATCCCAAATGATCCTAAGACCATTATCTAGAACATCACGAAACGTCCAAGATATTTGACATACTATTTAAGGTCTTTACTCATTCGTGAATCCAAACCAAGTTACTTAGAACGGAGGGCGCGACTCCAGCGGAATAGCATGAGTCTTGAGACCCCACAGCGAAAAATTTTTGTGAGCGAAGAGGCTCAAGTAGCCCTGAGGAAAGCGTCCGCCTGCAGTGGAAAGTAACGGGTGCAAGAGCAGATACAATTTTTATGAATTAATCAGATTAAGAAGGCGAAAAAGTAATGCCTTAACATACTATCCGAGGAGGTATGAAATGCAAATTAATCTTTCCATTCGGCCGTTAAACAAGAAGCATCAAGCACTGCTAAGGAGTTGGTTGTGTGATCCTTCTGTTTTAAAATTTTATGGGGGAGGGATAAATCCTATACTATGGAAATGATAGAGGATAAATTCTATACAAATAATGCTTTAATATCCCGCTGTATTATATATTGTAATGAAATTCCAATTGGTTATTTGCAGTATTATCCAATTAATAGCTGTACAAGTAATTTGATGCCCCTTGTAGGTTCAAGCGCTTACGGTATGGATCAATTCATTGGTGAAGGTAATTATCGAAATAGAGGAATTGGAACGGAGCTTATAAAAAAAGTAACGGCATTTCTCATGGAAGCGTACGGTGCGTCCAAGGTTGTCCTCGACCCACATGTAGAGAACGTTAGGGCAGTAGCTTGTTATGAAAAAGCAGGATTTCAACGTGTGAAAAAATTATTGCATTATGCGTTTCATGAAGGGAAATATCACGACTGTTGGCTATTGATGTATACCACTGATAAAAAAGCTCATCGTTCATAGTGTGGTGATATTTATTCTGAATTGCTAGAAATTAGAAACCTGGACAAATCCTATAATAGAGGATGGACGACACTTACAAGAGGAGGTAATTGATTTACAAAGTACAAAAGTATTAGAACAATTTCAAATAGCTGCTGAAAAAGAGCCCAAAAGTATTTACCCTTTTTCTCCCGTTTACCATGCCTCATATAAAGGGGAAGAGGTTATTGTGAAGAAAACGCAAAAACCACTTGAACGTGCCGAAGCATTAGCGAGATACACACGATTTTTACAAGAGAACGGCATTTATATTGTTACACCGATTAAAATGAACACAAATAATCAGCAAGAACTGGGAGATGCGTGTTACGTTGTGTACCCATTTATCCATGGAAAAGCGTATACAGCGACACATACACAAATATATGCATCGGGTTGTTTATTAGGGCATATTCATGCGTTATCACCAAAAGGAGAGCTATTTCAACTTCCAGAATATGATGTGTATGATTTCACAAATGAAGAAGTAGAGGAAAGCGTACGAGCGATCACAAATCATGCTAAACGGAACCGTGTTACTTTTCCTATAACTCAGTTAGAAGAAAAATTACTTTCCTGTGTAACCAAACAATCTTGTTTGAAGGAACTTTCCTTGCCCCATGTTTTAACACCGCATGATTATAAAGCGAATAACCTAGTCTTTACACCTGAACCTTATTTGATTGATCCCGACAATGCTGCAAAAGTTCCGCGTGTTTTTGATTTAGCTTTAGCATTACTATTATTTCATAATGAATTATCTTCTGCACCTGATCACGTATTTACCTTAGAACAATGGAAGGCGTTTTTATCTGGTTATTATCAGTTTGTACAATTGACAGAAGCAGAAAAAAGAGTATGGAAAATGGCTTTAGAGCATGTGTTTTTAGACGAAGTATTGTGGCTGATGGCGGAAGTTCCTGAAGACTGGGAAAAGCCATCGCAACGTCAGCTCTTTTTAAGTGTTGTTCATTTGCTTTTACATAGCCAGGCATATGAAATCTGAGATCGACAGGAGTAACTTTCGTGAAAAATTCCAATCGTGTTCTGCATCCTACTTACCATGATGAGCATGTTGCTAACAACCTGCACGGAGGATTATCTATAAAAGTAAGTAAAGGAAGTGACTACTCTCAGAAAAGCGTGTCAATAGTAAGCATTAAATGAGGAGAATAAAGGTACTTTGTAGCAAAAGTTAAGAGAAAGTTACCACATGAGCCAAGCGACAACAATTGTGGCAACTCTCTGCATTTGCTTAGTTTGAAAGTTCGTCAATGCACTCCTGAACGAGCGTTACTGCTTGGCTCATAGATGCTCCACCACCAAATGCTGCTGTAACAGCTGCCGCTTCTAAAATTTCCTGCTTTGTGCAACCTTGGTCCAAGCATCCTTTTGTGTGATAAATAATACAATACTCATCTTGTGCATGTAAGCTAATACCTAGACCTATTAACTGCTTTGCTTTAGCAGAAAGCTCTCCTTCTTGAAAGCAAGCTTCTGTAAAATCATGATACTTTTTCGTAAATGCAGGCATTTGTTTTAAAAAGGTGTCTACACCCTTTTTGTACGCTAATAACGTCTGTTCAATCGAATTTCGATGATGTGCCATATATTACCACTCCTTTTTCGCTATAGATGTATAAAATTTTTTGGTATATCGTATAAGAAAAACTACAGCTTTCGCTATGCGACTTAGCGACAGTTTTTCTAATAGTTGTATGTTATTAGTATGACCAATTAAACAGCGAATATTTGCGAGGATTTGTTTGGTGGCGGTTAAAAAAGGGAATGAATTTTTAATACATAACGAAGGTTTGTCAAACAAGATTTCATTTAATTGTAATTTGCGATAAACTAAAGTATAAATGGGAGGGTTTGGGATGAAGAAATTAATTCGAAAATTAATTAAATATGGACCAGTCATATATCCAGTAGTGAAGAAATACCTTGATAAACGTAAATCGACTAAAACTTATCATGGTGAATGATGCTATATACATACTTCCTGTTATAGTAAATAGTGTATAGAAAAAAATATATAGACCATATTTGGATAAAGTGACGATCACTTCATTTAAAGCAAGTTATTCAGGCAAATGATGACTCGCTCTTTAAAAAAACGTATGCGCTTTTATCCAATAGGAAACAATCACTCCATATACATATTTGAGCGGAGGGGAAAGATGATGAAGGGAATAAATCACGTTTTATTTTCTGTTTCCGACTTAGAAAGGTCGGTTATATTTTATGAACAAGTCTTCGGGGCAAAGCTGTTAGTTAAAGGGAGGAGCACTGCATATTTTGATACGGATGGGCTGTGGCTTGCGTTAAACGAAGAAAAAGATATTCCGCGGCAAGAAATCCATCAATCTTATACGCATCTCGCATTTTCCATTGATGAAGCAGAGTTTGACAGAGCATATGATTTATTATGTAGGTTAAATGTGAATATTTTGCAAGGAAGAGAAAGAGATGTGAGGGATAAAAAATCCATCTATTTTACAGATCCTGATGGGCATAAGTTCGAATTTCACACAGGTACTTTAGCAGATCGATTAACTTATTATAAACAAAATAAACAGCATATGGAATTCTTTGAATAATTTTTTTCAGAACCAGACGGATTTAGTGAAAAGCCAAGTTATTCTGTATGTCACTAATTGAAGGCTCCCTTAATATAAGTAACAGCATCTCTATAAGCGCAAGATGCTGTTACTTAAATGGGCTATCTGCGGTAGTTATAAAACTTCCAAAATATTACTTGAAACTCGCTTTGAAGTCTCCATTAAAGAACAGTTCACCCGACTACAGTTCCAATTGTTCAATTTGATTTTGCAGTGATTGGATATTTTCAATCGTACGATAAAGCTCTGTATCTGTAAACTGTTCAACTGTTATCTCCCCTTGATCCATTAAATTGTTCGTTGTATCTAATAATTGTTCACTTCTACTTTTTAATTCTTGGTGTATGTCTTCAGCGATGGCAGGTGGGTCGATATCAATAAAGTCAGTTATTGTAGTTTGTAGATTTTTCAGTTCTGTTCTTAATTCATCTGCTTCTAAAGTAGAAGCTTTTTCTAAAAAATTGTTTAAATCATTAACGTAGGCAGTTGCTTCCTCTGCATAATTTAAAGAATTCGTCGTTTCCTCTAATAGGGCACAACCACTCAACAATAACAAGGATAGGCTTAACAAACCGAGCATTACTTTTTTCATATGTATTCCAACCTTTCTTTGTTCGCTATAGAAAAACATAAAATCTTTAGGATTTATAGCAAGTTTTTCTAAGATTATCGCATAACCAATTTTGGGAATTATTTCTGAATTAAATGGAAGGCATTTTGGTAATAAGTAGATTTTTTAAAAAACTTAAAAGTATTTATCGTATATTCTATTCTAATTACCATTGAAAATAATTCCGCTTTAGCGAGTATGGAAGTATCTGTTATTCCTTACTATTACTATGTACGAATAATCATCCAGAAGGTTTCAAGTAATTGGTATAATTGTGGCTGACTAATTTGGCAAAACTACATATTTGAGAGCACTAACAACAAAGGATGGTTCGTATGCAAAAAAAAATGTGTGTATCGATATGTGTGATTTTGATTTTGCTTTTAACAGGTCAACAAGCAATAGAAGCTTCTCTTCATGAACTGTTAACAAAATCCGATCCAACTAACAATAAAGAACAACAGCGTTATAATAAAATGTTATTGATGTATACGGCGAAGGAAATGGGCATTCAAGTGGAAGGGAAATCTAAAGGAACATTACAAAAGGAAGTAGAGCAGCTAATTATAGAACAAGCTAGGAAAAAATATGCCATTCAGGCAGAAGGAAGAAGTAAAAGAGAGCTACTAGAAGCGATTCATTATACGCTAGTGGTTCAAAAAGCAAAACAGCTTGGTTTAAAAACAACTGGAAAATCGGCAGAACAATTAGCGAAAGAAGTATATGATAAACAATTAAGGAAGAAAGCCAACCAATTGGGGGTTGTATGTGAAGGTAAAACGACAGAACAATTAAAACAAGCATTAATCCAATTTGAGGTAGAGGTAGAAGCCAGGCGATTAGGAATAAAGCAACGTGAAAAAGGCATAGATCAGCTAATTAAAGAAGTACATGAAGCTAAATTATACCATACTGCCGAACAATTAGGGTTACTTACAATGAATAAAACTCCTGTTGATTTAATGGAAGAAATTATTGTTAACCATGCAACAGAAGCAAAAGAATTACAGTTATACCCATTTCAAAATGGGGAACTTCATAGCTACCTTCACTTTAAATTTGAACTAGAGGATCGTTTTATGATATTTACAAACAACTGAAAAAATTTTTGTGAACAAGATTGAGTAGGCGTATGCAATTGCCCTTTAAAGGTATGATTTCCATATTTTTCATTTTGTATGGAACGTTTAGCTAAGAATTCAGATCCAACTACTTATGGCTACTGATTTCTTGTCAATGAATGTTATTATAAATAAATAGAAATTCTACAACGTTACACTACTAAAAGTATCCTTCCTGTAATTTGGATTTTATACTTTTAAACCATAAAAACGTATTGGTTTGTATCATTTTTATCATATGGTATGATGTTAATTATGTCACATAGTGAGTGAATGTTGATTATGATTAAGTTTTTCCTAATAAAAGTGAGCTTTAGAATTGGGAGATATAAAATGCGAGGTAACAACATCTAAATCTCCTATCTCTTTAGCTACCTTTAGTTCATACGATTGCTCCCATAGAAAAACATAGGACAAACAACAGCGTGGTTATCTTACATTATAGGAAAGTTAGGGTTTATCGTATAAGCAAAACGACCATGTTTTTCGTCATAAAGACTTGACAATAGCCAAGTTTTTTTAAAAAAGAATGAGGGATAAATCAAGTTTTCTAATAAGCAGTGGGATGATAAGTATCTCACTGCTTGAAGACTCACTTTATCGTATAAGAAATGAATTTTTTCACTGTGCAATGTGTTTCTGGAATAAACACAAGTATTTCACGTGCTCCATTATACAGGAGCAAGCAAAAGAACACGTGCATACGAAAAATATTTTTTATGCATGAAGAAAGGGGAGGTATGGTGACTTCAGAAAATACAACAACAAATAATCCGAGAGAAGTAAATAAAGTACCACTGCTTATCGTTTTAATTTCAGGTGCATTTGTTGCCATTTTAAATCAAACTTTATTAGCAACTGCTTTGCCAAAGATCATGCAAGATTTACAGTTAGACGCCAATACAGTTCAGTGGTTACAGTCTATATTTATGTTAGTAAATGGCATTATGATTCCAATTACGGCATTTTTAATTGAACGATTTACGACAAGAGGACTCTTCCTAACAGCATTAAGTATATTTGCGGTAGGTACACTTATTTGTGCAATTGCTCCAAACTTTTCTGTGTTAATGGTTGGGAGAATCGGTCAAGCAGCGGCAGCAGGCATTATGATGCCGTTAATGCAAACGATACTGTTCCTCATATATCCAATTGAAAAAAGAGGTACAGCGATGGGGATGTTCGGTATGGTGATTGCTTTTGCGCCAGCTATAGGGCCGACATTGTCTGGATGGCTAGTAGAGCACTTTCCGTGGAGAAGTGTATTCTATGTCGTATTGCCAATTATTATTATCGACATCGTTGTTGCCTATTTTATTTTAAAAAATATTACGAAACAAACATTTCCGAAAGTAGATGTGATATCGATTATCTTGTCTACATTGGGCTTTGGTGGTTTATTATATGGATTTAGTGTGGCAGGTAATAGCGGTTGGGGAAGCGCACAGGTAATTATATCGTTAGTTGTTGGTGCCATTACATTAACCATGTTTATTTTAAGGCAGATGAAATTGGAACAACCTATCTTAGAATTTCGCGTATTCCGTAATGCTGTTTTTTCTTTAACAACAGCGTTAGGAATGGTTACTTTTATGGCAATGATTGGCGCAGCAGTTATCATTCCTATTCTTGCACAAAATATGCTTGGGTTTACCGCCTTGGAATCTGGTTTAATGATTTTGCCTGGTGCCATTGTTATGGGAGTAATGAACCCAATTACTGGAAGATTATTTGATCGATTCGGTGCACGTTGGTTAGCCATTATTGGTCTGTCTATTGTCACGATAACGACATTTATGTTTACAAATATATCTATGAATACGTCATTTGGCTATATTGCAACAGTAAATGCGGTTCGTATGCTTGGGATAGCCATGGTCATGATGCCTGTTACAACGGCAGGATTAAACCAATTACCATTCCATCTTATACCGCATGGAACTGCGATGAATAACACGATGCGCCAAGTTGCCGGAGCTGTTGGAACAGCTTTACTAGTAACAGTGATGACAAATTCCGCATTACCAGAACAAGGTGTTCAAGGAATGATTCATGGAGTAAATGTTTCATTTATTGTAGCTGGAGTGTTTGCGATTATAGCACTTGTCTTATCTCTATTTATCAAAACGGAATCAAACAAAGAGTCGGTTAAACTTAGTAGATAAAGAGAGTTTTAGATGATGCTTTTTCGTCTAGAAGCAACCAAATAAATAAAATAGTTGACATTCTTCGCTTTTGTATCCATAATATTATAAAAACAAGTTGAACGGTAAAAAAGGATTAGTATGTGGATGATTCAGTGCCAGAGATGGGGAGTTAGAAGCTGGGAGCTTTCCACGCTTGAAGCCACAGAACCTGCCTTTTGAGTCCCATGAAAAATGGGCGCTATATTCGGCGTTATCGAAGCAAGCGGGATGTTATTCTAACATCTAACATAGGTGGTACCGCGGAAGAAGCTCTTTCGTCCTTGATTTAGAGGGATGAATAGGGCTTTTTTCACTATAGGTAAAAATTTCTAAGGTTTATTATAAGTAAAACAACGGTGTTAAGATCATGTTATATATCCATGTGATAGATACATATAAAATATAAAAGATATGGGAATAGGAGCATGTAAAGTGAGGAAACAGAGAGTTGTTGTAAAAATAGGAAGTAGTTCGTTAACAAATGCACATGGTGAAATGGATGAGGCAAAGTTAACCGAACATGTGGCAGCGATTGCCAAGCTTCGCGAATTAAAGCATGACGTTATTTTAGTTTCATCAGGTGCAGTGGCCGCAGGTTTTCCACAAATTGGCTATGCATCAAGGCCTGTAACCTTAAAAGGAAAGCAAGCTGCTGCGGCTGCAGGACAGGGATTGTTAATTCAAACATATATGGAAAAATTTTCAGAATATGATTTACGGGCTGCCCAATTATTATTGACGAGAGACGATTTTAAAGATCGAGAACGATATAAAAATGCGTTTAATACGTTAATGGAACTATTAGAACGGCGAGTTATTCCAATTATTAATGAAAATGATACGGTATCCATCAAAGAACTTACATTTGGAGATAATGATATGTTGTCAGCTTTAGTTAGCGGTATTGTTCATGCAGACCAGCTCATTATGCTTACCGATATTAACGGCATCTATGATTTAAATCCACGTCAAAATCCAGCAGCTAGAAAATATGACCATCTTGCCCAAATTACAGAAGAAATGGTTGACCAGACAGATCAACATGGGTCTTCAGTAGGTACTGGAGGAATGAAATCGAAGTTGGAAGCTGCAAAGATGGCTTTATCATTAGGTGTTAGTGTGTTTATCGGAACTGGAAAAGGCGCTGAAAAATTATCGCAAATCTTGGAAGGAAGTGGAGATGGTACTTATATTTCTAATCCTGCTAAAGGTTCGATTACGACCAATAAGCAATGGATTGCACTTCATTCAGATCCGGTAGGTCAACTTTACGTGGATAAAGGTGCAGAAGAAGCAATCCTTTATCAAGGAGCAAGTTTATTAGCTGCAGGGATCCGGAGAGTGCAAGGGCAGTTTAAGGAGAGGGACGTTGTAGAAGTATATGGAGAAAATGGGTTAATTGGCAAGGGGGAGGCAAGTTGTTCAGCAGATGTAATTATGAAAGAATTGCAACTAAGGAGCGTGGACAAAGATTGCTTATCATCTAGGGTTATTCATCGAGACCGTTGGGTGAGATTAACATAATTTAAATGAAACAGGGAGGAATGACGATGGCAGAAGTACAAGAGAAAGGGAAGTTGGCAAAAGTTGCAAGCTACCAGTTGAATGGTATAACAACAAAGGAAAAGAACGAAGCGTTGGAATACATTGCAAAGCAGTTGGTAGAAGACAAGGAGAAGATTCTAAAAGAGAATCAGAAGGATTTACAGGTCGGAGAAAAAAGTGGCATCTCAACATCGATCTTAGATAGAATTATGTTGGATGATACGAGAATTGAAGCCATGTATGACGCTATATTTCAACTTATTGCATTAGATGATCCAATTGGTGAAGTTCTTGAGCGTCTTGAAAAAGATAATGGTCTTCGTATGGAAAGAAAACGCGTTCCCATCGGCGTAATAGGTATGATTTATGAAGCACGACCAAATGTAACGATTGATGCGGCCACATTAGCTTTAAAAACAGGAAATGCGGTTATTTTAAGGGGAAGCTCATCTGCTACGTTTTCCAATCAAGCTATCGTCGCATCGATTCACCAAGCTTTGGCTAAATCAAAGCTTCCAGCAGATGCGGTTCAACTCATTACGGATACAAGTAGAGAGACGGCACAACAATTATTTACGTTAAATGAATACTTAGATGTATTGATTCCTCGAGGAGGGAAAAACCTCATTCAAAAAGTTTTACAATCTTCAACAGTACCAGTAATTGAAACTGGAGCTGGTAACTGTCATATGTATATTGATGCTTCTGCTAAGCAAGAGCTAGCTTTTAAGCTTGTTTTAAATGCAAAATTACAGCGTCCGTCTGTATGTAATGCAATCGAATCATTGCTCGTTCATCAGGATTGGTTTAAGGAACATGGAAACTCTTTACTAGAAAAACTGGACAAAGAGCAGGTGAAAATTTACGGGGACGAAAATGTTTGTAAGGCTTTTTCAAAAGCGAAATTAGCCACAGAAGAAGATTGGTATACAGAATATCTTGATTTAGCAATTAGTGTTAAATTAGTTTCTACATGTGAGGAAGCGGTCAATCATATTAATAAGTATGGTACACGGCATTCAGAGGCTATTATTACGCAGGACAATGAACATGCTGATTATTTCCAGCAGCACGTCGATGCTGCCGCTGTCTATCACAATGCTTCTACAAGATTTACAGATGGTTTTGAATTTGGGTATGGAGCGGAAATTGGTATTAGTACCCAAAAATTACATGCTAGAGGGCCTATGGGGTTACCGGCACTTACTTCAAGTAAGTTTTATATCTATGGAGACGGTCAGGTTAGGGAATAATAGGAGTGGGAAAAGGTGTGCTATGTGCTTAAAAGTAGCACGTCTTTTTCTCAAATACAAGATGTGTGTTTGAGTCAATAAGGGAGAAAAACAGCCCTACATGCTTTATTTCGTTGTCTAGGATAATATAAAATGAGGTGCTTGTTATAACAAAATAATCGAATGGTCATGTCTAGAAGGTGGAAGAGAGAATAGGATAAAAAACGAGATTTTAATGTTGAAATAGTTAGAGTGGGATGAAAAATTTTTACGAATTGAAAATTCACTTTATTAAAATATTGGAGGCGTTAATATGGCTCATATAGAAGATTTTAAAAAAATAGATATGCGTATTGGAACAGTGAGAAACGCAGAACCTTTTCCAGAAGCAAAGATACCAGCAATTAAACTATATATTGATTTCGGGGAGCTAGGAATAAAACAAGCATCTGCTCAGATTACGAAACGATACGAACCAGAAGATTTAGTAGGGAGGCAAGTAACAGCAGTTGTTAATTTTCCGCCTATGCGAATCGCAGGCTTCAAGTCTGAAGTGCTCGTATTAGGTGGAGTGCCAGAAAAAGGGGACGTTATTTTATTAGCACCTGATGTTGAGGTGGCAAATGGAACAAAGATATCGTAGTGATAAGTAAGTGCTTGAATGTTGTAAAAAATGGTGTATGCGAGTAAACAGTAAAATGTTCAAAAGCGATATTCTACGTAAATAAATCTGAATTGAGCTACTTATTTGTCTAGTATAAACAATGTGAAGGATTTTGCCATGTGAACTTAGCTAAAAGCCAAGTTCTTAAGACTAAAAACGTATAAAGAATATAGTATAGCAAAACGATCGGGTTTTTCCGTCACAAAGTGTGGTGATAGTTTTAGCTTTTCTAAAATAAAGTAAAAACATATTGAACTATTTGATAATTAGGCATATAATATTCCGAAAGAAAGGTGGGGTTTCATTGGATAAAGATTTGCGAATTAAAAGTCATGTTTTTAGTGATGGTGTTATGCGGGCGCCGAACCGAGCAATGCTTAGAGCAGTTGGTGTATCAGATGAGGATTTTAACAAGCCGATGATAGGTGTGGCGAGTACGTGGAGTGAAGTAACCCCGTGTAATATACATATTGATGAGCTAGCTCGTCAAGCAAAAGATGGGGCGCGAGAAGCGGGGGGTGTTCCATTAATTTTTAATACGATCACAGTGTCTGATGGAATATCAATGGGAACGCAAGGAATGCGCTATTCCTTGCCCAGTAGAGATCTAATTGCAGATTCTATTGAAACAGTAGTAGGCGCGGAGAATATAGATGGGTTAGTAGCTATTGGTGGATGCGACAAAAATATTCCCGGATGTATGATTGCGATCGCTAATGCGGAAGTACCTGCTGTTTTTGTATATGGTGGTACGATTGCACCTGGTTCTTTAAAGGGGAAAGATATAGATTTAGTGTCGGTTTTCGAGGGTGTTGGAAAGCATAATAATGGTTCCATTGACGATGAAGAGTTACGCCAAATTGAATGTCACGCATGCCCTGGAGCAGGTTCATGTGGTGGTATGTATACGGCAAATACGATGGCTTCAGCAATAGAAGCGCTAGGTATGAGTCTTCCAGGAGGTTCTTCTAATCCTGCAGAATCAAAAGAAAAAGTAAATGATTGTAATAAAGCTGGTAAAGCAGTTTATCACTTATTAGAAAAAGGCATTTATCCAAAAGATATTATGACGAAAGAAGCTTTTGAAAATGCCATTACGGTTGTAATGGCATTAGGTGGCTCAACAAATGCAATATTACATTTGTTAGCTATTGCACACGCTATAGAAGTGAATTTAACCATCGAGGATTTTAATCGCATGCAAGTAAAGACGCCTCATTTAGCTGATTTAAAACCAAGTGGTAAGTATGTTATGCAAGACTTACATCGGGTAGGCGGTGTACAAGCTGTAATGAAGTTCCTTCATGAAAATGGGTATCTTCATGGCGATTGCTTAACGGTAACTGGTAAAACAATTGCAGAGAATTTGCAAGAAGCGCCGTCCTTACAAGAAGGACAAGAAGTGATAATGCCTTTTCATAATCCGAAACGTAAAGATGGACCACTTATTGTGTTAAAGGGTAACCTTGCCCCAAAGGGCGCTGTAGCAAAAGTATCTGGTGTAAAGGTAAGTCGACATGTAGGGCCTGCGCGGGTTTTTAATACAGAAAAAGAAGCAACAGAAGCGGTATTGGATAATAAGATTAAAGAAGGAGATGTACTTGTCATACGCTACGTCGGACCAAAAGGAGGCCCGGGTATGCCGGAAATGCTGTCTATTTCAGCTATTTTAGTTGGAAAAGGGCTAGGTGAAAAAGTAGCTCTATTAACCGATGGTAGATTCTCTGGCGGAACACATGGGCTAGTCGTCGGGCATATCGCACCAGAAGCGCAGGTTGGTGGTGCAATTGCTTTCTTGCAAGAAGGGGATATGGTGACGATTGATTCTACGCAAAAAGAGATATCGTTTGCAATATCAGATCAAGAATTAGCGGAAAGACAGAAACATTGGACTGCTCCTCCATTGTACAAAAAAGGTGTGTTAGGTAAATATGCTCATAACGTATCCTGTTCTTCGTTAGGAGCTATTACCGATTATTTAAATAAATAGTCAAGTGAGATACCAATATATTTGTTAATGAAATACTTTTTCAAATTCATAACTTGCGCAATATATGCTAAAAATATATTGCGCATTGTTATTTTTATATTAAACCTATAATAATAAAGTTTTAACTGATATATTGCTTTGTAAAGAAATTGTAATAAAAATAGCTAAATGAAGTCCGACAACTCTGTAAGCGTATACAAATGAACAATAAAATTATTAATACCAAAAAACTTTAAAAAAGCTGTTGACGTCTGAATAAAAACAGTATATTATTAACGGCAATATCAAAAAAACAAATAAATGGAAACAATGATTATTTACAAAAGAATATGAATTTAATGCGATGAAGGGAAAAAAGGAGTATGACTACTGTATTCACAGAGATTCGGGGACGCTGGAAGCCCGGAAATACAATATACTCTGACATCATCTCTGAGTGCTGGACTGAACAGGCAACCTAATAGGCCAGCCAGGTGCAATTTGTATGTACCTGTTATCCAAAAGAGTTTAGGTTATGTTTCTAATACCGTAACCGATGATACTCGTCGAGTTAGTATTCGTGAGGATACTAAAAAGCTGGGTGGTACCGTGAAGAGCAGACGCTTTTCTCCCCAATTACTGTAATTAAGCTTGCAGTCTTATGGGGGAGGAGGGCGTTTTTTATTTGTTGTACAATAGGAAACCATCTGAGCTAACACGAATGCTTTCGCCCAATAGACTTTGGTGATAAGTTAACTTTCTCTAAGATTGGTGGCAACTATCTCGCTGAAAACAAACGATTTATTTTCAAAAGATTTGGTCTATCTTGGAGGGAAAGGAATGATTGAGAGTTAGAAATGATATGTGTAGAGCTTAATTTTATGCGTTATATAATTTTAGGCATTATCGTATAAAAAAATGATAGCTTTCACAATAAAAAGTTGGCGGCAAGCAAAATTTTCCTAATATTTACTTTTTAAAAGGAGGCACGAGAAGTGAAAGTGCAGGTAAAGCATGAATTGGAAAGTACAAAAGAAATAGTTACAGGTGCTGATGTGTTAATTAATGCCTTAGTAGAAGCAGAAGTGGATACAATTTTTGGTTACCCGGGTGGTGCGGTCTTACCGATTTATGATGCTATTTATCGCAGCAATGCACCATTTGAGCATGTTCTCTCCCGTCATGAACAGGGTTCCATTCATGCGGCGGAAGGATATGCTCGAGTTACAGGGAAGCCGGGGGTAGTTATTGCTACATCTGGTCCAGGAGCTACCAATTTAATTACTGGAATTACAGATGCAATGATGGATTCATTACCAATTGTTGTTTTTACTGGTCAGGTAGCTAACAGCGTCATAGGTACCGATGCTTTTCAGGAAGCAGATGTCATGGGGATTACCACTCCAATTACGAAGTACAATTATCAAGTAACAAATCTTTTGGAGCTACCAAAAATTATTAAAGAAGCCTTTCATATTGCTTCTACTGGTAGACCAGGTCCTGTAGTCGTAGATATTCCGAAAAATATTTCTTCTGAGTTATCTGATGCTGTTTACGATGATCACTTTGCGCTTCCTGGCTATCAACCAAATAAAAACCCAAATCCATTGCAAATTACGAAACTAATGGATGCATTAAGCAAATCTAGCCGTCCATTAATTTTAGCTGGTGCAGGAGTTATTTTTGCAAATGCAAGTGAGAAATTAATCGCATTTGCAGAAAAGTTTCAGCTTCCAGTTGCGAACACGTTATTAGGGCTTGGAGGGTTCCCAAGATCGCATGAATTGTCACTTGGTATGGCAGGTATGCATGGGAGCTATACAGCAAACATGGCAATCTATGAATGTGATTTTTTAATTAATATCGGTGCTCGTTTTGATGATCGTTTAACTGGTAACTTACAGCATTTTGCTCCTTTAGCCAAAGTAGCACATATTGATATCGATCCAGCGGAAATTGGCAAAAATGTCTCAACGGAAATACCAGTGGTGGCAGACGCAAAAGAAGCATTAATAGCGTTACTAGCAACTTCTAATGAGCCTGTAGAGCGATCAGCTTGGCGAGATCAATTAACTTCGTATAAAAAGCAATATCCGCTTTGGTACGATCGATCGGAAACATTTATTTCACCACAATGGTTGATGGAACAAATTCATGATTTGTCAAAAGGAGAAGCGATTGTAACTACGGACGTTGGGCAGCATCAAATGTGGGCAGCACAGTATTACGCGTTTGAAAAGCCAAACCGCTGGGTAACATCAGGAGGCTTAGGGACAATGGGATTTGGATTTCCAGCATCGATCGGCGCACAATTGGGAGCTCCAGATGATGTAGTCATTTCGATTGTAGGAGATGGCGGGTTTCAAATGACGTTTCAAGAATTATCCGTCGTAAAAGAGAAAAAATTGCCCGTAAAAGTTATTATTGTCAATAATCAAGCTTTAGGCATGGTGAGACAGTGGCAGGAAAGCTTTTATGAAAAACGTTATTCAGAATCCTTGTTTATGGAAAATCCGGATTTTGTAAAATTAGCTGATAGTTATGGCGTGCGCGGCATGCGTGTTGAAAAGGAAAAAGACGTTCCAAAAGTATTACAAGAAGCGTTAGCTTTCGATGGTCCTGTTGTAGTTGACTGTCGTGTTGTACAGCAAACTTCTGTTTACCCAATGATCGCACCTGGTAAGGGAATTCATGAAATGATCGGGGTGAGAAAATGAGGCGGATTATTACGGCAACCGTACAAAATCGTAGCGGTGTCCTCAACCGAATTACAGGAATGCTATATCGACGACAGTTCAATATTGAGAGTATTTCTGTAGGTGCCTCAGAAACAGAGGGTATTTCAAAAATGACGTTTGTTGTTGAAATTGAGGACCATCAGAAGTTAGAACAGCTAACAAAACAGTTAAATAAGCAAATCGACGTATTGAAAGTTTCTGATATTACAGAAAAAGCAATTGTAGCGAGGGAACTAGCATTAATTAAAGTTGGCGGAAGTGGTCAGTTACGTGCAGAGATACAAGGAATGATTACCCCGTTTCGGGCTTCTGTGATTGATGTGAGTAGAGATAGCTTAACTATTCAAGTAACTGGAAGGCCAGATAAGGTAGAAGCACTTATCTCATTATTAAAGCCGTATGGGATTAAAGAACTAACTAAAACTGGTGTAACAGCTTTCTTACGTGGACAGCAGCCAACACAGGTGACAGAACTTAATGCATTTACGATTTAAAATAGGGAGGAATAAAAATGTCAAAAGTACTTTATGAGCAGGATGTAAACACAGAGGTTTTAAGAGAGAAACGAATTGCTATTATTGGGTATGGTTCACAAGGCCATGCACATGCTCAGAATTTAAGAGAGAGCGGGTTTGATGTTATCGTAGGACTGAGACCAGGAAAGTCTCAAGTAAAAGCAGAAGAGGATGGGTTTACAGTCCTGTCGGTAGCAGATGCTGTAAAACAGGCAGAAGTAGTCATGATTCTTTTACCAGATGAAATGCAAACTACCGTTTATACAGAGAGCATTGAACCGAACTTGCAACCTGGAAATGCGATCGCTTTTGCCCATGGATTTAATATTCACTTTAGTCAAATTGTCCCGCCATCTAATGTCGATGTTTTTCTTGTAGCACCGAAAGGGCCTGGTCATTTAGTTCGTCGTACGTATGAAGAAGGAGCCGGAGTTCCTGCACTTTATGGCATTTATCAAGATGTGTCTGGAAAGGCAAAAGAAATTGCATTAGCATATGCTCAAGGGATTGGCGCTGCTCGAGCTGGAATTTTAGAAACGTCTTTTCAAGAAGAAACAGAAACGGATCTTTTTGGCGAGCAGGCTGTATTATGTGGAGGCGTGACAAGTTTAATTAAAGCAGGATTTGAAACATTAACGGAAGCTGGTTATCAGCCAGAAGTAGCCTATTTTGAATGTTTGCATGAGATGAAGTTAATTGTTGATCTTCTCTATGAAGGTGGTTTGGAAAATATGCGTTATTCTATTTCTGATACAGCCCAATGGGGGGACTTTGTATCAGGGCCACGCGTAGTAAATGAAGAAACGAAAGCTAGAATGAAAGAAATTTTGCAAGATGTGCAAACAGGAGCTTTTGCTAAAGGCTGGATTTTAGAAAATCAAGCGAAACGACCGCAATTTAATGCAATTAATGCGAAAGAGAACCAGCATCCAATCGAGCAAGTAGGAAAGGAGTTACGTGCATTAATGCCTTTTGTTTCAGAGCCGTTACAGAAAAAGCAAAATAAACAAAAGGATGTGAAAGTTCATGTCAACAATTAAACTATTCGATACGACACTGCGCGATGGAGAACAATCACCAGGCGTCAATTTGAATAAGTTAGAAAAAATAGAAATCGCCAAACAGTTAGAACGGTTAGGTATGGATCGGATTGAAGCAGGTTTTCCTGCTTCGTCCGAAGGCGATTTTCAAGCGGTCAAGGAAATTGCAGACACGTTAAAAAATACGTCCGTTATCGCTTTAGCAAGAACAGTCAAGTCGGATATTGATACTGCTTGGGAAGCATTAAGAGGTGCAGATGAACCGCGAATTCACATATTTCTAGCGACGTCGCCAATTCATATGACGTATAAGCTGAAAAAGACGCCGGAAGAAGTAATTGCAACAGCAACAGAAATGGTAGCATATGCAAAGCAAACATTTTCACAAGTGCAGTGGTCAGCAGAAGATGCGTCACGCTCAGATTGGGGATTTTTAGCACAAATTATTGAAAAGGTCATTGATGCTGGTGCGACTGTTATTAATTTACCAGATACGGTAGGTTACACAACACCTAAGGAATATGGGGATATGTTCCATTATATTAGAAAGAATGTTCCTAATATTGAAAAAGCAATGTTATCATGCCATTGTCATAATGACCTTGGGATGGCAGTTGTAAATTCTATTGCTGCTGTAGAAAATGGTGCGACACAAATCGAAGGAACAATTAACGGTATTGGTGAACGGGCAGGAAATGCATCCTTAGAAGAGATTGTCGTTGCTTTAAAGATTCGTTCTGATTTTTATCCTTATCAAACAAATATAAAGCTTGATGAAATAAAAAGAACGAGTGATATGGTGGCAAAACTGACAGGAATGCATATTCAAGCAAACAAGGCCATTGTTGGAAGAAATGCATTTGCCCATGAATCTGGAATCCATCAGGATGGTGTGTTAAAACATGCTTCTACGTATGAAATTATTACTCCAGAGTTGGTTGGCGTTCAAGCAAATACGCTGTTTTTGGGGAAACATTCGGGGCGTCACGCTTTTAAAGATAAATTAAAAGAACTTGGAATGCGCGTAACAGAAGATAATATGAAGCAAGCGTTTGAGGCGTTTAAGCGATTAACAGATCATAAAAAAGAGGTAACGGATGACGATATCTTTACTATTGTAACGGAGATCCAAACCAACACTGCTACAGTGGATAAATATACGTTGGAAATGTTTCAACTACAATATGGATCCAATAACATTCCGACTGCTGCTGTTGAATTAAAGACCCCGTCTGGTAAAAAGGTGAAAACGGCGTGTACAGCACAAGGGAGTGTCGAAGCATTATATAAAACACTAGAGTCATTAACCGAAGAAGAAACAAGATTAATTGATTATCAGATTAACTCTGTCGGAGGTGGAAAAGATGCGTTAGCGGAATCGCGCGTTCAACTTACAGTGAATGGAGAAACTGTAAATGGCCGGGGTTCGGCACAAGACGTCATGGAAGCTTCCGTGCAAGCGTATCTAAATGCAGTCAATCGGTATATTATTCAACAGGTGAATGCAGAGAAGAAAGAAGTTGTAAAAACTCAGTGAAAAGGAGAAGAAATGTATGAATAAGCAAATTGTTATTCTTCCTGGTGACGGTATTGGTAAAGAGATTATGGATGCTGCCGTACGTGTTTTACAAGCAATTGCTGAAAATTTCAATCATCAATTCACCTTCTCAGAGCATCTCATAGGTGGTGCTGCAATTGATGGAGAACAATCGCCTTTACCGGAAACGACGATTCACGCGTGCAAAAAAGCGGATGCCGTTTTATTAGGAGCAGTGGGAGGGGAAAAATGGGATGCCTTACCTGGAGAAAAGCGACCAGAGAAAGGATTGTTAGGTATTCGCAAAGAGTTAGGTTTATTTGCAAATTTGCGGCCAATTAAGGCATTTACTCCTTTACTGCATGCCTCTCCTTTAAAGGAAGAGATAGTAGAGGGAAGCAACATTTTAATTATTCGTGAATTAACAGGTGGATTATATTTTGGCGAACCGAAAAAACGTATTCCAGAGGAAAATGCAGTGGTAGATACATTGTATTATACTCAAACAGAAATAGAGCGAATCGTTGATAAAGCTTTTCAAACAGCTAGAACGAGAAAGAAGCGCGTCACTTCTGTGGATAAAGCAAATGTTTTAGAATCAAGCAGGGTGTGGAGAGAGGTTGTGGAAGAAAAGAGCAAACAATACCCAGACATCGCTGTGGATCATTTGCTTGTCGATGCTGCGGCAATGAAACTCATTACAAATCCAAAGCAATTTGACGTCATTGTGACGGAAAATATGTTTGGAGATATTTTAAGTGATGAAGCGTCTGTTTTAACGGGTTCCTTAGGAATGCTTTCCTCTGCAAGTGTTCGAACGGATGGCGTAGGTCTTTATGAACCTGTTCATGGATCAGCACCAGATATTGCTGGCAAAGGAATTGCCAATCCACTCGGGATGATTCTCTCTGCAAGCTCTATGCTCCGTCAATCCTTTGGTATGGAACAGGAGGCTGACGAAATAGAGTACGCTGTACAAATGACACTTGAACAAGGCTACCATACGCCTGATTTATCTATTAAAAACGGTACGGTCGTTGGAACAAAAGAAATGACAGATATAATATTAGGAAACCTTGCTACGAATGATGCTTCACAATGTATTTGTAATTCTTATGCATAACAAAGAGGGGGTGAAAAATTGGCTGCAGGAAAAACGATTATTGAAAAAATTTGGGAACAACATACCGTGCATCAAGAAGCAGGGAAACCAGATTTATTATATATTGATTTGCATTTAATTCATGAGGTAACTTCCCCACAAGCGTTTGAAGGTTTACGATTGAATAATCGCAAAGTCCGAAGACCAGATTTAACTTATGCGACGATGGATCATAATGTACCAACCAAAAACAGAGATGAAATAAGAGATGCGATTTCGCAGAAGCAGATGGAAACATTGCGGCGTAATTGTAAGGAAAACCATATATCATTAGCAGATATGTTCCACCCTGATCAAGGGATTGTTCATGTGATTGGGCCAGAGTTAGGTTTAACACAACCGGGAAAAACGATTGTTTGCGGGGATAGTCATACGTCCACACACGGAGCGTTTGGAGCTTTAGCTTTCGGAATTGGTACGAGTGAAGTGGAGCATGTATTAGCGACACAAACGGTATGGCAAGAAAAACCAAAGACATTAAATGTCCATGTGGAAGGTGATTTAGGATCTGGTGTAACTGCTAAAGATTTAATTTTAGCAATCATTGCTAAATTTGGTGTTCGTTTTGGAACGGGGTATGTTATTGAATACACGGGAGAAGCAATTCGTAATCTTCCCATGGAAGGTCGGATGACCGTTTGTAATATGTCCATTGAAGCTGGTGCGCGTGCAGGTTTGATTAGCCCTGACGAAAAAACGGTGGACTATTTACGCGGAAAGGCGCATGTCCCGGAAGGAGAAGCATTTAACCAACAAGCGCAACAATGGCTAGCTTTAGCTACAGATGAAGGAGCAATATATGACCATTATGTCAGCATCCGAGGTGACGAAGTAGAGCCACAAGTAACATGGGGAACGAATCCAGCTATGTGTGTACCTGTAAGTGGATCAACGCCAAGTTTAGAGGAGACAGATTACCCTGAAGATGTAGAACGTGCGCTTCAATATATGGGGTTATTGGAGAACCAGCCAATTTCTTCTATTCATATTGATCATGTATTTATTGGCTCGTGCACGAATTCACGATTAGATGATTTACAAAAAGCTGCTTCTATTGTAAGCGGGAGAAAAGTCCATCCTGAAGTACGTGCCATTGTTGTTCCAGGTTCGTTTAGCACCAAATTACAAGCGGAGAAACTTGGAATAGATAAAATCTTTCAAGAAGCTGGGTTTGAATGGCGTGATGCAGGTTGTAGCATGTGCTTAGCTATGAATGATGATGTAGTTCCTTCTGGTGGGCGCTGTGCTTCTACTTCCAATCGTAATTTTGAAGGCAGGCAAGGAAATGGTGCTAGAACACATCTAGTTAGTCCAGAAATGGCAGCTATTGCTGCGATTGAAGGGAGATTTGTAGACGTTCGAGACTATGCAAGCACGAAAGTTTCTTCTTAACTTATTTTTATGCATAAAAGAGGGAGGGGAGCCAGTGGAAGCTATTCAAAGGCATAGAGGTGTAGTATACCCATTAAATCGAACGAATGTAGATACGGACCAAATTATACCGAAGCAATTTTTAAAACGAATTGAGCGTACTGGATTTGGGCAATATCTTTTCTACCATTGGCGATTCGATGATGATGGAGAGCTTAGAAAAAATTTCAACTTAAACGATAAACGGTATGAAGACGCCTCGATAGTAGTGGCAGGTGAAAATTTTGGTTGTGGTAGTTCAAGAGAGCATGCTCCATGGGCACTATTAGATTTTGGGTTCCGAGTTATTATAGCGCCAAGCTTTGCGGATATTTTCTATAATAATGCTTTAAAAAATGGCATCATCGTTATCCAAGTAAAAGAAGAGCTTGTAAACCAATGGTTAAAAAAAGCGGAACGAGAGGAACTTATTTTAGATGTAGATTTGGAAAAGCAGCAAATTATGGACCGAGAGATGGTTTATCCGTTTCAAATTCCAGAGTATCATAAGCAAAAATTAATGAACGGATTGGACGATATAGCTTTAACATTACAACATGAGGAAAAAATTGCACGATACGAAAAAAGTATGTGATAAAAATCAAGGAAAAATTTTAATTTCGATAGGGAGTGTGGAGATATTGGGGATTGCTTAACAGGTGAAAAGGTATATAATGCGTTGCAGCGACTTGCTCCGCTTGTTCATCGAACACCTTTATTAACATCACAGACAACGAATCAAGCTTTAGGGAAATATGTTTATTTTAAAATGGAAAATCAACAGAAAACAGGTGCTTTTAAATTTAGAGGTGCTACCTATAAATTAATGCAATTAAAGCGACGGCAACTGGATCAAGGTGTGGTTACTGCTTCAGCTGGAAATCATGCACAAGGAGTGGCCTATGCAGCTCGTAAATTAGGGGCAAAAGCGACAATTTTTATGGCAGAGAAAACGCCACAAGCAAAAGTAGATGCAACACGCAATTATGGAGCAGAAGTCGTTTTGTCTGGAGAAACTTTTCAAGAAGCATATGAGGCTTCTATGGATCATCAGCTTCGTACAGGTGCAACATATATTCATCCATTTGACGATTATGATGTCATGGCTGGTCAAGGGACAGTTGCAATGGAATTATTACGTCAAGAAGATCGGGTTGACACGATATTAGTTCCAGTAGGTGGAGGAGGATTAATTAGCGGTATTGCTGTTGCAGCAAAGCATGTGAATCGAAATATGAAGGTGATTGGGGTGCAAGCTGAGGGAGCAGCTGCTATTTATAAAAGCTTCCATACTGGTAAAACAGAAAATCTACATGCCGTCCAAACGATTGCTGAGGGAATTGCAGTGAAAAAGCCAGGTGAACGAACATTACCGTTAATCAGACAATACGTGGATGATATGATAACCGTTTCTGACGAAGCGATTGCATCATCTATTGTTTACATGCTTGAACGAAATAAAACATTAATGGAAGGAGCGGGTGCTGCAGCAATTGCCGCCTTATTCACCCATAATGAGCAATTAAAATCCCGACATTGTGGGGTCATTGTAAGTGGTGGAAACATGGATATTAGCACCATGCCCAAAATACAGGAACTAGCTGCACGTTTGTCTCACCGTGAGCTTGTTTACTCATAACGCTAGTTTAGGGAACCTCATAAAAACGGTTTTCAAAATTTATCCCCGTACCATATGAACAAAAATGGTGCGGGGAGTGCTATGTGAAGAAGCACATTAAAAATGGTTTAGAGTTTTTGTCCATAATATTTATCAAGTGAGAAACCTCTACCTAGTATTTCGGAAGCATTCAAGAAGATGACAAATGAATCGGTTTCCTCTCGCTGCAATATCTTCTTTAATTGAACGGCCTCTTGCTGTTCTGCAACACAAAGAATCATTGTTTTCTTTTTATCTGAATAACCTCCAACAGAACGTACTTTTGTTAAACCTCGATCCAATTCCGTTCGAATTATGGATTGAATACGCTCTTCATTATCCGTAATAATCATCACCAATTTTGTGGCAGAGGTTTGTAGTTGAACAATATCGATCGTTTTACTTGTAATATAAATACACATGAGTGCAAAAAGTGTTAATTCCAAGTTAAATACAATAATGGAAGAAATGACAACTACTCCATCCACAATTAATTGGGAGTATCCACTCGATAATCCAGTAAATTTCTTTACAATTTGCGCAATAGCTGCTGTACCACCAGTTGATCCATTTCCTTTATAAACAATCCCTAACCCAACTCCAAGGATAATCCCTCCGTAGATGGCACTAAGTAAAGGGTTTGTTAATGTAATGGGAATGTCGGAACTTAACCAAATAATAAATGGAACCCAAAATGTACCTACCAGCGTTTTCGAGCTGAAGTCTTTGCCTAATGCTATCCATCCTATAATAAAGATAGGGATATTTATTAAAAATTGAACGAAAGAAGGACTAATTTGGTACAACTCAAATAAAATGGTACTTACACCAGATATGCCACCTGCTGCCAATTTAGCAGGTAATAGAAAAATATTATAAGCTAAGCCTACTAGCGTAGCACCAAGGATAATTTGTATGTATGCTAGTACGGTTGGATTCATTTTTTTCGTAATAGTCGTCATGTATATAAATCCCTCTCTTTAAAAAGCAAAGTAAACACGCATACCATTCTAACATGTAGGAAATATGCTGTCGACTTTCTCTAGAAAAGGGGATGTGTCAAGTTTTTCTAATGATTTGTTAAGAATTAGCAATAGCAACTGCTTCGTAGTATAGGAAATGGTAAACGGAGGTGCTTGTGAATAATGAAATAATCGAATAGCCACGCCTAGCTCCATCGCCTTGCAGCTAGGCGACTTCACCAAGTCGTTCTACAATAAGTCATCGTCGATTCGTCACTAAGAGGAAGGTCGACTTAAAAATGGGCTTGCTACCCGACGTCGACATAACCTTTTTTTAGTGGCAGGATTCCTAAATCTTTCGTTGATTCGTTCCCGTCGCTCTATTACTAAACGAGCGCTTGCGCCTTTGTTCCGTACATATGACGAATCATTGCATCTATGAAGCTTGAAGTTAGTTTCGGTAGAAATGCTCTTAATGAGCCATTTACCATTTTTCCAGCCAACCCTTTTGCATGGAGTGTAAGAGAAAAAGTAAAATTGGTTTCTCTATCACTAAGTTTATTGGCGCAAACGGTTCCATTCCCTGTTAGCATTTGGTTGCTGCTGGATAGTTGGAAAGAGATTTTTTCTGGTTCATTCCATTCGGTAATGACCACGGTTAATTGAACCGTTTTTTGGAACGATCCAACTTTTCCTTCACATATCCAGATAGATTTCTTTTGGTTCACCATTTTATGCTGTTCATATCCAGGAACCAGTGGTGCCCAGTTATTAAGGTCACTAATAAATGACCACATGTTATCAATATTTATCTTGATGTTCCTTTCGCAAATGGTGTTTGGCAATGCATAACTCCTCCTCATTGTAGTTTTACTATAATTCAAACGTACACCAAAAGATATATATGCAAAAAATAAGGGATTAGAAGTAACTATTTGGTCCGTTATATGTAAAAAATGCGACTAATTTTTGTGTAAATGATGTATTTACTTGTTTGGAAGTCATAAGCGATGTAGGATATAGTTGAAATGAAAAAAGTTAATGTCATCTTGAAAGCGCGTACTTTAAGAATGCTGTTAGATCAAGTATGTAAGACAAAAGATGATGATATTAGTCGTTAACGGCGCTATTTGCAACACCCATTACATACAAAAGGAGAGACAACAAAATGAGTATATTAGTATTAGGCGGTGCTGGTTATATAGGTTCTCATGCGGTATACCAATTAATGGATCAAGGAAAAGAAGTAATCGTAGTAGATAACTTAGAGACAGGTCATCAAGAGGCAATTCATCCGAAAGCTGTATTTTATAACGGAGATATTCGTGATATTCATTTTTTACGCACGGTTTTTGCTAAAGAATCCATTGAGGCTGTGATTCATTTTTCTGCCAATTCTTTGGTTGGTGAGTCGATGGAAAATCCATTGAAATATTTTGATAATAATGTGTATGGCACGCAAGTTTTACTACAAGTCATGACTGAATATAACGTGAAACATATCGTTTTTTCATCTACTGCCGCTACATATGGAGAGCCAGAAGCCGTTCCAATTACAGAAACAATGGCTACTCATCCAACTAATACGTACGGCGAAACAAAATTAACAATGGAAAAAATGATGAAATGGACTGAACAAGCACATGGAATAACATATGTATCGTTAAGGTATTTTAATGTTGCTGGAGCAAGAGAAACAGGCGAGATAGGGGAAGACCATCATCCAGAGACACATTTAATACCAATTGTGCTACAAACAGCGTTGGGACAACGAGACCATATAACCATTTTTGGAGATGATTATGCTACGGAAGATGGTACATGTATTCGTGATTATATTCACGTACAAGATTTAATTGATGCACATTTACTTGCATTAGATTACTTACAGCGCGGAGGAAAAAGCGATATATTCAATTTAGGAAGTAGCCAAGGGTTCTCGGTGAAAGAAATTATTGATACAGCTAGACAAGTAACTGGTAAGAAAATACCTGCCAAAATTGGGAAACGGCGTGCAGGCGATCCTAGTACACTAATTGCAAGTTCACATAAAGCGAAAGAGATATTAGGATGGAATCCAAAGCGCACCCTAATAACAAAAATTATAGAGGATGCCTGGAATTGGCACGTGGGAAATCCTGATGGATATCGTAAATAAATATAGGAATGTACTCTGAATGCGTAGTGTACTTGTCTTTGTTGGACAAGTACATTTTTTTGTAAGATAAGAAAATATAAAAAATAGATGCTTTGGGGCAAGGAAATAACAGAATAAGCCACGTCCGACTTAAGCGTCCAGCAACTAGGCGACTTCACTCCATTGCCCTAAGATAAGTCATCATCGGTTCGTACTAAATAGGAAGGCCGACTAAAGACGAGCTTGCCGGAGGGCACCTGCATACTCCTGTTGCAGGAACATGATTCCTAAAACTTTAGTTGATTCGTTCCACTATAGAAAAATTAAAGTATCACCCACGTTTTTCTAACTGTTCAATGACGCGTCATGGACAACGAATATAAAACGTAAAAACTGGTAAGTCTTTTGTTCTATATGAGCCATTTTGCTAGTTCTTTTATCTTATTTCACTGCAGAGAAAACAATATCTCTAAAAAATCTAACAACATTCTTATTGTGAAAGCGCTTCATTAAGGATAGGCTTAACTTAGTACTAGTACTAAAACATAGACATTTGGAGGAGGTTGCTATTTTGAGTAAAAGCTTGCAAAAAAGACTAGCCATTTTTCTTACTGTACTGATGCTCGTATCGACAGGAATAATAACAAGTATGTCTCCATCTCGTGTTGCGGCTGAAGAGTCTGATGCTAACTTAGATGTAAAGGATTCAAAAGTACAAGTGGAGAAGCAATCAAAAGCTGAAAAAAAATCAGAATCTGTCCATATTACTGATTCCAAACTGGAAGATGGCGATTTTGAAGTTTTACAAGGAGATGGGACGCTAAAGTATAACAACGATGGTTCCGTTACGTACGGTGTAACATCTCATGGAAAGAACAAAATTGTCTATCGTAACATGCCTAAAATAAAGAATGGAGTTTTTGAGGCGGATATTACAGCAGATTCGGATTTAAAGCGTTTTGGCTTTATTTACCGAGTTCAAGACAATTCTGCTTATACGTATGTTGGAACCGGAGATAGTAATAATCAGTATTTTGGGGAAATCTTTGGTCCGACAAATAAGTGGACTTCCATGACAAATAGTGTGGCGTTAGAGGCAAATAAAACTTATAAGCTTCGGGTTAAATTTATGGATGACACTGCAAGCCTATATATTAATGGTGACAAGATAGGTGCTTGGACACAAGCAGAAGGTGTTGATTCACCAGGGTTGCTCGGTTTGGAAAAGAGCCGAGGTGAAGCAAATATAAACATTTCGAATGTGAAAATAAAAGAATATGTACCACCAACACCACCAAGTAAAGATCCTATATTAGAAACGTTAAGCTCTGATTATATGGATGTAACCGTTGATCAAGTCTATCCTCGAGTAGTGGAATATGATGTAGACGGGAAAATGATGTATGGACAAGAAACGCCGGTATATGGATTAAAGGTGAATAACATGCTTTACTATCCAGAAGTGGCATTTGAAAAGGTAAATGATCAGGAAGCGATCTATTCATTACATGTAAAAGATGAATATGAAAATATAGACGTGCATGTGAAGCTTTCATTAAAAGTAGATGGCAACCAAGTCGTTTACCAAATACAGAAAGTAGATTCGAAAACAGATGTTCAAATAGAAACAATAGAATTTGTTGATTTAAATTTTATTTCGGTGCATGATGCGCAAAAAGGTGCCGAAGCCAAGCTTACTAATTTGAGCAGTGATGTTAAGAAGCCGGGAGATACTACTGTAAAAGTGGATGCTACGCTGAAGGATATCGGCGCAAAAAAAGGCTATTATACGGCATTTTTATCCACCAATGAACTTAGCGCAGGCGTATGGTCAAGCTCAGAAGTAAACGGTTATCGAAATCTTGTAGCAAGCCGTTATGAAAATGAAAACGGTAATAAAGTAATGGGAATTGGTTCAAATGCTTTATATTATCACCGTGATTTTATGAATCAGCCTGCTTCTAATACCCCTACCGTTAAAGTTGTTATTGCAGAAGATATAAATGACGATGGGCAAGTTGATTGGCAGGATGCAGCCATTGAATACCGAGATTTACTGCCAAAAGTAGAAGGTGCTGAGACGGTAAACAATACAGTAGGAACACGAATTGCTATGAACTTTGGCTCTCATGCGCAACAGCCCTTTTTGAAAACGCTTGATAATGTGAAAAAGGTTGCTTTAGCAACGGATGGACTAGGACAAGCAGTTCTCTTAAAAGGATACGCCAATGAAGGACATGATAGTGGACATCCAGATTATGGCGATGTTGGGGAACGTATTGGTGGTATAAAAGATATAAACGCATTAATTAGAGAAGGAAACAAATATAACGCAGAATTTGGTGTGCATATTAATGCTCAGGAAGCTTATCCGGAAGCAAAATCATTTAGTGAAGAATTAATAAATGGACCAGAAGCAAAAGGATGGGGTTGGTTAGATCAGTCTTACACCATCGATAAGTTAAAAGATTTATATACTGGTTCGCGTGCGAAACGCTTGGATGAACTGAAGGCAAATGTACCAAATTTAGATTTTATTTATTTAGATGTATGGTATCAAGATCAATGGGAATCTAATCGTGTAGCAGAGCAATTTGCTGATCGAGGCTGGAGAATGACAACGGAATTTGGCACAGCTATTGCTAATTATTCCACATGGCAGCATTGGGCTACTGATAAAAATTATGGTGGACCAACTGATAAAGGGATTAATTCGGAAGTGCTTCGTTTTATTAGCAATCACCAAAGAGACTCATGGGTGCTGAATTGGCCGGAAGCTGGTGGCACAGCAGATCATCCATTGCTTGGTGGATTTGAGTTAGCTGGATTTGAAGGCTGGCAATCCGATAAAAACTTTGACCAATTTATAAACATGACTTTTGACACCAACGTACCAACGAAATTTTTACAAAAATATTATGTTATGAATTGGGAAACGATGGACGGTGACCCTACTAAAACGAATCTAGAGAAAGAAATTACTTTAAAGGACCCTAGTAATGGTGATGTAGTAAAAGTTACAAGAAAAGACAATTCTAGAGAGCGAGTAATTACGCTTAACGACAAAGTTGTTTTAGATGGCGACACCTATTTATTGCCATGGGTTGAACAAGATTTTGAAACACCGACACCTGATGCAAAAAAATTGTATCATTGGAATTTAGAGGGCGGTAAAACGACTTGGGAATTACCAGATGAATTTAAAAATGCATCGAAGGTATACGTGTATAAATTAACCGATCAAGGTAGATCCAAAAAACAAAAGATAAACGTTAAAAATAATCAGATCACCTTAAACGCTCAACCAGCTACACCATACGTTATTGAAGCGAAGCAAACGAAAGGCGTGCAAGTAAAAGAATGGAGTGAAAACTCCCACGTTATTGATACAGGCTTCAATGCTGGAACTTTGAAAACGAAGCATACAAAGGTTTCTGGCGATAAAAAATCGGTTCATGTGAAACGAACAGATCAAACAGGTAGTGAACGGAATTTAAGCAGTGGCGATTACTATTTGCAATTTACAAATCCAACCAAAGACTCTAAAGTAACGAAGAAAATTAGTAATTTAGAGCCAGAAAAAGATTATGTTGCAGAAGTTTACGTAGAAAATAATAGTGATGCAAAAGCGAGTATTCAAATCGAAGGCAGTAAGCAGAAAAATGTAGAGAATTATACGTATCGAAGCTTGCAAAAAAATTATGTGAAAGCAGATTCTCATGCAACTAATGACGGATATAATAGTAAGATGCAACGTATGCAAGTAGCATTTACAGCGAAAAAATCATCTGCTAAATTAATTTTAAAACGTGAATCTGGAGAAGGGATTACGAAATTTGATGATATTCGTATCGTACAAAAAAGCTTAAGTAACCACGCTTCTGAAGCTGTATTTGAACAAGATTTTGAATCTGTTGTGCAAGGTATCTATCCGTTCGTTGTTGGTAATACAGAAGGCGTAGAAGATAACCGCGTTCATTTATCTCAGCTTCATGCCCCGTACACACAAAAAGGTTGGGCAGGCAAAAAAGTAGTCGATGATGTAATAGCTGGAAATTGGTCGCTGAAAGTAAATACAGGTAATAAAGGTCTCGTTTATCGTACTATACCTCAACATTTCCATTTTGAAGCGGGGAAAACGTATAAAGTAACGTTTGATTATCAAACAACAGCCGACTCTTATCGATTTATCTCTGGTAATAAGGCGATTGATGTTCGTGACATTAATAAAGCGGAAGGGATTCAAATAAATGAAAAACTTTCGTCAGCAGTTGACACGAAAACGGCAACCTTTACGGTAAAAGGGTCAGAAAATTACCAAACGTATATTGGTATTTTTAATGACGGTACATCATTAAATGGCGGTACTGGTAAAGGTACATTTATGCTAGATAATTTACGAATTGAAACCGTAGAAGATTAGAGACAAATGAAGTAGTTATGCATACGCATACTAAAACTAAGAATACTGTATAAGTCGAAGAAAATATGTACTTATATAATATCACTATAATGAACCGCATGAAATGAAAGTTTTAGAAGAAACTTGTTTTCATGCGGTTTTTCTCTTTATCTCCAGATATATGCATAATTAGCATGGGATTTATATTATAGTCAAAGTGTGAGGTAACATCACCTAAATGACCTTTTTTCGTCAGAGGCCTTCAGGTCATACCCTTGATTCCTAGCAATCAGTGGGATGTGTAAGCACCCCTACACAAATTGTATGAACTTTATCTTTACAAATCTTAGTTATGAATTCGCTCTCATTTCCTTCCGGTATTTAGAAGGCGTTTGCTTTGCTAAGCGCTTGAATGCTTGTGTGAAAAAAGATTGGGATGAAAAACCAGTAAAAGCAGCGATGTGCGCAATAGAGTAATCGGTTGTTTCGAGCATGAGCTTTGCTTCTTTAATTCGGACTCTGTTTAAATACTCAATTGGTGATATACCCATATCTTTTTTAAATGTATGTGCTAAATAATATTTATTAATATGGCCGATCTCAGCTAATTTATTTAAGTTTAAGTCATCACGGTAGTTTTGATTTATATAGTACATGACAAAGGCAGAAGCTTTATTAATATTTGGTGACTCCGTTTGATTGATGGTAAGCTTTTTGTCTCTTTGTAACTTGATAATCATTATCTCGATAATGTTTTGACAAATTAATTCATGTCCTTCTTTATGCTCCTGTATTTCCTCTAATATTCGGTTCAAGTAGAAAAGAATGTTAGTTCGATCTACTTGAAAACGGTATAAGCTAGAGTGTGAGTCTTTATTATCCGCTTGGCTGAAAAACAATCCCTCTATCCCTAAAGCAATATATTCAAGGGAATCATCCCAATTAGACTTTTCTGTATGTTCCACATTCGGATTAATAATGACTAAATCATTTTCTTTAATGGGAACTTCTCGGTCAGCAAGTATAAATGAGCCTTTACCTTTGACAATATAGAATAATTCGGAAAAATGATGGGTGTGTTGCGTGCTATGCCAGCCTTTATCATATTCGGAATGAGTAATATATAGAAGTTTGAACGGTGGCTTTTCATGCTTTGCACCTTTCATTTGGTACACCTCATAGGACATTTACTATAACCTCTTTTCTATCATCTATAAGCTCGTGAAGTGGTAAACAAGTATATGTTACTATTGAACTACACTTTATTTGTTTTTTATATAGAAAATCTACTACATTTTTATATCTAACTAGGAGTGGGTGCATGCAAAGGAGGTAGTTTCATTGTATACATGATAGACTTTATAGTTTAAGCATAACGACCGCTTTCGCCAAAAGAATTCTAATTACGGATATTTTCATATTATGCATCTATACGTACTATTTTATAGGGGGCTTTTGCAAAAAGCAATAAACCTAAAAAAGTAGACAAGATGTTTATTGTGAAAGCGTTTTAACCATTGTAGTATAAGGGTAAGCAAGAAAACAATTAAAACAGGGGGCTTCAATAATGAAAAAAATGAAGTTTTTATTAACTGTTTCTATCATTCTCGTTATTTTTACTTTAGCAGCATGTTCCAATGGAGAAGAGAAGGAAGAAAAATCAGCAGATAAAGAAGGTAGCGGCGAGAAAACAACATTAAAAGTAGCTGCATTAGAATCTGCATATGGTACGGAAATGTGGGAAAATGTTGTGAAGTCTTACGAAGAAGTAAATCCAGATGTAGAGGTTGATCTGCAAATGGAAAAGAACTTGGAAGAAGTTGTACGACCAAATATGCAAGCCGGGGATTACCCAGATGTGTTATTACTAGCTACAAACAGAGAAGAAGCTTTAACGGAAACCTTGATTAAAGAAGATGGTGTAGAAAACATTACAGATGTTTTTGATATGCAAGTACCTGGAGAAGAAACAAAAGTAAATGAAAAACTTTTAGAAGGTTTTACAGATACACTAGCTACTAACCCATACGCTGATGGAGAAACTTATTTAGCGCCAATGTTCTACAGTCCAACTGGCTTATTCTACAATGCAGGTTTATTTGAAGAAAAAGGTTGGGAAGTGCCGAAAACTTGGGATGAGATGTGGGAATTAGGAGATAAAGCAAAAGAAGAAGGTATTTCATTATTTACGTATCCAACGAGCAACTACTTTGATACGTTACTTGGATCCATGCTATATGCTGCAGGTGGAGCAGATTTCTACAGCTCTGCTATGACCTATGAAGATGGCATTTGGGAATCCGAGGAAGCAACTAAAGCATTAGAAACCGTCGAAAAACTAGCAGACTATGTACATCCGAATACAGTAGCAAATGCTAATCCAAATGATTTTACGAAAAACCAGCAATTAGTCTTAGATAATAAAGCTTTATTTATGCCAAATGGTAACTGGGTTGTCGATGAAATGAAGGAAGCACCACGTGCTGAAAACTTTGCTTGGGGTATGACTTCTATCCCTGCCTTTGAAGATGATGGTGACCGTTATGCATTTACTTTCTTCGAGCAAATTTGGATTCCAAAAGATGCAAAGAATAAAGATGTAGCGAAAGATTTTATTGCGTATATGTATTCAGACGAAGCAGCAGATACATTCTTAGAAGCAGGAGCAGTACAGCCAATTGAAGGTATTACCGAACAATTAGATGGCCAAAAACAAACTTTCTATAGTATTTATGACGAGGAAGGTGTGCTGCCAGCTATGGGAACTTTTGCTTCTACAAAACCAGTTCCTGGGGCGAATATGGGTGATACTTTATACGGAAGTATTGATAGTGTCATTAGTGGCGATATGACATTTAAAGAATGGCAAGAGAAAATAGAAGAAGTAAGTGATAAGCTTAGACCAGCTTTAAATTAATCATATCCAATGGACGTTAGAAAGATTTTCGTTCGTTCCAAATCTATTCGCTCAGTCTTTAACAAATAATTGGATGAATCAATAAATGGATTTACAGGGCAGCCTCCTCTGCATGCATGTTATTTTAGGAAGAACAGCATTTTAGGAACTGGCTGCCTTCCATGAATATACAAGTCAGGGCAAGATAATTACAATGAAATGTTAATAAACATACCTATAAATGGCTTTTGACATTTCTAAGAAGCGTTTGAATGAAATTCATGTTACATGATGGTTTTGTATTGGAGAGAGGTGAGAAAATGAGCAAAACGAGGTCACGTAATCTATTTATTGGCTTATGCGTTTCGCCAGCTTTGATTTTATTAATGGTCTTTATGTTTATGCCAACATTCGAGGTGTTTCGGATGTCGCTTTACCGTTGGGGTGGTTTTTCTAACACGCAACAGTTCGTTGGCTTAGATAATTTTAAGCTACTTTGGAATGATATGACGTTTATTCGTTCTTTTCAAAATTCCATCTTCTTAATCGTTGTCGTCGCGATTGTTACATTTTCGTTTGCCGTCTTTTTTGCGGCAATTTTAACGAAAGAAAACGTAAAGGGTGGAAATTTCTTTCGGATTATTTTCTACATCCCAAATATTTTATCCATTGTTGTTATTGCGGGGATATTTTCAGCCGTTTATGACCCTTCAAGTGGTCTATTAAATAGCATTCTAGGTATATTCAGCTTAGAGAATCTACAACAAATGTGGTTGGGGGATCAAAAGGTCGTTATTTATAGTTTGGCTGCAGCTCTTATATGGCAGGCCATTGGTTATTATATGGTGATGTATATGTCAAGTATGGCAGGTATCCCACCAAGTTTTTATGAAGCAGCTTCTTTAGAAGGGGCAAGTAAACTAAAACAGTTTACGAGTATTACATTACCTCTAGTATGGAATAACATTCGTACAACGCTAACCTTCTTTATTATAAGTACGATTAATTTGAGCTTTTTATTAGTAAAAGCGATGACAGGCGGAGGACCTGATGGGTCAACAGAAGTATTTCTTTCTTACATGTATGATCAAGCGTATGGAAACTCTACCTTCGGCTACGGAATGGCTATTGGGGTTATTGTGTTTCTGTTCTCCTTCTTATTAGCAGCGATTGTTAGCAGGATAACAAAGCGCGATGTATTGGAGTATTAAAGGAGGTTTGAGTCTCTAATGAAAAATTCTGAGAAATTGAGTTTAGACGGTTTAATGCGATTATTTATTTATGTGGCGTTAATCACATTAGCGGTTTCCATTATTGTACCTGTCGCATGGGTGTTTTTAGCATCAATCAAGCAAAATAAAGAGTTTTATGGAAGCCCTTGGGCACTTCCGGATGGTATTCATTTAGCTAACTTTGTAGAAGCGTTCCAAGAAGCGCAGATGGGTGAATATCTATTAAACTCTGTACTTGTTACAGCGATGGCTTTAATCATTTTATTAGTTGTAGCACTGCCAGCGGCATACGTATTGTCTAGATTTGAATTTAGAGGAAATCGTTTCATTAATGGCATGGTAAAAGCAGGCTTGTTCATTAATGTTAGTTATATTGCAGTGCCGATTTTCCTAATGCTCTTAGATTGGGATACAGGTTTAAGAACAATTGTAGGAAGTGAGCTTTTACTGAATAATCGATTTATGTTGGCGCTCATTTATGCTTCAACAGCTTTACCATTTACGATTTATTTATTATCAAGTTATTTTAAAACATTACCTTCTGATTTTGAAGAAGCAGCAAGTATAGATGGTGCAGGGTACTATAGGACAATGTTTTCGGTCATGTTTCCTATGGCGGCACCGAGTATCGTGATTGTTATCTTATTTAATTTCTTATTATTTTGGAATGAGTATATATTAGCGCTAACGCTAATGCCGGCAGAAAATCAAACGTTGCCAGTTGGATTGTTGAATTTAATGGCTGCAGAACGTTCAGCAGTGAATTACGGACCGATGTATGCAGGTATGGTAATCGTCATGCTTCCTACATTAATTCTATATATTTTGGTTCAAAAACGTTTAACACAAGGAATGACAGTTGGTGGAGTGAAAGGTTAGGTGTGAGAGATGAAAAAAACAACAGGAAGAGTTACATTACCAAGTCAGCAACATTTTTTACAAGAGACGAAGGAATTGATGGAGCGCTGGGGTGCAGATGCACTGCGAGATAGCGATGGAACGAAGTTGGATGATGAGATCAAACAATTAGATGCGAAAATTTATACGACGTATTTTGTGGCTCGAAATCATAATGATTTTGCTAAACAGCATCCAGAGGAAATGCAGCAACTATATTTAATGTCGCCCTATTATACAGCAACAGAAACCACGTTGGAAATTCCGTTTTTAAAGGGTTATTTTGAGGAACAAATAACGCCGGATTATATTCATGATCCAAAGCGTTGGTGGGAAGTAATCGACCGAACAACAGGTGAGGTTGTTTCACCAGACTATTGGCAAGTAGATGAAGCAACGAATTGTGTAACGATGAAACAAGTTGAACAGTGGCATGAATATACGGTTTCTTTTTTAGCATATATGAAATGGGATCCGACGCAAATGTATAATCATATAACAAATGATTGGGGAGATACACCACATGATATCCCGTTTGATGTCCGTCAACCTCATTCTAACCAGTATGTAAAAGCATATTTACAACAATGGTTAAAGGAAAATCCAGATACAGACGTTGTTCGCTTTACGACCTTTTTCTATCATTTCACACTCATTTTTAATGATTTAGGTAAGGAGAAGTTTGTGGATTGGTTTGGCTACGGTGCGAGTGTTTCCGTTGCAGCACTTGAAGCGTTTGAAAAAGAGAAAGGCTACCGTTTAAGGCCAGAAGATATTGTGAACAAAGGCTATTACAACACGACTTTTCGTATTCCTTCACAAGCGTATTTAGATTATATTGATTTTATTCAGCAGTTCGTTGCAAAGGAAGTGAAGGAATTAGTTGATATCGTTCATGAGCATGATAAAGAAGCGATGATGTTTTTAGGCGATAATTGGATTGGAACAGAACCTTATGGTAGTTATTTTCCATCTGTCGGCATGGACGCCGTTGTTGGTAGCGTTGGTGATGGAACGACGTTACGAATTATTTCTGATATTCCAGGTGTGAAATATACGGAAGGAAGATTTTTACCTTATTTCTTTCCTGACACATTCTATGAAGGCAATGATCCGGTTATTGAAGCAAACGAAAATTGGTTAACAGCAAGAAGAGCGTTAATGCGCAAACCTTTAGATAGAATTGGTTATGGCGGTTATTTAAGTTTAGCATATAAGTTTCCTAAATTTGTTGATTACGTGGAGAAGGTTACAAATGAATTTCGAGAAATTTATGATAATATTCACGGAATTCAACCGTATACAGGTCTAAAAGTAGCCGTTTTAAATGCATGGGGGAAATTGCGAACATGGCAAACGCATATTGTTGCCCACGGAAAATGGTATAAAAAAGCGTATTCTTATCATGGTGTATTAGAAGCATTAAGTGGATCAGCAGTGGACGTATCTTTTATTAGTTTTGACGATGTAATCGCAAAAGGGGTACCAGAAGATATAGATGTGATTATTAATGTAGGTGATGCAGGGACTGCGTTTTCTGGCGGCGAGAAATGGAAAAATCCTCAATTAATTTCCATTCTTCGTAAATGGATATATGAGGGGGGCGGTTTCGTTGGTATAGGAGAACCAACTGCTTATCATCATGAAGGGCGCTATTTTCAGCTTGCTAATGTTTTTGGATTAGATAAAGAATTAGGCTTTAGCTTATCGACGAATAAATATTTTACAGAAGTAATCGAGAATCATTTTATTGCTGAAGATATGACTGCATTTGATTTTGGTGAAAGCATGGAGTATATCTTTGCATTAAACGAGGCGACAGAAATTATCGAATATTCTAATGATGGTGTTCATCTTGCTAGCTCCGGTTTTGGAAAGGGGAGAGCCGTATATATCGCAGGTTTACCGTATAGTCATGAGAATACGAGATTATTATTACGTGCCATGTATTATGCAGCTCATAAAGAAGAAGAAATGAGAAAATGGTTTGCTTCAAATGTGCACTGTGAAGTACATGCATACCCAGAAGTGAAAAAATATGCCATTATTAATAACTCTACCGAAAAACAAGTTACCAATGTTTATGATGGCGATGGAAACAAACGTCAAGTTGAGTTAGAAGCAAGCGAAATCATATGGGAGGACTACACATGAAGGATAAAATTTTTGTAGTTGTCAAGGTTGTTTTCTTTCTATTTTGTCTGTTTCTCATATTTTATGGACAACAAACCGTTGGCAAATTTGAACTATTTCTTCAACTTATTGGCTTAACAGGTCTTTTATTTTTACTATGGAACTATAATCGGAAATTTGTATAAAGGAGTAGTGCAGTCTTTACTCTGTGTGCGGAAGATTAAAAAAGCAGGCTTCGTTCTTGGACTATAGAAAATATAAAAATTTTAAGGTTTATAGTATAAGCAAAACGACGGCTTTTGCCATAAGAATTGGCGATATCTAAGTTTATCTATAAAGAGTAACTTAAGCCATGTGTTGTAAAGGTGAGGATAAGGATGAAATACAGCATTGGGATTGACATTGGCGGAACAAAAGTGGCGGCAGGAATTGTAAATGAATATGGCAATTTAATTCAACAGGTAAAAGTGAGCAGTGATCCTACAAATAAGGAAACGATGTTTGCTAAAGTTGTGCAATGTGTAGAACAGCTGCTAGACCATTCTAGTATTCCAAAACATGAAATATATGGCATTGGCGCAGGTGTCCCGGGGAAGGTAGATCGTGAGCGAGGGATTGCTGTTTATCAGAATAATTTACCCTGGGATAACTTTCCATTTATGGAACGACTCCAAAAAGCAATCGGTATTGACAAAATTGCCATTGATAATGATGTGTATATGGCTGCGTTTGCAGAGTGGAAAAAAGCGGAAATGGCTAATCAAGAATTGCTTGTTTATATCACAATTAGTACTGGTATTTCCTGTTCTATTATTCAAGATGGTGAATTTATTCGTGGTGCTGGTTTTGCTGGGGAATTAGGTTTAATTCCAGTTTATTCTAAATTAAACAGCGAAGCCTTACAAAGATTGGAAAATGCTGCTTCAGGACCAGCAATGCAACTACAGGCAAGAAAGATATATGCAGATGATCAGGTCATAACGAAAGATATTTTTGCTAACTATTTGACAGGTGATGAAGAAGCACAGCAGTTGATAGAAGAAATGGTATTTGTTCTAACACAGGGTGTCTATACTGTCAGTAGTTTGTTAGATCCAAATAAAATTGTTTTTGGAGGAAGTGTAGTTACCCATAATCCTTGGTTATTAGAGCTAATCAAAGTAAAACTCCAAACGTATTTGCTTGCTGAACAAATCCATATCCTAGAAAATATGGAGATTAGTAAGCTGAACAATCACCAAGGCATTATTGGTGCAGGGTTAAGAGCGTGTGTGCTTTCCTAGTTGGATGTTATGTGAAATTGTAGAATATGGACCTTAAAGGAGTGATGAAGGATGGTGTATCCCTATTTAGCAGGACTTATTGAAAAAGCAGGTACCACAGAAATGATTGCACAAGCTGACAAAGTATATGCTAGGAACCAAATTATGAATGTCTTGCAATTAGAGGCATATCCAGATGGAGTAGTACCAGCAAGAGATACTTCCATCCCAAATTTAGTAGAGCATTTGATTGAATATGCATTGGAGCATGAAATTATTCGCAACGTTTTAAGTGAAAAAGAAATACTGACGGCTCATATCATGAATTGTCTTATCGCGCGCCCTTCAGAAATTAACCAGACATTTTATGAAAAGTATAAGCAATCACCAATAGAAGCTACGAATTACTTTTATGCTTTATCAAAAAATAGTAACTATATTCAAATGAATCGAATTGCGAAAAACATAAGCTATAAGGTGGACACGGCTTATGGGACGATGGATATTACGATTAATTTATCCAAACCGGAAAAAGATCCAGAGCAAATGAAGCTAGAGCGGGAAAATGTTAAAAATGTGACGTATCCGAAATGTCTATTATGTATAGAGAATGAAGGCTATGCTGGGCGAATAGATCATCCAGCTCGGGCAAATCACCGCATGATAAGAGTACCTTTACATGACGAGATGTGGTTTTTTCAATATTCTCCGTACGTATATTATAATGAGCATAGTATATTACTAGCTGGAGAACATCGGAATATGAAAATCGATCAGCAAACATTCAAACGGCTCTTAGCATTTATAGATATATTCCCGCATTATTTTATTGGCTCCAATGCAGATTTACCAATCGTTGGTGGATCTATCTTAAGTCATGATCATTATCAGGCAGGGAAGTATGAATTTGCTATGATGAATGCGAAAGAAGCATTTTCCTTTTCGTGGAGAAAGTATCCAAGATTGCATTGTGCTGTCCTACATTGGCCATTATCCGTTATTCGTTTAGTGGGAAGCAATAGTACTGATTTAGTAGAAGCAGCAGATGACATTTTAGCCTCATGGAAAGATTATTCGGATGAATCAGCGGATATTCAAGCTTTTACGGAGCAAACGCCGCATAATACCATTACGCCAATTGCTAGAAAACGTAAGGACAAATATGAATTAGATCTTGTCTTGCGGAATAACCGAACGACAGAACAGTATCCTCAAGGTATTTTTCATCCGCATGCAGATGTACATCATATTAAAAAAGAAAATATTGGATTAATAGAAGTGATGGGCTTAGCTGTATTGCCAGCCCGTTTGAAGCAAGAATTAGCTGAAATAGAGAGCTATTTATTACATGGACAGCAGCAAGTAGCGGAGCATCATAGCGTTTGGGCAGACAACTTAAAAAAGCAGTATCCAGATGTACAAACTACAGAAGAAGCAAGAGAAATTGTGCGTAAAGAAGTCGGTAATACGTTCGTACGTATTTTACAAGATGCAGGAGTGTTTAAAGACAATCAATCTTTTCATCGATTTCTGCAAGTGTTTATTAATGAATAAAAGAAATAAATAATAGTATAGATTAAAGGCACTCCATGGGGTGCTTTTTTGCACTATAAGAAAGTATAAAAGTGTAAAGGTTTATAGTATAAGAAAAACTTGACTTATCGCATAATATTTGTCGACAATTCATGTTTTCTACATAACAAAAAATATAGCGTTTATAGAAGAAAACGATATTTGCATTTGTCCCATCCAGGCTTGGCGATTAGTGAGGTTTTATAAGGGGGAATGCTAAAATTTTGATGAAATATGAAACTGTGCCTAGTACCTCTTCGTACTTTATTTAAAAGGGAGGGATTATTGTTACAATGGGTTTTAGAAATAGCAAGTTTCATTGTCATCATATGCCTTTTATATAAACGAATAAACGATATAGAAGATATATCCCTTATGCATGTGGTATATATTGTTTTGGCATTTATCATTATTTCAGTTCTATCTGCTATTATTTTTTATTATCCTGGTAGTTGGCTTATGAATAAGATTAGTAATAGCTTCTTACGTATCGTTACGGCGTATGCGATCGTTATTATTGTCATTTCAATTGGACGTTGGTTATGGACGAAAACATTTGCTAAAAATCGTTGATAGGGGGTAGGAATTTGTTACAAGAAATGTATAAACGAAGAGAAAAAATGGGGTATATATTTTTAGCTATATTTATCGTTGTAGTTCTTGGGTATATATTGATTTGGACGCCAACAGGAGCCAAACAGTGGGGAGAAGTATCCATTATAGGTTTACCCGTTTTATTTTTAATAATAATAATTATTCGAAGCAGAATAAGCTATCAGAAATTAAAAGACGTAGAGATAGGCCTTTCACAAGCATCTATTTTGCAACTTGATCATGTCGTACTTAAAAAGGATGCTAGTTTGTTACCGCGTTTATTATGTTTTGAAAAAACGGGCAAGTATGTTGGCGCTTTTCAACTTATGCACGTTTCGTTCTGGTGCTATCCTTTGCTCATTTATAATAGTTCGTTCATAAATTGGCTACCAGTAAAGTTTGCGTTTATCTCTAACACTGGAGAACTGATATTTAAGTTGAAGCGAAAAGGCATGAAGAAAACGGAAGTTACGTATTACGATGCAAGTGACAATTATATCGGGTTTTATATTCAGAAAGATTTTAAAAGTGTCTTGCGACTAAAAGGGAAGCTCTTTGATGAGAAAGGAAAGCAAATGCTTTTTATTGATGGATCTACTATGACTGGTGATTTCACATGGATCGATGAACATCATCATCGCTGGGCCTATTTTTATAATGGAAGGTTTCCGCATGAGTATACTACTTTGTTTCACGACTTAGATAATGATATTGTCGAGGTCTCTGATAAGTTATCTCAACAGTATAAGCAATTGCTGTTAGGGGTAATTGGATTCTTATTTATTCAGAGAACGAATAAATAACGCACCCAGTAACCGCTTTGCCTGGAAGTGCATTTTAAGCAGGCAGAGCGGCTTCTTGTTGTACAATGTAAATGTGTTTCTTATGACTAGTAGTTAAAATTTGTTACGTACAGATAAATAGTAGATTGTAATTTGTGCAATCGGAAAGATGAATAAAAGTAACATCGGATAAGAAGGAAACGTGTCAGCTATGAATGGATACAAGCCCATTAAAAAAAGGATTATCCCAAAAATCAATGGCATGAAAAGATAAACTTTACGACAAGCGTGAGCGTTAATCATTTTTTCACGTTCATCTTGTTCAGAAAACTCTACAGGCATGAATAATTTCAATAGCATACGCTTATGTTTCTTTGCATTATGTCTGTACATCAAGACCCCAACCCCTAAACAGATGAATAAAAAAATGATCGTCGGTGTAATATTAATCCATTCTCCTGTGCTCTCACCTTTAATCGCATTGGCTACTTGCATTCCAAATGAATAAATAGGAATAAATCCCCAAGCAGCTAGCAACAATAACAATACGTTAATAAAGAACACCCATTTTAATCTCATCTTTTAATCGTCCTCCAATAACCAAAAAGTTTCTTCCATAGGAAGATGGAACACTTTGCATATGTTTAATGCCAAAAGTAAGGATGGTACATAATCGCCTTTTTCAATGGCAGCAATGGTCTGTCTGGTTACGCCTACTTTTTTGGCGAGTTGCTCTTGCGTTAAATCAAATCGCGCTCGTAGTTCTTTTACACGATTGTTTAATTTCACGAAAGCCATCTCCTTCCTAGAGAACTTCCAATGCGCGAGTGATTCCTTCAAACATATATGTAGAGGTTACAAATAGTGTATGAGATAGCGGATGTAATGTCAAGTTGAGTTACCATTATGTTAAGATAAATTAACATTATTTTTATAGTATAATAATTCGCTATGCTAGCTTTAGTCAGTCATCAAACATGAAAGCAGGATGGTTTACTCAAGCAAAACGCACTTTTCAGCGGTCCATCCCATTACTATTTTCTAGGATTATTTTCACAGGACGAATAACGGATGTTCAAATTATAAAAAATCATGTACATTGATCTTATAAAGCCAGTGAACAATTCACAGAAGGATTTCATTACGGATTGTTCATACAACTTGCGTAAGACGGGAAAGACCTCTTTGAAAAAAGGCAAATAAGTGCTTATTTTCTGCTGTTCAGCATATAACCCTAATTTATAAACTGGGAATCAGTACTAATAGGAAGGATGAACACACTCCCTATTTTCGTTCCAACGTAGTTATTATGATACATGTTGAAAATCCACCATCTCGATTTTATTCATTATGTTATTTTCGTAGAATTAGATGCTTTCCAGACATCTTGCAAATCCCATCATTGTCTAATGATGTTTCTATAGATGACAAATTTAAAATGGAGGAGAAAAAATGGCGAAACGCTTATTTCTGTCGTTGTTGTTCGGTTTATTGCTATTGTCCACTCCATCTTATGCTATTGCACAATCGCAAAGTTTGTCGGAAGCCAAACAGCTTCATGAAGAAACAAAAGGGTCTGCAATGGGGAAGGGAGATAACGGAAATGATGAAACGCCAGGGGAATGGTTTGTAGGAGAGACGCCAACTAATCCAATACCTGACGCCCCTTTGCTTTTATTTGTGCCTGGTTTAAACAATGTGGCACAAGTATTTTGGGAGGATGGTGGATTGTATGAAGCTGCTTTTGAAGCGGGATATGAAACGGTTTTTATCCAGCTTCATGATGCAGGTGGCGCTTCTGCCGATATGTGGGATAATGGAAAATTGCTCGCTGAAAAAATTACGGAAATTTCAGATCAATTCCAAGGGAAGCCAATTACGATTATTGCGTACAGTAAAGGTGGCGTTGATGCGCAAGCTGCGGCAACTTATTACGGAGCTTGGCAATATATAGATCGTATTATTACTCTATCTAGTCCGCATCATGGATCCGAACTAGCGGACTTGGCTAATAGTAGTTGGGCTGGTTGGCTAGCTGAATTACTCGGGATGCGAGGTGAAGGAACATCTGCGGTTGAGACCGGATATATGGAACATTTTCGTTCTTTGACAGATGAAGAAACCTATGCCTATGTAAATGATTATTACACTTTAGGTGGTACGGATTGGGGATCGGTATTTTCATCGACATGGTTTGGAGGAATGTATTTATCCAGTTACGGTGATAATGATGGCGTGGTAACAACTGTGAGCAGTCGTCTGCCTAAAGGAGAAGAAGTTGCAATTGGGGATTGGAACCATACTTCTATCCGAAGTAATCGTATCTTTCCTATCATACAAGACGATGTGTTGCAGGGGAATAACCCGAGTCGGGATTATTTGATTTATAAGGAACAAATCTCAAAGACTGCAAAAACAGAGCAATATGTACACGGCGATGCATTAAGGAATAACAAAGCTGAAAAGCATCTATTTCCAATCGAAGACGCTATTGACAAGGTAAATATACAGTTGTACACAGCTAATCCACTCCAACGTGTAGAACTTATTGATCCGAATGGAAAAGTTTATGACGATGTGCAAGTGACGCAACAGGAGGGTGGTTTTTTCGCTGGAGCGACGGGGTATCACATACAAATCAATCAACCTTCAGCTGGAGAATGGTCATTAAAAATGCGTAGTGAGAAGAAAAACGCCTATTTATTGCATGGTCAATATGATAAAGCAATTCAAAAGCAAATTCTATCAGAGACACAAGATCGTGGAAGCGATAGCAAATGGAAAACGAATAAAAAGCAGGTGAAAGAAGAGAGTATAGAAGTACACTATACAATTGTGGAATCAGGACAGCAAATTCCTGTAGTGACTGCCACGTCGAAAGGCTTACCTCTATTATCAAAAGAATTTTCGCAGTTAAAAAAGAATCGAAGCTACAATATTACGATGGATATAAATGGCGAGACAATTTCTGGATCGCCTTTTAAACGGACAGTGGTTGATTCTGTTTATCTATCTGAATAACAAATAAAAATGAATTCCTCTTGCGTAATACGAGCTGTTATACCCTGCAGATTAGGGGCTATCAGCTCTTTTTTCTTTTGAGTTTGTTTAAAAAAAAAAAGTCTAGCACTACCTGAAAGTGGTATTAAACAATCCTTGGGGGATAAAAGAAAACCTCTACGGTCGTGTAAGTAAAATAACTGGGCCTTTTGTCAAGAATATGTACTAATAAACCAAGTTTTTTCTGTCAATAGTAGCACTGCCAGAAAAGAACAATAAGTTAAAATAGTATGATGTGTTCTATGTTTATAAAAAAAGACGGAATATTTTATTTAATAAGAATATATTCGCAAAATTTTATGAAATAAAAATATTCTCTTTAAATAAAAACTTGATTAGGGAGGTCTTTTACCGTATAATACAAATAATTATTTTATTTTAGTTTACAATAATCTAAACTCTTATGTGTCGTTATATACGAATGGAATAGGCACCATGTCACTAGATTAAATGTCAGAAAAATTAAAACAACACAAAACCAATTTTTGAAAGTAAAAAAGAAAGAATTTTCTTTCTTTTTAGATTGGAATTTAGAAGGAGGTCAACATGAGTAATAGCATTTTGGAAATTAAAAATCTTAAAACATCGTTTCGTATTAATGATGACTATTATGCCGCTGTGGATGATGTTTCTTTATCTGTTAATAAGAATGAAACATTAGCGATTGTTGGTGAATCAGGCTCTGGAAAAAGCGCCTTAGCATTTTCTATTATGGGATTACATACAAAAGCCAAAATAGATGGAAGCATTCAATTTAAAGGTGAAGATATTGTTCATTTATCAGCTGGGAAATTAAACAAGCTACGAGGCAATGATATGGCGATGATTTTTCAAGACCCGTTAACAGCGTTAAATCCGTTGATGACGGTAGAAGATCAGATCGCGGAAGCTTTATTATTACATAATCGACAACTATCGAAAACAAAACGAAAAGAACGGGTTATTCACTTGTTAAATCAAGTTGGCATCCCTCGTCCAGAGTACACCTGTGAACAGTACCCACATCAATTATCTGGTGGAATGAGGCAACGAGTGATGATTGCCATTGCTATTGCTAATAAGCCAGAACTACTCATTGCTGATGAGCCTACTACAGCGCTTGATGTAACGATTCAAGCCCAAATACTTGGTTTAATGAATGATTTAAAAGAACAAATGAATACAGGTGTTATTTTAATTACCCATGATTTAGGTGTTGTCGCTGAAATGGCGGATCGTGTAGCCGTTATGTATGCAGGGCAAATTGTAGAGATTGCGGATGTTTATACGTTGTTTCAAAAGCCGCTTCATCCATACACGAGATCCCTTTTAAATTCCATTCCGGCTGAAGATAGTGTGCATGACAAACTCCACGTGATTCAAGGAATTGTTCCATCCTTGCAAAATCTTCCGCGAGAAGGGTGTCGATTTAAAGCACGAATTCCGTGGATTAGTGAGGATGCACATGAAGAAAATCCTGAGCTACATGAGATAACACCAGGGCATTTCGTTCGTTGTACCTGTTATCAGCAATTTTATTTTCCGGAAGAAAAGGTAGAGGGGGAATCAAGTCATGGCACTTCTTGAAGTAAACGATTTAAAGGTGCATTTTCCCATTCGAGGGGGAATCTTAAATCGTAAAATAGGTGCAATAAAGGCTGTTGATAGCGTGTCTTTTTCCATTGAAAGAGGAAAAACGTATGGTCTTGTAGGAGAGTCTGGTTCTGGAAAAACAACAACCGGAAAAGCGATTATCGGTTTAAATCATATTACTTCAGGAACGGTGAAGTTTGATGGTGTAGATTTAGCAGGCTTTAAATCCAAAAAGTCTGATATTCGTAAAGATATTCAAATGATTTTCCAAGATCCTTATTCTTCATTAAATGGCAGAAAACGAGTACTTGATATTGTTGCAGAGCCGTTGCGAAACTTTGAAAACTTAACGAAAACAGAAGAAAAAAAACGCGTACAAGAATTGCTTGAACAAGTAGGGTTAAGCCCTGAAAGTATTTTAAAATACCCGCATCAATTCTCCGGTGGACAACGGCAACGGATCGGTATTGCAAGAGCAATCGCCTTAAAGCCTAAATTAATTATTGCCGATGAGCCTGTTTCTGCATTAGATGTTTCGGTTCAGGCACAAGTCCTTAACTTTATGCAAGATATTCAAAAGGATTTAAATTTGACGTACTTATTTATAAGCCACGATTTAGGCATTGTAAAGCATATGTGTGATGAGATTGGCATTATGTATAAAGGACGTTACGTGGAAGCGGGTACGAAAGCGGATATTTTTAATCATCCACAACATATTTATACGAAACGCTTAGTAGCAGCTATCCCAGATATTAATCCAGTTAACCGTCAACAGCAAAAAGTATACCGCGAAGAAGTAGAGAAAGAGTATCAGCAAAATTATAATGATTATTTTGATCAAGAAGGTCTAGCGTATACATTACGCCATATATCTGACTCCCATTTAGTAGCTTTACCGCAGAAAGGTTGATAGCATGTGGAAATTTATTGTTAGACGACTGTTAATTACGATGCCACAAGTTGTTTTGCTAAGTATATTAGTATTCATTATGGCACAACTAATGCCAGGGGATGCGTTGTCTGGTTTAATCGATCCAAATATTGATCCATCAGCAATTGAAGAGCAACGAGAGAAACTCGGGCTAAATGATCCATGGTATGTACAATATAAAGATTGGGTGACATCAGCCATTCAAGGCGACTTAGGACAATCTTTTCGCTTTAAGATGCCAGTCTCTGAGTTAATCGGCCAGCGCCTTGTAAACACATTCTGGTTATCCTTAGCGACGTTAATCATTACATATCTCATCGCCATCCCATTAGGTATTACGAGTGGACGTTACAATGATACATTGCGAGATCAATTAATTAATGGTTACACGTATATTGGTTTTGCCACGCCATTATTTATCTTTGCTTTAGTGATGTTATGGGCTTTTGGTTATGGTTTAGGTTGGTTCCCAACTGGCGGAAGTGTAGATCCGGGATTAGAACCAGGATCATTTGCGTATATTATGAGTAAAGTTAATCACTTATTGCTACCAGCGATAGCGATGGCATTAATTACTACCGTAAATACGGTGCAGTATTTGCGTAGTGAAATCATTGATACAAAACAGAAAGACTTTGTCATTACGGCAAGAGCAAAAGGTGCTTCTGAATCACGCGTTTATCGTCGACATATTTTCCGCAATTCCTTATTACCAATTGCTGCTTATTTCGGTTTTGAAATTACGGGACTTATTGGCGGGACCGTTTTTATTGAAACAATTTTCAGCTATCCAGGTATGGGATTGTTATTTATGGAATCTGTGCTGCAAAGGGATTATAGTGTCGTAACATCTGTTGTCTTGTTATTTGGAATCGCATCTATTTTAGGCGCCTTATTATCAGATATTATTTTAAGTCTCGTAGATCCGCGTATTCGAATTAAATAAACAATGGACTATCATGGAGGTGACACATAAATGGAATATTCAAATGTAGAAGTAGTAGAGGTAGAACAAGAAAAAGCTCCTTCTATGGCGAAAGTAATTTGGCGAGAAATTGTGCGAGATAAAGTAGCGCTTATATCTTTTATTTTTCTTATTGTTATTACAAGCCTTGTTTACGGAGTATCTTTATTTTTGAATCAAGATGAAATTGTTAAAGTAGATTTATTTGCTATTAATCAGCCACCGTCTAGTGAGTTTTTGCTAGGAACGGATTATGGGGGCAGAGATATTTTTGGACAGCTTATTATTGGGACGCGCAACTCCTTATCAATAGGTATCTTAGTGACGCTTATGACAGGGATTATCGGTATTACTTACGGGCTTGTATCTGGTTATTTTGGTGGAACAGTCGATAACATTATGATGCGTATTGTTGATTTCTTTTTAATTTTGCCATTTTTAATGATCGTTATTGTATTTGTTGCGATTGTGCCTAAATATAGTATATGGTCTTTCTCATTGATAATGACTGCATTTCTCTGGATGGGGATTGCTCGGTTAATTCGTTCAAAGGCGTTACAAGAGCGAGAACTTGATTATGCACAGGCTTCCAAAACGTTAGGAACTCCGAACTGGAAGATTATGTTTTTTCAAGTTTTGCCGAATTTAAGTTCGTTAATTATTGTGACGATGACGTTAAACTTGGCTGCGAATATCGGTTTAGAGTCTGGGTTGTCCTTTTTAGGATTCGGTTTTCCAGAAGATACCCCAAGTCTTGGAACATTACTTGGTTATGCAAGAAACCCACAAACTCTAGAATTAAGATGGTGGATTTGGGTGCCAGCAGCGATTATGGTTTTCTTATTAATGTTAGCTGTCCGAAATGTTGGCGAAGCATTGAAGCGTGCTACAGATGCAAGACAGCGCAGAGGTTAATTGATTATGTTGCTTACATCACATGATGTTAAGTATAGATCGCGTCCTATGACGTATAAACAAACTAGGGAGGTTTTTACATGAAAGGAAGTCGTTGGCGTATTTTATTATACGCACTCTTGCTAGGTTTAGTACTTACACTGGCTGCCTGTGGCGGAGATGACGAGAGTAAGTCAGATAAATCGGGCGATAAGAAGTCTGGAAAAGATGGAGATCAAATTTACTCGATTGAAGATTTTAATGTAGAAACGAAAAATGAAGGCGAAGCGATGGATGGCGGGCACTTGAAATTTGGTGTCGTCACAGATACAGCTTTCGAAGGGCTGTTAAATTTTAACTTCTACTCAGGAGCTTATGATGTTGAGTTTATTAAATGGTTTGATGAATCTTTATTATCTGCGGATGAAACGCATAATTTCACCCAAGATGGTGCTGCCACATTTGAAGTAGATGATAGTGGTAAGGTGTTTACGTTTACGATTCGTGATAATGTAAATTGGCATGATGGGGAGCCTGTAACTGCTGAAGACTGGGCATATGCTTATGAAGTTATCGGTCACCCTGATTATCCTGGTGTTCGTTATGGCGATGATTTTACAGTTATTGAAGGTATGGAGGAATATCATAACGGAAAAGCTGATTCTATTTCTGGTATTGAAGTGGTAGATGAGAAAACGATGAAAATTACGTACAAAGAAGCATCCCCTTCTTTATTAAGCGGTGGAATTTGGTCTTACGCTTTACCAAAGCATGTTTTTCAAGATATCCCTATAGCGGAAATGGAAAAGTCTGACGCTGTCAGAAAAGAACCAATCGGCATGGGACCATATAAAGTAAAAAGTATTACACCAGGAGAAGCTGTCGTATACACAAAAAATGAAGATTATTGGCAAGGTGAACCAAAGTTAGATGAAGTTACAGTTAAAGTCGTGAATCCGAAAACAGTTGTACAAGCTTTAGAATCGGGAGAAGTAGATACGGTTCATGAATTTCCTACAGATCAATATCCAGACAATGCGGATATGTCTAATGTAGAATTTATAGGGAATGTGGACATGGCTTATTCTTATATCGGCTTCAAATTAGGAACTTGGGATAAAGAGAAGAAAGAAGTAAAACCGGATCCAAATAAGAAAATGGCGGATGTGAATTTACGTAAAGCAATGGGACACGCCATTGATAATGAAGCTGTAGGGAAGCAATTTTACAATGGCTTACGCTGGAATGCGACAACATTAATTCCACCATCACATCCAGATTTCCATGATCAAGACAATCTTGGAATCGAATATAATCCAGAACAAGCAAAGAAACTGTTAGATGAAGCAGGATATAAGGATACCGATGGAGACGGAATGCGTGAAAATCCTGATGGCGAAGATTTGGTGATTAATTTTGCTTCTATGTCTGGTGGAGAAACGGCTGAACCAGTTGCAAATTACTACATTCAATCTTGGAAAAAAGTTGGATTAAATGTACAACTATTAGATGGTCGTTTACAAGAGTTTAATTCATTCTATGATCGAATTGGACAAAGTGGTGACGATGATCCGAAAGTCGATGTATATGCAGCAGGATGGGGTGTGGCAACAGATGTCAACCCAGCAGGATTATATGGACGTGACGCTCTGTTTAACTTCTCTCGCTATGCAAGTGAAGAAAATGATCAACTTCTAGAGCAAGGTGTCTCTAGAGATGCTATGGATTTAGAGTACCGTCAGAAAGTGTATAAAGAATGGCAAGAATTAATGGTCGAAGAAGTTCCGGTCATTCCTACCAATTATCGCGCAAAATTAGTTCCTGTGAATAAGCGCGTATTGAATTACTCTGTAGCACATAACTGGGGTAATTACTATGAAATTGCGGTAACGCAAGAAGAACCAGTAAAAGCTGAATAAAACATTTAGATAGACAGCCTGTGAACCTATTTCACAGGCTGTTTCTTTGTTTGTTCTGGATAGAAGTTGATCTAAGACATATACTTCAAGAATGGGAGAGTTGTGTGCTGGACAAGTGTAGGTGAGGAGGTAGCCGTCACCTATGCCCCCTTTCGCCTTTTGTACTTCATTGGTGAGAAATGAAAAATCTGTACGGAATGAAGAATTACTTCACTATGTAAGATGCAAGTTATATTTTGCTACATCCTTTCATAAACTGTTCTGTAGGCTCTATGCATCTAGGGAGGGTGACTTAATTTGTGTGGAATAGTAGGTTATGTGGATTTTAATAGAGATGTGCGGGCAAAGGAAAAAATGCTTGAACAGATGACAGACACATTGCTACATCGTGGACCGGACGAAACGAATACATGGATGAATCAACATGTTGCTTTTGGGCATCAGCGGCTTTCAGTTATTGATATTGAAGGTGGAAAGCAACCAATGCACAAAGCGAAAAACCGTCATACTTATACGCTTATATATAATGGTGAACTATATAATACGGATGAACTACGTAGCGATTTAAGGCAGAAAAACTATCATTTTGAAACGACATCTGATACCGAAGTGTTGCTTACTGCTTACTTGGAATGGCAAGAACAATGCGTCGATTATTTAAATGGAATATTTGCATTTGCAATTTGGGATGAAGAAAAAGAACAACTGTTTATAGCTCGAGATCGCTTGGGGGTTAAACCGTTATTTTTTCAAGAAAAAAATGGGCAGTTTATCTTTGGCTCCGAACTAAAAGCTATCCTAGCTCACGAAGAAGTAAAAGCGGAAATTGATCGTTCTGGTTTAGCAGAAATATTTGGTCTTGGTCCGTCTAGGACACCAGGACATGGCCTATTTAAAAATATGCATGAGCTTCGGTCAGGTCATGCATTAACTTTTTCAAAAAATGGTCTCAAGAAATGGCGCTATTGGAATGTAAACAGTTGTCATCATACAGATTCCATGTCCGAAACAATAAGTAAAGTAAGAGAGCTATGTATTGATGCAGTGCAACGGCAGCTCGTTTCTGATGTTCCTATATCCACTTTTTTATCTGGTGGTTTAGATTCGAGTGCTATCACAGCAATTGCCTCGCAATATTTTCAGGAACGAAGAAAAGGGTCTCTCACTACTTTTTCTGTAGATTATAAAGGTAATGCAGATTATTTTAAGGCAAGCAAATTTCAACCGTCCATGGATCAGCCATTTATTGAGGAGATGGCAACCGTTTTTCAAACGAATCACCATAATGAAGTGATCTCTGGGGAAGCATTAGCAAGCCATTTAAAAAAGGCTGTAGAATTACGAGATCAGCCTGGAATGGCGGATATAGATTCGTCATTACTCTGGTTCTGTCAACAGATTAAAAAGCAAACGACAGTGAGCTTATCAGGAGAATGTGCCGATGAAATATTTGGAGGATATCCATGGTTTCATTCCCCACCGACGGATGAAGAAACAGGTTTTCCATGGATGCGATCTTTGTCATCACGTATTGATTTACTTCATCCTCACTGGCAGGAGAAGTTACAGCTCTCAGAATATGTGTATGCGCGTTATCAGGAAACAATCGATGAAACACCACGCCTTGATGGAGAAAAAGAGGAGGATGCACGTAGAAGAGAGCTGTTTTATTTAAATATGCATTGGTTTATGGCTCAGTTATTGGATCGAAAAGATCGGATGAGTATGGGAGCGAGTTTAGAAGTTCGTGTGCCTTATGCGGATCATCGTTTAGTAGAGTACGTGTGGAATATACCATGGGAAATGAAGATACTTGAAGGGAAAGAAAAAGGTATTTTACGAAAAGCAATGGAAGGCATTCTACCAGAGACCATCCTTTACCGTAAAAAAAGCCCTTTTCCAAAAACATTTCAACCAGCGTATACAAATGCAGTGAAAAAATGGATGCGGGAAATAGTAGACGATGAGGATGCTCGATTATTTGAGTTCTTAAATAAGGAAAAAGTAGAGGCTATTTTAGTAAGCGAGGGGAAAGAATTTAAAGAACCGTGGTATGGACAATTAATGCAAGGACCGCAACTCATTGCTCATCTTTGCCAGATAGATTACTGGTTGAGAACGTATGATGTCAAGGTGGTGGAGTAAGGATCGATTCTTAATCTAATGCTTTAGGAAAGCATACATTTTAAGGAGCGACGTTTTTCCACCATAAGAGTTGAAGAAAAGTCATGTTTATCTCATAAGATAGAAAGTATAAAAATTAGATGCTTTGGGATAAGGAAATAATAGAATAAGCCACGTCCGGCTCCAGCGCCCAGCAACTAGGCGACTTCACTCCATTGCCCTAAGATAAGTCACCATCGGTTTGTGCTACATAGGGAGGTCGACTAAAAAACGGGCTTGCCTTAGGGCGTCGGCATACCCCTGATTTAGTGGCATGATTCCTAAAACTTTCGTTGATTTGTTCCACTCGCTACGTTGCTAAACGGGCGCCCCGCGCCTTTGTTCTTAGATAAACATGTATGAGCAAACATGCCGTGGTTGCACGAAAACCACGGCGTTTGATGTACAACAGCTTTTCGATGGAGTTTGTCGCTTCGTGCATGTTAAAAATAGGGGAAAATAGTTACCGTATCAATGGATAGCAAGACATTATGTTCATCAAGTACTTAATGAATAACAATATCTATCTTTTTTGATAGTAATTTACTATTTTTTTACGTACTTTTTCTACATAAGATGGATGGTTTAGCTTCTTGTACTTTAATTTTCCGATCCATTCACGCACATCTCTATCATAAACAATTACTTTATATATTTCTGGATGTTTTAAGTAGTTTTGAAACCACTGTTGTTGCTTTAGGTAACGGATATTTTTTTCAATATCTTTTTCTTCCACACGCCTTGATTCATAAAAATAACGTACAATATCAAATAAATCCAACAGAATACTCAAGGAAAGTCACCTCCTGTATGAGAATAGTGAGACTTGAAATATAAAGAAAGGGTTTATCAATAAGCCAAATTTTCTTAGCAAAGCTTATACGTTACTTAGGTTACGAATAGAAAGATGTAAAAGTTTCACATCTTATCAAAATGAAATGAATAAATTTTTTGTTTTCTGACATAGCTGGACAACATGCTTAAGCTTTTAATACACGTTAGCGTAAAAGTGCATGTAGTAGACGAAGAAAAACATGTATCTCGAAAGGTCTATAGATCTTTTTTTGTGATAAATATTTTTCAATAGATAAAAAATTACATCTTAAATGAAGGCAGGGGAGGAAAGTGGAAGAAAGAATGGAGGAAAAGACCATAAAACAAACAAGAAAGAAAACGAAATTAACAATCATTATTTTTGGAATGATAACACTCATTTTAGTAATCGCTTTTTTTGTTGTTACTGTTTACTTGGATCGCTTGGTTGAAAAAACAGAGGGAAGCATTCAGCTTTCCGTTTTAAAGCAGAAGGTGGACGTGATCACGGATGCTAATGGCGTGCCAAAGATACAGGCGCAAAATGAACATGATTTATATGCAGCACAAGGGTATGTCCAAGCACAATATCGGTTATTTCAAATGGAAATGTCCCGCAGACAGGCATCCGGTACGATCAGTGAGGTAGCAGGCGAGGCAGCTGTTGATCAAGATAAATATTTTCGTACATTAGGACTAAGAAGAGCAGCTGAGAAATCTTACGACCTTTACAGCGATGAAGCAAAAGAAGTATTAGAGGCGTTTGCCAAAGGGGTCAATGCCTATATGCAACAAGCGAAGGAAGATAATACGCTACCAATTGAATTTAAATTAATGGGCTTTGAACCAGAAAAATGGACACCACTAGACTCATTAACTATTGGTAAATACATGGCATTTGATTTGGGTGGTCACTGGGAGCAGCAAGCGTTCAATTACTATTTACTACAACAATTTGGAGAAGAAAAAGCATACGAGTTATTTCCATCTTATCCTCAAGAAAAGCCTGTTATTATGAAAGAAAAATATGTTTCTGTAAAAGATAAACTATCTCAAGCAATTATTCCGCCAGCATTTAATGGGAGCAATAATTGGGTCGTTTCTGGTGAGAAAACAGCTTCTGGATTCCCTATGTTAGCAAATGATCCACATTTGGGCTTAGCGACTCCATCTATCTGGATTCAAATGCAGTTGCAAACCGAAACGCAACAAGTAAGCGGTGTTATTTTTGCAGGAGTTCCAGGAATTATATTAGGTCATAATGAACAAATTGCGTGGGGAGTAACCAACACAGGACCAGATGTGCAACAATTATACCTTGAAAAAAGAAAGCCTTATTCTAAAGCGACGTTTTTATTTGAAGGGGAGTGGGAAAAAGCAAGTATTATTCAGGAACCGATTGCTGTGAAAGACGGAGCAACGATTGATTATGAAGTAGTCGAAACAAGGCATGGTCCTGTTATCTCCGAATTTGTTGAAGATAGTGGGGAGGAAAATGTTCTGTCACTCAAGTGGACTGCATTAGAAGCAACGACGGAATTGGAGGCTATTTTACAAATAAATAAAGCGAAGAACTGGGAATCCTTTGAAAAGGGATTGGAAAAGTTCTTAGCCCCCGCACAAAATTTTGTCTTTGCTTCTAAAAGCGGAACAATAGCTTATAAGGCAAATGGAAATATTCCAGTTTATGAAAACGGAAAAGATGCCTTGCTCCCACTTCCAGGTTGGCAAAGAGAAAATGAATGGCGTGGCTATATTCCGTTTGATGAGCTTCCTATAATGATTAATCCAGAAAAAGGTTATATTGCGACTGCTAACAACAAAATAACGACAGAAGATTATCCGTACCATATAAGTAATGTATGGGCGCAACCGTATCGCTATGAACGCATTGCAGAAGTATTAGAGAGTGTGGAGGAAATAACAGTTCAAGGCATGCAGGATTTACAAATGGATAGCTTTAACATGCAAGCAAAAGAACTTACACCTTCATTTTTACAATTATTAGAAGGGGGAAAACTATCCAAACAAGCTACAGAAGCACTCTGTCTTTTAGATGAATGGGATTATAAGGATGATGCTTCTGCTAGTCAGCCATTACTATTTCATCATTGGCACAAAAATATTGAAAAGACCATTTATCAAGAAATACCAGATTCCATGTTAGATCTATTTAAAGGGAAGGGACATTCGACAGATACTTTATTAAGAAAAGCAATTAAAGGAGAACCGTCTGCATGGTTAGAAACTTATGGAGGTTTACAACAAGTTTTATTGGATTCATTACAACAGTCTATTACGGAGTTAGAAGAAAAATATGGGGAGACTATATCAGAGTGGAAATGGGGAGATTACCATCGCGTCTACTTTGAACACCCTCTTTCCAACGTTCATCCTGTTTTAGAGTATATTTTTAATCAAGAAGGTCCTATTCCAGTAGATGGAAGCAGTGTAACGCCAATGGCTGCAAGTTTTGAAGAAGAAACAGGGATTGTAGATCATGGTGCTTCTTGGCGGTTTGTAATAGATATGGCAACCCCATCAAAAGGCTACCATATCGTTTCACCTGGACAATCAGGTCACGTGAAAAGTCGGTTGTATCAGGATCAATTACCAGATTGGGTGAAGGGGAATTATCATACAACCTATTTGGATAGTATGACAGGAGAGCAATTGACACTGTACCCGTAAATGAAGAATATTTCCCGGGGAATAAACTTTAGCAACCTAATTCCTAAAATATTTTTACAGATTTATGTCATGTTGTAGAAAACATAAGTTTCTGTCAATATAAAAGAACGATAATCGGAGTTCTTTTATGACCAAGGTAAGCAGTAAAAAAATATTGACAACGCTTTCTTTGTGAAGTAATATAAACCTATAAGTTAATTATGTGGCGGAGAATAGGAGATCCACACTTTATGATAGTATAATTCTTGAGGGAATGATATGCATATAAAGGTGTGGATTTTTTTCGTATGCTGTAAAATTAAAATAATTCTGATATTTTAAATTGGAGAGCTAGAAAAGGCTAGTGCTTCTATTAGTGGTTTGGAGAAAGGCTTCTCAGTATACTCCGTCATGAGAATGGAGTGAGTGAATGTAAAGATAGCAACATTAGAAGTATACAACTAGATAGAAGCTCTCACTGAAAGAAATTTATATTTAAAGCCCATAATTAATGTAGTCTAAATCAAAGGGGTGTTATGGTGGCTGAATCAGAATTTTTAGCTGAATTAATTGGTACGATGATTCTCATTATTCTTGGTGGTGGTGTTGTTGGTGGTGTGACTTTAAAGTCATCCAAAGCGGAAGGATCTGGGTGGGTCGTTATTACGATTGCCTGGGGATTGGCAGTTGCCTTTGGGGTTTATGCAGTCGGGAACTACTCTCCTGCACACATTAACCCTGCTGTTACGATAGGTTTCGCATCTATTGGAGAATTCCCATGGTCTAAAGTACCGATGTATGTAACGGCGCAAATCATAGGGGCAATTATTGGTGCGGCGGTCGTTTTTATTAATTATTTACCCCATTGGAGAAAAACAAAGGATCAAGCTACGAAGCTAGGCGTTTTTGCTACTGGACCAGCAATTCGCAGTCCGCTTGCAAACTTATTGAGTGAAATGGTTGGTACATTTGTGCTCGTTTTAGGGCTTTTGTTTATTGGAGCAAATGAATTTACAGAAGGTTTAAATCCGATTATAGTTGGGGTATTGATTATAGCAATAGGTATGTCATTAGGTGGGGCAACGGGTTACGCTATTAACCCTGCTCGTGACTTAGGGCCACGTATTGCTCATGCCTTACTTCCGATTCCGGGGAAAGGTTCTTCCGATTGGAAATATGCTTGGGTTCCGATCGTAGGTCCAATCTTAGGTGGAATATATGGAGCATTTTTTTACGATGCACTATTTATCGGTGAATTCACTGCTGTTTTCTGGATATTAAGTGTTGTTATTGCATTACTTATAATAGGGGCAGTTAGCATGGAGACGAAGGGAGAGCGTTCTGCTAAAATAAATAATCATAACGCTTAGGGGGATAATAATGGAAAATAAATATATTTTGTCAATTGATCAAGGTACGACAAGTTCTCGTGCGATTATCTTTAATCAGAAAGGGGAAATTGTCGAGACAGCACAAAGGGAGTTTGAACAATTTTTTCCTCAACCAGGTTGGGTGGAACATGATGCAAATGAAATTTGGACATCTGTACTAGCTTGTATAGCAGATGTATTACGTAAAGCTGATTTAGCAGCGAATCAAATTGCCGGTATTGGAATAACAAACCAACGTGAAACTGCTGTGGTTTGGGATAAAAAAACAGGCAAACCAATTTATCGGGCCATTGTTTGGCAATCTCGTCAAACAGAAAATATTTGTAAGGAACTTAGAGAAGCTGGACACAATGAATTGTTTAGAAAGAAAACAGGATTGCTTCTTGATCCTTATTTTTCCGGTACGAAAGTAAAATGGATTTTGGATAACGTAGAAGGTGCAAGAAAAAAGGCGGAAAATGGAGAATTATTATTTGGTACGATTGATAGCTGGCTCGTTTATAAATTCTCTGCTGGAACCACACATATAACCGATTATACGAATGCATCTCGTACATTGATGTTTAATATCTATGATCTCCAGTGGGATGATGAATTATTAGAAATTTTAACCATCCCGAAAAGCATGCTACCTGAAGTGAAACAATCATCAGAAATATACGCACATACGGTATCCTATCATTTCTTTGGTGAAGAAGTTCCAATTGCAGGTATCGCTGGAGACCAGCAGGCAGCATTATTCGGGCAAGCGTGCTTTGAAAAAGGAATGGTAAAAAACACGTACGGTACAGGTTGCTTTATGCTTATGCACACAGGTGAAGAGGGTGTAGCTTCTGACCATGGCTTATTAACTACGTTGGCTTGTGCAGTAGACGGTAAAGTAGAGTATGCATTAGAAGGCAGTATCTTTGTGGCTGGCTCTGCTATTCAATGGCTTCGAGATGGGTTAAAACTCATTGAAGATTCTCCGGAAAGTGAGCTGTTTGCCAAAAATGTTCCAAACACGGATGGCGTATATATGGTCCCAGCCTTTGTAGGTTTAGGCACACCTTATTGGGATAGCGATGCTAGAGGAGCTGTATTTGGGCTAACTCGTGGAACAACAAAAAGTCATTTCATACGTGCAACACTAGAATCTTTAGCGTATCAATCTAAAGACGTTATTAATGCCATGGTTGCTGATTCACAATTAGATTTAAAAACGTTACGTGTGGATGGAGGAGCCGTTAAAAATGATTTGTTAATGCAATTTCAAAGTGATATTTTGGATGAAGTACCTGTTGAACGTCCTGTCATTCAGGAAACGACAGCATTAGGCTCTGCATATTTAGCTGGTTTAGCGTTAGGTTATTGGAAAGACAAAGATGAAATAGCCCGTCAATGGGAAGTAGAAAAAACGTTTCATGGAAACATGGGCAAACAAGAACGTGAAAAATTATATGCTGGCTGGCAAAAGGCTGTAGAAGCGACAAGAGTTTTTAAATAATCGTATAAAATGTATAAAAAAGGAGGTCAGGATTATCTTAAGGGTAAGCATGACCTCTTTTTACACTACAGGAAAGCATAAGATTTTTTGAAAGATAAGAAAGTATAAGATGTGATGCTATGGCGTAACCAAATAACCGAATGGGCCCCGTCCAGCTCCAGCGCCCAACAACTAGGCGACTTCACGAAATCGCCCTACGATAAGTCATCATCGGTTCGTGTTAAAAAGGAAGGCCGACTAAAAACGGGCTTGCCGCCCATCGTCGGCATACCCCTGTTGCAGGGGCATGATTCCTAAAACTTTAGTTGATTCGTTCCAGTCGCTACGTTGCTAACCGGGCGCTCCGATCCTTTGTTCGGGTTTATAGTATAAGAAAAACAAAGGCTTCGCCGTAAGACTTGGCGACAAACCAATTTTTCTAAGGCGCGAAAAGTAATACCTTTTAAGGGAAGTACTTATACACAAGATTGTTGAAAACAAAAATTCCAAAGCCTTCCAAGTGTAAAAAAATTTTACTACAATAGAGTTAAGGAGGAATGAAGCAATGAAAAAAATTATTAATAATCCAAATGAAGTTGTACAAGATATGGTGCAAGGTCTAGTTGCTGCTTATCCGTCCAAATTAAAAGTAATTCCTGAGACGCTTGTCATCGCTCGTAAAGATGCTCCTGTAGAAGATAAAGTTGGTTTAGTGAGTGGTGGGGGTAGCGGTCATGAACCAGCTCATGCTGGATATATTGGAAAAGGTATGTTAGATTGTGCAGTTGCAGGTGAAGTTTTTACATCGCCAACACCTGACCAGGTATTTGAAGGAATTAAAGCAGCAGACGGAGGAAAAGGCGTCTTTCTCGTTATTAAAAACTATACAGGGGATGTACTTAACTTTGAAATGGCTGCAGAGTTAGCTGAAGCAGAAGGTATTCAAGTAGAAAAAGTAATTGTAAATGATGATGTTGCTGTAGAAGATAGCTCGTTTACAACGGGGAGAAGGGGTATAGCTGGTACCGTACTCGTTCATAAAATAGCTGGGGCTATGGCTGAAAGTGGCGCTTCATTGCAAGAGGTAAAGCGTGTTGCTGATAAGGTTGTAGCCAATGTGCGCTCCATGGGAATGGCGTTAACTTCTGGCACTGTCCCAGCTGCTGGGAAGCCAAGTTTTCAGTTAGATGATAATGAAATGGAGATAGGAATAGGTATTCACGGAGAACCAGGAATTGAACGAAAGCAAATCGCTTCTGCTGATGACATTGCTACAGAATTAGTAGAACGAATTTTCGCTGATATAGACATACCAAAAAGACAAGAAGTAGCTGTAATGATTAATGGTTTAGGTGCTACTCCGGAAATGGAACTATTTATTGTTAATAAAAAGGTGCAAAGCCTGTTAAAAGATAAAGGTATTGAAGTATTTCAAACATTTGTAGGAGAATATATGACATCGTTGGAAATGGCGGGTTGTTCAGTTACTTTGCTAAAGCTAGATGACGAATTAAAATCTTTACTACAAGCTCCGTCTGAAGCACCTGCATTTCGCAATTAGGAGGAAATAAAAATGCAACTAAATGTAATGAATACAGTTCAATGGATGCAACGAGCAAATGAAAAAATGCAAACCAACAAAGATGAATTAACGGCTTTAGATCAGCCTATTGGAGACGGTGACCACGGAATAAATATGGCTAGAGGGTTTCAAGAAGTAGCTTCAAAATTGGAAGAAGCTACTTATACGAATGTATCTGAAGTTTTCAAAGATGTGGCGATGACGTTAATGTCGAAAGTAGGCGGCGCTTCAGGTCCCCTATTTGGAACTGCTTTCCTTAAACTATCAACGAAACTAAAAGGAGAAGAACTTGTAGACCAAACTAGTTTCAGCTCTGCATTAAATGAAGCAGTAAATGGGTTAAAACAACGTGGTAAAGCAGAAGAAGGCGAGAAAACTATGGTTGATATGTGGGCATCAATCGCACATTATTTTACAGATAATGAGCATTCGACACCTGATGGACTCATGGCCAGCGCGGATGCTGCACTTGAAAAAATTAAAGCAATGACCGCAACCAAGGGACGAGCAGCCTATTTTAAAGAAAAAACGATCGGACACCAAGATCCAGGTTCAGCTTCTACTTATTTTATTTTTGAAGCTCTAGCAGAAGTGTGGAAAGGAGATAGTAAAGCATGAGTTATGTAGGTATTGTGTTGATTTCTCATAGCCATAAAATTGCTGAAGGAGCTAAAGAATTGATTCGTCAAGTGATGAAAGAAGTTCCTATTGAAGTGGCTGGAGGAACGGAGGACAATGAGATAGGTACGAGTATTGAAAAAATTAACAGTGCCATAGAAAAAGCAAATAGCGGAAGCGGCGTACTATTATTTTATGATCTTGGTAGTGCAAAAATGAATGCTGAAATGGCTATGGAAATAGCTGATCAAGAAGACATTAAATTAGTCGAAGCGCCAATTGTAGAAGGAGCATATGTTGCCGCAGTAGAATCGGGTATGGGCAAAAACGTGGATGATGTCTATGAAGCTGTACGCAGTTCTTTCCCTGAAAAATAAATAAAATATTCTTTTAGCCCTCTTGCTTACTAAAGTAAAGAGGGCAATATTGTTTTCAAATTTCATAAGATGTTGGATTTTAAAAGTGTATCGTATTTAACAAAGAACCCGTACTATTTGGAAATACGGGTTCTAAAGTATTTATGAAGTTATTAAGCTGCTTTAGATGGAGAAACAGCAACGCTTTCTTCAATTTTCATCCCATTTCTTGCATTTTGCCGTGCATATTTATAAAATAAGCCAATTATTCCAATTGTGATTATTGCGCTTAGTATATAAGTTATATTCATTGGTATTCTAAATCCAATTGGAGCATTTAGGATGTATGCTGTAGTTACATAGGTCATGAAAATGCCTGGAATCATGGCTACGAAATAATTCTTTTTGGCAATAAATAAATACATGGATGCTACCCATAATGCAATAACCGCTAAAGATTGATTGGCCCAAGAGAAATATCTCCAAAGCAAGGTGAAATCCATATTTGTTAAAATAACGGATATTGAAAATAATGGTAGAGCGATGATTAAACGTTTCGTAATTTTCTTTTGTGATACATGAAAGTAGTCAGCAATGATCATGCGTGCACTGCGAAATGCCGTGTCACCAGATGAAAGTGGAAGAAAAATAATGGATAATACAAGAACAGATCCCAAGATGGATCCAAGCATCATCGTGCCAACTTCACTTACAATCCCACCCGTTCCGATGGTGTTAATGAGTTCATTTAAAGTAACGGTCCCACCGAATAAACTCATAGCTGCGGCGGCCCATACCATAGCAATAATTCCTTCTACGATCATCATGCCATAAAAGACACTTCTTGCTTCTTTTTCATTTTTTGTCGTTCTAGCAATAATTGGTGATTGTGTTGCATGAAATCCAGATAAAGCACCACATGAAATAACTAGAAACAATAACGGAAATATGGGTGTATTTTCAGGGTGTAAATTGGTTAAAGATACTTCTGGAATTGGCGCTTGATTGATAACAAGGCTAATACCTAACGCTAATGTTCCAATAAGTAAAAATGCACCAAATATCGGGAACAACTTCCCAATTAATTTATCGATCGGTAACATCGTGGATAGGATATAGTATCCAAAGATAATGACAATAAGTGCTACAAGTGCAATTGATCCATTTACTAAATCAAAAATTAGGCCAGCGGAAGAACTAACAAAAACGGTACCGACTAGTAGTAGAAGCAGAACGGAAAATATGTTAACAATATGTTTCATATATTTTCCTAAAAACTTTCCGGCCAGTTGTGGTAGATGTGCTCCGCCATTACGAATGGAAATCATCCCTGTTAAATAATCGTGCACTGCTCCTGCGAAAATACAACCTATAACGATCCAAAGAAATGCTACTGGTCCATATAAAGCTCCCATGATGGGCCCAAAAATGGGACCGACGCCTGCAATACTAATTAACTCTATCATGGCATTTTTGTTCCGTTTTAATGGCAAATAATCCACGCCATCTTGTTTCGTAATGGCTGGTGTTGGTCTGTCTGGTTGAACTCCAAAAACTTTTTCAATAAATTTACCATGTGTGAAATAACCTATAATTAATAATATAATTCCTCCTATAAATGTAAACATATCACGTCATCCCTTTCTCGTTGAATTCGTTTACACTCCTAATGTAATATGAAACCGTTTTTAAAGGGGGAATTCAGGATAACATGCAAGTTTTCCTAGCTAACATGTTTTGATTTTAGATTAACGTGAAAGGGATGAACAGTTTAGGAAATACGTGAGATGGAATATGAGAAAATAGTATAATCAAGTAAACTATGTTAAGAGTAATAAAGAAGATATAGACGTTTTGTAGTAGCCAATCTTGCCTTAGTATAAGGGAATGTAAGATCCCGCAGGAAAAAAAGCGAACTGCTTTTTTTCACTATCGGAAAGTATAAGGTTTTTTTGTTTTATAGTATAAGAAAACCAAAGGCTGTCGCCATAAGACTTGGCGACAAGCCAAGCTTTTCCAACAAGGAGGCTGAGCGAGCCCATCAGCGGTTACTATCTACCTTCCTTGTGCGTTTATAAACAATTCTCCCTGCTGATTGAAGATTCACTTTCTATGAGAAGGTGACAAAAATAAAATTGTTTAAAGTTCTAATTGTTCGCGTAAGGATTTTACGTAATTTCTACTCACTGGTAAAGATTCATTTCTGCCGAAGACCTGTAAATTATAAGCGCCATTAAACCATGGAGTGAGTTTGCTTACATAATGAAGATTAATAACATAACTTTTATGAATGCGAAAAAAACGAAAGGTGCTTAATCTTTTTTCTAAATCCTTTAAAGTTTTTTTAGAAAAAAATATTTTAGATTTGGTCACGATCTTGACTTGTTTGTCTACGCTCTGCAAGTAGAGTATTTCAGTAGGGTCTACATATATAACGCCATCTTCATTTTCAATCCCCAATTTATTAGCAACCTCTTGTTCCTTTTCTTCTACATGAAATAACGTTTTTTCAATTCTAGAAATCGTTTGTTCTAAATGTTTTTCATCATACGGCTTTAATAAATAGTCAATGGCTTCATATCGAAAAGCTTGGACAGCAAACTGAGGGTACGCTGTAGCAAATACTAATAATGGAGGGTGTTTAAGTTCTTTTAGTGAAGCAGCTGTTTCCATTCCATCCATTTCTGGCATCTCTACATCAAGAAAAACAAGATCAGGTTTCTTTTTCATGGTTTCCATGATGCATGCTTCTCCAGAATTTGCTTGTCCCACAATTTCAATATTTGGGAAGTTATTTAGTAAATAAATAAGCTCTTCTCGATTTAATTTTTCATCATCTACAATTAAAGTTTTAATGGTGCGATTCATGAATATTCCTCCGTCTGTCTATTTCTTATTGTCCAGAAATTATAAAATGAGGCGCTTTGTGTATCGCAAAACAACCGAGTAGCCACGTCCGGCTTAAGCGCCCAGCAACTAGGTGACTTCACTCCATTGCCCTAAGCTAAGTCATCATCGGTTCGTGGTTAAGAGGAAGGCCGACTAAAAATCGGCTTGCTGTCTGACGTCTGCATACCCCTGTTTTAGTGGCGTGATTCCTAAATCTTTCGTTGATTCGCTCCACTTGATACGTTGCTAAACGGGCACTTGCGCCTTTGTTCTCGTCTAGGAAATTATAAAATTTTGCAGCTGTGGATAAACTTACTAAGTTATTTAGCCACGTCCAGCTCCAGCGCCCAGCAACTAGGCGACTTCACGAAATCGCCCTACGATAAGTCATCATTGGTTCGTTCCTCACCGTGATTCCTTTATCTCGGTTGATTCGTTCCAGTCGCTACGTTGCTAAACGGGCACTTGCGCCTTTGTTCTCGGAATTGAAAATTGCACGCATGTTCCTTCATGTGTTTTGCTAGTGATGACTAACTTCGCTGATGGGCCAAATTTCATGGTTAGTCTGCGATTAATATTATATAAAGCCATTCCTGTACCGGATTTAGATGGAACCACTTTTTGACCAATACGGTCCATTTCTTTATTCGGTATTCCTTTTCCGTTATCTGTAACAGATATATGTGTAGCATTATTCTTAATATAAATTTGTATAATAATATTTGCGTTTTCCTTTTTATCTTTTAAGCCGTGTTTCATTGCATTTTCAACAATTGGTTGCAAAATTAATGGAGGCACTGTTTCCTTTAAGCAATCGTCATCAATGTGATACCCCACGTGTAGGCGATCGTGAAAACGTGTTTGCTCAATATCTAAATAGGCTTGTACATGCTTTAATTCTTGATCGATGGTAACTTCTTGATCTGTCGTTACAGTTAAATTTTGTCTTAAAAAATGGGAAAGCGATACAAGTAATTTTCTTGCTTTCATCGGGTCAATTCGTACGAGAGACGTTATCGTATTTAACGTGTTAAATAAGAAGTGGGGTCTGATTTGTGCTTGTAACGCATTAATCTCTGATGCCTTTGCTAATTGCAACGCTTCTTCGGCACGGGCAATCTCTAATTGATTACTTAGCAGTTTTGCCAATCCGCTTACCATCTCTCTTACTAGACGGTTAATATCTTCTTTGGAATGATAGTAAAATTTTAACGTGCCAATGGTTTTTCCTCGTTGTTTTAATGGAGCTACAACGACGGCTTTTAACGGGCAATTATCATGGCTACAATGGATTTGTTGCCCGGAAGCAACGATTAATTCTCCAGAATGAATGGTATCCCTTGTGATTTGTGTTTGAATTTGATTCCCTTGTTTGTGATGATCATCAGCCAACCCTACATGAGCGAGAATTTCCTTATCATTCGTCATGGAAACAGCAATAGCGTTCATCTCTTGATAAAGGATGTTACAGGCTGCTTGCGCCGTTTGTTCATTTAGTCCTTTTCTTAAATGGGCAAGTGTTTTATCAGCAATACGCAAAGTTAATTGCGCTTGAACTGCACCAACTTTATCTTCTTCCTGAATGACCATTTGAATAATGAGCATGAATAAAGCACCGCCCAGGCCGTTTGCAATTACCATAGGCAAGCCAATAACTTCTACTAAAGGAATGTTCTGTTCAAATGACCCTGCCAAAAGCAGAATAAGCAACATTTGGATGATTTCTGCCGTTGCGGTAATTGTAAATACTTTTGGTAATGAATGGTGGCTTTGTTTTTTGTGAAAATATCCGGAGAAAAAACCCGCAATAATGGTAGCAATTCCACAGCTTAACGCCGTATAGCCTCCTAGTAGGAAACGATGAACACCAGCAATAACTCCTGCGCCTATGCCAATTCTATAACCACCTAGAAGTCCTGCTACAACGACGCCGATAACTCTAAAGTTCGCAATTGCTTCATCTGGCTCAATCCCAATTCGCCAACGTTCAATTTCAGAAGTACCTGTATTAAAAATTAATCCCGTGTATGTACCAATAATGCCAAATAAGCCAAAGAAAAGCATAGCCTTATATTGTTGGCTTTGACTTAATGTATGTTGTGAAATCATATTGCGAAAAAATTGTAGACGTGTAAGTAAAAAAGCGATCATGACAATAATACCGAGTCGCTCTAACATCATAACTAGTAGGTCAAACATGTTGTCCCTCTTTTCATTTGTAACGATATGTTGGAAATTTCACAAATAACTTTAAGCTTAAACAATGTGGTGATGTGTATTTTACTGCTTTTTAGATGGTTTTGGTTTCCTCTAAGTTTTGGAAGTGAAAGGTGAACTTCTTTTTATAATATAGGATATAATAAGCAAAACTACAGTTTGAATCCAGTTCGGCTTTTAAAACGCTTTAAAATAATCGAACTTTCGACGCGAGTGATTCCGCTTACAGAGTATAATTCTTCATTGATAAAAGCTTCTAATTTTTGAAAATCTTCAACTAGTACATGCATATGTAATGTACTAGGACCAGTCATTTGATAGATGCTTGCTACTTGAGGATTATCAGCTAAATTTTGAGCAACTTCTTGTAATTGCATAGGTTCTACATCTACTTCAAAAAAAGCTGAGACTTGCTTGCCAAATTTTTCGGAGTTAATAACAACCGAAAATTTTTCAATAACTCCTTTATCTTTTAGGTTTTGAACGCGGTCTTTTACGGCTACTCGTGATAGCCCGACTTTTTCTGCTAATTCAACGTAGGATAACCTACCATCTTCGGTTAAAGCTTCTAGTAATTTTTTATCTATATGATCCAATTTCATATCATAGCTCCTACTAATTTTTTGTATTCCTATTTATTTTAACAAAAATAACAACGTAAGAAAATTACGATGTGTAATGAGTTCCTATATATAGTGTTAAATGTAACGAAATGAAAGTTGTTTTTGCTATTTAGACCTTTTATGTTTGTAATTATAGTTAAAAAGTTTATTAATGAATGTAATTGGGTTGACAACGGGATTATTGTTTATTATTATTTAAATAATTTTAAAATTGCTCCATTCGTATAAAAGGAATCTTTCCGCTGATTGTTTAGCACCTTGATGGTATTACCTCAAGGTCTTAGGAATAAGTTTAAAACTGCTATCTTTCTCTTAGATTTGTCCAGCTCACATCTTCCATTTCTTGATGTGGAGTTTTATTGTACCTTATACCCTGGATGAAACTTCATTTTTTATCGATTTAGAAAGATTAAAAACGTTTATGAAAAAGGAGTCAAATAGTTATGGAATTTTTTCAAAGGCAAACTTATCCTTATGCTGTCCCACGTCAAGCTACATATGCAAAAAAAGGAATGGTAGCAACTTCGCAGCCGTTAGCCGCACAAGCAGGGCTTGAAATATTAAAACAAGGAGGCAATGCGATTGATGCTGCTATTGCAACGGCGGCATGTCTAACTGTAGTAGAACCGACATCGAATGGTATTGGAGGAGATGCGTTTGCATTAGTATGGACAAAAGGGAAGTTACATGGTTTAAATGCAAGTGGAAAATCACCTCAACATATCTCCGTGGATGCTGTCAAGGAGTTAGGTTATAAGGATATTCCAGAATATGGATGGATTCCAGTTACTGTTCCTGGAGCTCCAAGCGCTTGGGCAGAGTTATCTAAAAAGTTTGGTAAGCTTTCGTTGCAAGAAGTTTTAAAGCCTGCAATTCATTATGCATATGAAGGATTTCCGGTTTCGCCAATATTAAGTAGGTTTTGGAAAAAGGCCTATCAAGTTTATGAATGGAAACTGACAGACGATTTATTTAAAGAATGGTTTACAACTTTTGCACCTAAAGGAAAAGCACCTGCAGCAGGCGAAATATGGTACGCACCAAACCATGGAACGACATTACAGGAAATAGCAGATAGCTACGGGGAGTCTTTTTATCGTGGAGAATTAGCAGAGCGTATTCATCAATTCTCCAAGCAAAGTGGTGGTTTTCTAACAAATGATGATTTAGCTAGCTATTATCCGGAATGGGTGGAACCGATCCATGTGAAATACCGAGGTTACTCTATTTGGGAAATACCACCGAACGGCCAAGGGATTATTGCTCTTCAAGCATTGAACATTTTAAAAGGATTTCATTTTGAAGAGAAAGATCATGTTGAAACATATCATAAGCAAATCGAAGCTATGAAACTAGCATTTGCAGATGGACAGAAACATGTATCTGAACCATTATATATGAGGTATTCAGTAAGTGAGTTGCTAAGTGAAGAATATGGGGCGCTCCGCCGAGGGTTAATAGGAGATCATGCACTACAACCAGAAGCTGGAGAGCCTGCCTTAAGTGGTACTGTTTATTTAGCTACTGCCGATCAGGAAGGGAATATGGTATCATTTATACAAAGCAATTATATGGGATTTGGCTCTGGTATTGTAGTTCCTGGCACAGGGATTGCTTTGCAAAATAGAGGTCACAATTTTTCGATGGATCCTTCCCATGTAAATGTTCTTGCAGGTGGGAAAAGAACCTATCACACCATTATACCTGGCTTTATGACTAAAGATAATCAGCCTGTAGGACCATTTGGGGTGATGGGAGGATTTATGCAACCGCAAGGCCATGTGCAAGTGATTATGAATACGCTTGATTTTCAAATGAACCCACAAGTCGCACTAGATGCACCGCGGTGGCAGTGGATAAAAGATAAGCAAGTTGAAGTCGAAGATCGTTTTCCACATCATATTGCTTTGGAGTTAGCAGAAAAAGGACATCGTATTCAAGTACAGCTAGAACCAAATAACTTTGGAAGAGGGCAAATTATTTGGAGAAATCCAGACACTGGTGTGTTGATTGGTGGTACAGAATCGAGGGCGGATGGAACGATAGCTGCTTGGTAAAATAGAGGTAGAAAACATAGGTTCATATTATACTAATCTAAGTTGCTTTAAGACTTCGCTTAAAGAATGGGGAGCAACTTACTAACAGCACTCAAAGTTCTTATTCGTTTACCTAGCGGTTAGTAAGCGATGATTGATTCCATAAGATATTTCAACCTTCTCATCATATAGTTTAGCTGGTTGTATGAGTCGGAGGTTAATTTTACAAAAAGGTACGTGACTTATGAAATTACAATGGAATATTTTTGTAGCTTTTTTCAGAGTAGGTATATTAGGTTATGGCGGTGGCCCTAGCTCCATTCCGCTCGTTCATAAAGAAGTGGTCGATAAATATAAGTGGATGAGTGATGAAGAATTTGGTGATTTATTAGCACTTGGCAATACATTACCTGGACCAATCGCAACGAAACTAGCAGGATATATTGGATATCGTGTTTCTGGCATTTTAGGAACCATAAATGCTGTACTAGCAACGATTTTGCCTACGATTTTTTTAATGATTTTATTACTATCTTCCCTTTCATCTATTAAAGGTTATGATTGGGTACAAGGGATGACAGCAGCTGTAATTCCAGTAGTTGGAGTAATGCTTGCAGTATTAACCTGGCATTTCATTCAGAAAGCTGGAAAAGGTATGGGGTGGGTTCCCACAGGATCTATGCTCGTTGGCGTTTTTGTCCTATTAGAATTCGTCAATATCCATCCTGGTATTCTTATTGGAGTTTTATTATTCTTAGCGATTGTAAAAAAAGATCGTAAAAGAGAGAAAACGCACCTATCGGAAAGAGAAGGTGATTCATCATGATATATTGGGAGATATTTCTTGCTTTCTTTATTCCAGGGATTTTAGGGTACGGTGGAGGTCCTGCTTCTATACCACTTGTCGAAAATGAGGTCGTCTCTCGTTACGGTTGGATGGATGTCCAACAGTTTAGTGAAGTTTTAGCACTTGGCAATTCGTTACCTGGACCTATCACTACAAAAATGGCAGGTTATATAGGATATGAAGTAGGTGGACCGCTGGGTGCATCTGTTGGAGTGTTTGCAACTGTAGCGCCTTCCTTGATTTTGGTTATTATTTTATTAAGCATTCTATATAAATATAAAGACTCTCCGAAAGTAAAACGGATGACCTTATATGTTAGACCAGTTATCGGTATCCTGCTTGGTGTTATGGCCTGGCGTTTTTTTAGTGAATCTTACGTTAACATAGGTTTGCTCCAAACAGCACTGTTGAGCTTAATTAGTTATCTATTAATGGAAAAATTTAAATTGCATCCCGCATTTGTTATTGGTGGTGCATTGGTTTATGGAGGCTTTTTGTTATAAAAGCATAGCATGAGTTTGTGTTGCAAGCTATGCATGATGGACAGAGCGTTAGCGTCAGTATAAGGTGTTCCTACTTTAAGAACTGGGAGCTAACAGTACCTAAACGTCTTATATGGAAGATTCACTTCTTTAACATATAAGCACAGCGAAGGGTTTTGTTAAAAGGTAAGAAAGTATAAAATGAGTTGCTTGTGTATAACGAAATAAGCTCCATCGCCCAGCAAAAAAGCAACTTCATGAAATTGCCCTACGATAAGTCATCATCGGTTCGTCGCTAAGAGGAAGGTCGACTAAAAAGGGCTTGCCGCCCGACGTCGGCATACCCCTGTTTTAGTGACATGATTCCTAAATATTTCGTTGATTCGTTTCATTCGCTACGTTGCTAAACGTGCGCCCCGATCCTTTGTTCTGAATGCTTGGGGATATCCGAGTTCTTAGCTAGAGCTTCCTTCTATCGCACAAGTTGCAGTTGTTTAAGCCCGTTGTATATACCTGATTCTTCTACAGAAGTAGTTCTGTACTTGGCATAAGCAAATAGCTCAGGGTTACTGTTTTCCATCGCGAACCCTTCCCCTACGACTTGTAACATTTCCTTATCGTTCATTCCATCACCAAAAGCGATTGCTTGACGTGGCTCTATATCTAAATGCTGCAGCACGCTTTTTATCGCTTCTCCCTTATTAACTTGTTGACGAATGATATCATAGCAATTTGATATATTATTTACGGTTACTTCTGACAAGTGGATGTCTGTATCTAATTCTTCATAAGCCTGTACTTGACTTGGTAAAACATTAATTATAGAGGAACCTAGGATTTGTTCGTGTACATCTGTAGTTAAAAGTTGGTTGTTTCTAAGTTGAAAAACGTCTACAAAATTCTTGATGACAGGATGTGACAGTGAAGTGTAATAGTTTTTATCTTTTGTATAACAAACTAATTCATGGTGATTTTGCTTTGCTAAAGCTAAAAACTGTTCTAATATTTGTTTATCCATTGGTTTATTAACAAGTATGTGGTTTTCATAAATTGCATAAGCTCCATTGTAGCCTATGTACCCTTCTACTCCCAATTCTTCACCTAATTCTTTTACTTCATGTAAAGGTCTTCCCGTACAAATAAAGACGAGTATACCTTGTTGCTGTACTTGTTTAATTGCGTCTTTTGTACAGGCAGTGTAAGTATGGTTTGGGGTTAAAATAGTTCCATCAATGTCCAAGAATAGCGTTTTGTATGTCATGATTGGTTCATTTCTCCTTTATTAATTTTTGAAGGTATCATCCTATCTATTATTGAAATGATTGTATTATTTGTCAACGATACATAAGCTTTGTACTGGAAAATGGTACGTACACAGTGCTTTAAATAATTAATATAATTGTTCCATAAGCTTTTTATTCTCATACATGAATTTACTTAATTAGAATGAAAACGAAACTACTCTTGTATTATAATAGATGTAACTTCCGTTAATTGTGTTAGAAAACTTGACTGAATGAAGACGTCCTTTATATGGAAACGCATTCTAAAAAAGAGTTAGACTTATTGACTTTATACCTGTTCAATTGTAGACTATATTCAGTAGCTATTTATGTATGAGGTGAGAGAAATGTTTCAATCGGTGCTTACAATTGGTGCAATATTAGCAGTTGCAGTAGTTGCAGTTAGTCTGATACTACTAAAAGCGACTTCAAAGGAAAGCTATACAGGTTACTTCCCAGGTATTTTAATAGGTTTAACTGGGTTGGTGTTTCTTATGTTAGCTTCCGTAATCGGAAAAGTAGAAATCATGGGCGCTGGTTTAGGGGGATGGGGCATTGCATCATTATTTGCTGCAGCGATTGGCCTCATTATTACAGCGTTAACTGACACGTATGCAAATGTAAAAGCGTAACAAAAAAGAGCGATACTTTTTCGCTCTTTTTTGTTTGTACTAAAGAAAAGTATGCTCTTAGGGTTTAGTGTGTAGCTTTCACCGTAAAGCAAGTTTATCTATACTTTTTTTTGGACCAAATAAGTGTAGCCATTATGTTGTTCGACTTTGTGTTCCTTCATTAGCCTACCGAGTGCCCGTTTAAAAGCTGCCTTACTAATGTGAAAAGTAGCTCGTATATCTTCTGGGTCACTTTTGTCATCAAATGGAATAGAGCCATTATTTGCTTGAAGATGGTCTAAAATTTGTTTTGCATCTTCCTCCATGCTTTCTTTTTTCTTTGGACGAAGGGAGATATTTAACGTTCCATCGGTCTTTACTTCAATTACTCTTCCTGTGACAAGCTCTCCTAATCGAGGTTCTTGCTTGCGTTCGGTGTAATGAATGAAACCTCGGTAATGTTCAGATGTAATTATTGCCGAACCTTCTTTGCTAGTGAAATACACTGTACCAGAGATAGGAGTATTCCATAATTCTTCTGGAGCAGATTCTATGTCTTGTAAAATTACGGATTCTGTAGCAGGAAAAGCAAGTAACCTTCCTTTTTTATCTCGTCCCAACGTTACATATAAGCAATCATCGATTTGTGGCCATACGTTTTCGTATAGAGGGAGGTCATCTTTAGAAACAAGTATTTCTTTCGTTGTTCCAATATCCAAGAATACGCCAAGATTAGGTATTACTTCTTTGACAGTCGCCCATCCATAGCTATCCATTTGTATGTGAGGAAGTTGTGTAGAAGCTACAACCTTCCCTTTCTTATCTGTATATAAAAATACTTCTATTTCTTCCCCAGGCGTTAATTCCTTATTTGTTTCTTGATGATGTAATAAAACCTCATTCTGTTTGTGGCTTAATACATAACCAGTATCAATCCTTCTTTCAACTAGCAAGTTCTGAATAGTTCCAGTTAAATGATGCATCATTTTAACTCCTTTTTTCCACTATAATATAAATTTGTAGGGTTTATCGTATTAGCTTCGCCGTAAAGATTTGCCATAAGGCAAGTTATTGTGATATGTATTGGAAAAGGGGTACCCATCTTAGAGTACCCCTTATATTACAAAGTAACACATAAGTCTTATAATAACTCGATAGGAATCGAGTGAGAAATTCATCATTAATTTCAGTACGTTTGAAATAGTCATCAGATGTTACGTACGAAGGTAACTATCCAACTAAAAGATGCGATAGTTGAAGTAATGTGTTCATGGATGCCAATTCTAAACAACTATTACGTTACTCATTTAAAATATGATTCATGCTAATTTCATCTATAACCGCGGTAATCTTTCCACTGGATGTTCTCTAACTTAAGCAACGTAAGCCCTACCTGCTCTTACGTCCTTGCGACCCCGAAGTCGCGCCAGTGTGAATAAGCATGGTCAAAAACATAGTAGAATGCCAATGCTTATATGCCACTTCATTACAATTAATAAATACTATCATATTATTATTGTTTTGTCAATTATGAATTTCTGAAAAAGATTTTGCATGTGATCTAGAAGAGGAAAAGTAGCTTCATATTAGGTATACTATAATTTAGAAATTTTGTAGCTTACTTTTATATAAACAGTTTCTTCGTGTACTGAAAGAGAAAAACTTGTATAAGTAACCCATTGTTGTGGGGAAATTAGGATTAATACTTAAAAGCCATGATAAAAAGGAGCATGATTAATGGATATGCAATTACAACACAAAACCGTGCTAGTTACTGCTGGAAGTAAAGGGTTAGGAAATGCGATTGCTACAGAGTTTGCAAAAGAAGGAGCAACTGTGTTTATTAGTAGCCGAAATGAAGAAAACTTAAAGAGGGCTGTAAAAGAAATAAAAGAAGCTACGGCTAATCCAAACGTGGAATACTACGTATGCAATATGAAAGATGCGGATGCAATTAAGCAAATGATTCTCTCTATTGTAGAAAGAGAAGGGAAGGTAGATGTTCTCATTAATAATGCTGGAGGTCCGCCAGCAGGAAGTTTTCTCGAAATGGATGATGAAAGCTGGTATCATGCATTTGAATTAAATTTACTTAGTTTTGTAAGAACGATTCGTGAAGTAGTTCCGCATATGAAACAGCATGGAGGTGGGAAGATTGTCAATATCGCTTCCTCTTCTATTAAGCAAGCACTTGACAATCTAGTTTTATCTAATACAATGCGACCAGGTATAGTTGGTCTTTCCAAAACGTTAGCTCAAGAACTAAGTGAAGACAATATATTAATTAATACGGTGGGTCCAGGTTCTGTGAAAACAGATCGGGTTCTTGATTTAAACAAGAAAAAAGCAGATAAATTGCAAACATCGCCAGAAGATATCATGGCTAAAGCTGAACAAAATATTCCCATGAAGCGCTATGGTAAGCCAGAGGAATTTGCCAAAGCAATTGTATTTTTAGCTTCCGGAGCAAATACGTATATTACAGGTCAAGCTTTAATCGTAGATGGCGGGCTTGTAAAAGCATTGTAGATAAAATAAATGTATGGTTTCCCTAAATTCAAACTAAACTGTATGAAAAGCATTTGAGAGGAAGTGGATGATATTACGAAATCAAGCAGGTCATTACTAAGCAAGTGAATAAGTACACGTATGGCTTGAATTTATAAAAAAGTACACTTAAGTTTGGATTTGCAGAAATATTCATAGAAAAGAATAGCTACAGTGTGACGGTTTAGTTTATTAACCTCAGAGATGATTGGACGATGTGATAATATAGGTAGACTTCTATAGGCGGCGGTGAGACCCAACAATGCGATTAGAATGAACTGGGTCACCCGCCACTCGTGTAAAAGTGACATATATTTTCCGTGAGGGATGAATTCATCACAATGCCAGTGTTTAAATAGATAAACGGCTTTCGACTTCATCTTAAAGTTAATGAACTAAATTTGTTATGCCAAGTGTAATGAGTAATAGCGGGGGAAGAAAGGTGAGTCGTTGCATATGCCTATTTTTCGTTAGTATTCTGCCTGCTGTTAAACCTAGGTATAAGAAAGCGCCACTCATGCAAGCAATTAACAAAGCGGTTAGAATAGGGGCATATCCTAGCATGGATGCACCAATCCCAGCGCCGAATGCATCTAGAGCTAAAGCAAAGCCAAGCAATACCGCTTCACTTGGTGAAATGATACCAGAACGATCCAAGTCAGCTTTATCAGGTGTAGATAAAACAGTTGTTAAAATATTTTGTTTCCGCTTCTGGTTTTGATTCGACGTGTCCGATTTTGAACGTAAACAGTTAATAAAAGCAAAGCAACCTAGTACAATTAAGATACTTCCTCCGAGCATACTTGCAATATCTGGTGTAAGGACAGTAAGAAACATACTACCAATAGTCATAGATACAAATACGATAACTCCAGAGCATACCATAATAATGAAAAGAGCATTAAAAGGGACACGAATGTTACGCATACCATAAACAACTCCTGCACTAAAGCTGTCTAAACTTACCGCAATTACTAATAGAATTAACCCTGTATAAAATAGCATAGCATCAATTCCTTTGCATTGTTCTAAAAATATTGTATGTACGATGTTATTTGTTGTGCGTATCCAACTTCTGAATACCTCGTGATAAATCATACGCTTTATATTCACTGCATATTCTGTTTGCGCTACAGGTAAGTATAAAAATTTTAGGATTTATAGGTTAAGCAAAAATTAGGCTTTCTCCATAAAAATTTGGAGATAAATCAAGTTTTTCTAAGACGAATAACTTTTCTCCTCACTAGCTGTGCAAGTACACATTTTTCCGAAGCTTATGCCTTTAAGGGTTGGAGTGTCAAAGAAACTCGCTTTTATGTTATGATGAAAAATAGGTAACGTTAGAGAGGATTTTAAATATGAGTAAAATAGTAGTATTAGCAGAAAAGCCTTCTGTAGGACGGGACATTGCCCGTGTATTGCAATGCAATAAAAAAGGAAATGGTTTTATGGAAGGTTCAAAATATATCGTCACATGGGCGCTAGGGCATCTTGTGACGTTAGCAGATCCTGAGGCTTATGATGCAAAATATAAAACATGGAAATTAGAAGACCTTCCGATGCTGCCGAAAGAATTAAAATTGACGGTAATTAAAAAAACAGGGAAGCAATTCCAAGCTGTAAAAACACAACTTCATCGAAAAGATGTTCATGAAATTGTTATTGCTACAGATGCTGGAAGAGAAGGAGAGTTAGTAGCTCGCTGGGTGTTGGAAAAAGCAAATGTGAAAAAACCTGTTAAGCGCCTATGGATTTCTTCTGTAACGGATAAAGCAATTAAAGATGGATTTAAACAGTTAAAACCGGGGAAACAATTCGAAAATCTATATGCTTCAGCCGTCGCAAGATCTGAAGCGGATTGGTATGTTGGTCTTAACGCTACAAGAGCTTTAACAACAAAATTTAATGCCCAACTATCCACTGGTCGTGTGCAAACACCAACCTTAGCGATGGTAGCCTCAAGAGAAAAGGAAATAAAAACGTTTCAACCGAAAACATACTATGGAATAGAAGCAAAAACGAACAAAGAGTTTTCGCTTCTTTGGCAAGATGAAAAAAATAATAAACGACTTTTCTCTAAACAAACAGCTGAAAAAATAATTCAGAAAATAACCAATGAAGCGCTACAAATTGTGCATGTTGAGAAAAATTATAAGAAAAAATCTGCACCACAATTGTATGATTTAACAGAATTACAACGTGATGCTAACCGAATGTTTCAATTTTCTGGTAAGCAAACTTTGTCTATTATGCAAAAACTATACGAACAGCATAAAGTATTGACCTATCCTAGAACAGATTCACGTGTGATTTCAACAGATATCGTTTTTACATTAAAAGATCGCGTAAAAGCGTGTGGCGTAGATGCTTACGCTCGTCATGCTAACAAGATTTTGCGTAAAGATTTAAAATTACCAAAATCAGTTGTAAATAATGCGAAGGTAACAGATCACCATGCGATTATTCCTACCGAACAATCTGTTATGCTTTCGGATCTTGATGATAAAGAACGAAAAATTTATGATTTAGTTGTAAAGCGGTTTTTGGCAGTTTTATCAGATCCTCATGAATATGAACAAACGACAATTATCGCTGAAGCAAAGGGTGAAAAGTTTGTTGCACGAGGGAAAATGGTTAAGAAACAAGGCTGGAAGGAATTATATCAGCGCAACTTCTCGGATGATATAGAAGAAGATGAACAACAATTACCGACTATAGAAAAGGGACAGCAACTTCACCCTGTTCGTTATACGTTAACACAAGGAGAGACGAAACCACCAGAACGATTCACAGAAGGTACATTATTACAAGCAATGGAAAACCCTGTTCGTTACATGAATACGTATGATACAAAGGTAGCCCATACGTTAAAAGATACGGGTGGGATTGGTACGGTCGCCACACGCGCAGATATTATTGAAAAATTATTTCATAACATGTACATGGAGTTGAAAGGAAAGTATATCTATTTAACTTCAACTGGCAAACAACTGCTTGAATTAGTACCAGAAGATTTACGTTCCCCGGCATTGACAGCCGAATGGGAGCAAAAGCTTAGTCAAATTGCAGAAGGAAAAGCGAAGAAAGAGCAGTTTATTTCTGAAATTAAAGGCTACACAAAACAAGTTGTTCGGCAAATTAAATCCAGTCAGGAAAAATTCAAACATGACAATATGACGGGAACAAAATGTCCAGATTGTGGAAAACTCATGCTGGAAATATCCAATAAAAAAGGGAGAATGTTAGTCTGTCAAGATCGCTCATGTGGACATAGAAAGAATATTGCCAAGCAGACAAACGCTCGTTGCCCTAACTGCCATAAACGTCTGGAACTTCGTGGAGAAGGAGAAGGGCAAATTTTCACTTGTAAATGTGGGCATAGAGAAAAATTATCTACTTTCCAGACAAGAAAAGAACGAGAGAAAAAGCATAATGTTTCGAGAAAAGAAGTTAATAAATACTTGAAAAAGCAGGATGATGATGGATTTGCTAATAATGCATTAGCAGAACAGCTGGCAAAACTAAAGTTGAAGAAATAAATGAGCTATAACAACCTTGTGATAGCTTTTATCACAAGGTTGTTGTTCTTAAATGCTTATTTATACCGCTTTTCATCTAGTGCTTGATGGGATTTTTCGAGTGTTTTCACCTTGCTAGGTCGCTTCTCATTTGCCATTTGTTTTGTAGCTTCAATGGGATCATCTTTTGCTCTTTATAATTTTCAGCGCTACATCCTCACATCTAGTTGCATTAACATTTGGTAGCTATATGTTCGCATAATAAAAACTTCTTTTGAGTTGTCATCATGCTATTGTTGAATTGAACTACTTCAATAGTCAACATCCAGCATGCTCTAAACGTAATAAACAGCTGTTAAACCATCTATAAAATATCACTCAAAATGAAATTTTTTAAAAAAGAGAAATTATACTAAAATAAAGTATTATCACAATGTTTGTATGATGGAGGGAATAATGAAAAAATCGAATATAGCTTATGAGGTGAAAAAGATAGAGAAAGAAGTGGAATTCATACGTAGATATTTCCATCAATATCCGGAGTTAAGCAACGAAGAAATTGGAACTTCAGCTTTTATTCAAGAAAAATTACGGCAGTTTGAAATCCCTTTTGAAACCGGATACGCAACACATGGTGTATTAGGTATTATTCATGGTAAGTCATCAGGAAAAACCGTGGCGCTTCGTGCTGATATGGATGCATTGCCTATTCAGGAATTAGTCGACCACGCTTACCGTTCAACATACAAAAATAAAATGCATGCTTGTGGTCATGATGCGCATATGGCTATGTTGTTAGGAGCGGGTTATGTGTTGCAACAATTACGTCATGAATTTAATGGAACGGTATTGCTCGTATTTCAGCCCGCTGAAGAAGATGCGCCAGAAGGAGGAGCCCAGCGATTAATGGATGAGGGTATTTTCTCTGAATATGTTCCAGATGTAATTTACGGTCAACATGTATGGCCGGATTTGCCTGTTGGGCAAATTGGTGTAAGAAATAAAGAAATGATGGGCGCTTCGGATAAATTTGAAATCACGCTTACTGGGGTTGGCGGGCATGCAAGCATGCCTCATCAAACCACGGACGTGATGGTAACTTTAGGCCATGTTATCACCAGTTTGCAAACCATTGTTAGTAGAAGTCTAGATCCTTTGGAGGCATCCGTTGTAACGATAAGCAAAATAACGGGAGGCGAGGCAGCGAATATTATTCCAAATCAAGTAAAAGCGGAAGGTTCTATTCGTACCTATGAGCCTTTTATACGAGCTCGCCTGAAGGAACGTTTTTTCACTATTACGAAACAAATTGCAGAAGCTTTTGAAGTGAAAGTAGATATTACGTATCAAGATGGTTATCCTGCTACGATTAATATACCAAAATGGGCCAGTCTAGCAAGGGAAACAGCTAACGAATTAAATCTAGATACACCAGAAATAAATCCGTCTTTAGCTGGTGAAGATTTTAGTCGCTTTTTAGAAAGTTATCCTGGTGCATTTATTTGGTTAGGTACTCAATTAGACGAAACTAATAAACAAGCTTCCCTACATGATGCGCGCTTTCAAATAAATGAACGTGCTTTACCTATCGGAACATCCTTTTTAGCGCAGTTAGCGATAGATACGTTGCATGCTTTTGAAAAAGAAACATAAAAATAGGAAACAATAATGGGGTGTGCAATTGGAGTAGGTTGATCCGTTTCACGTATTGAATTTAAAGTTTTTTTTCAAAGCTGTTTACTTGCAATCATGTTCTCATGTATCATTAAATAAGAAGTAAGCTTGGTTTAATGATATAAGGGAGGTTAATATAGATGGCTTTTGTTATTTTAGATCCTTGCCGAGGCGAGAAGTCAGGGGAATGTGTTAGCGTTTGCCCTGTTGATTGTATAGAAGAAGGTCCTGATCAATTTTATATTGATCCAGATATTTGCATTGATTGTGGCGCTTGTAAAGCAGTATGCCCTGTAGATGCCATTGAAGAAGAATACGATCTAACTGCTGATCAAGAAGTCTTTCTAGAAAAAGCAGAAGAATTTTTTGCGAATAAATGACGTTGTAATTTAAAGAAGAAAACGAAAAATACATTTGTATACTACCTTTTAAATAAAAGAAATGTCTTTTAGGTGGTAAAAATACTTGTCTATAGATTGCACCTCCCATCGTTGAACATCAGTTAACAATTGGAGGTGCGTTTCGTTTTTTCTACTATAGGAAAGTATTAAATTTCTAGTTAATAGCATAAGCAAAACGATGGCGCTCCATCGCCATAAAGACTGGGTGATGCTAAGTTTTTTTAAAACGATTAAAAGCAAGCTAAGTTTTCTAGAGCCTTTTACTTCTGCTTGACATCATTTAATGTAAAACGTTCACATACCAACATCATATCTTCTGAATATGCAAGACCTACATTCCTAAGTTCCTGTTTTAAGAACTTTTCATTGCGTATCTTTCCAGTATTGATATGTTCTATTTCCTTCTTCCTCTGCGGTAGCGAAATCTTCTGGAACTTCATTCATAGGCATTATTTGTACGTCGATGGTTTTAATAATTGCTAGTGGCTCCTCATTGCTATTTAAAATAATGCTATAGTCTTGGACAGTATGAATTGGTTCATTTTCCGATTCATAAAATATTTGCCCAGAGCTGTTTTTAGACCATCGATAACCAGTTGAGCCAAATAGTCGTCTGGGTCATCGTCAAATTGCCAAGCGGTTACAGCTGTTGGTTTTTCTTCACGTCTAGCATTCCAAAAATTATCCCAATAGGTTTTCGATATGTTGTTCATTCCTTTTCCCTCCAGCAACAAAATCACAGATTGGTTTTCTAATTATTAGTGGGGGGTGAAAGAAAGCCACCCAGTGATGAAAATTTCACTTTATTATATTAAATCCTATCGCTTAACTGATTGATCTTCTGCCTTTTCAGCTAATTTACTGGCAATCCAACGCTTCGCTGTTTCGTCATCTACGTCGTATACTTTTCCTGCACGTAGTAAGTCTCCGTGGTAGACAGTTTGAACGTTCATTTTCACCTTCATTAATTTATAACTCCTTTTTATCCATGATGTATAAGTGTATTATCCATTATATCATGAATATAAAAGGAAAAAGTAAATGAGGCGCAAATTAGCAGTGATGCAGGATAGGGAGTAATGAGGAAGAGAAATGTGCTGGAAGTGTTCGCGAAGAAGTGATTAAAAGTATCATTTCATGAAAAATATTAACATTCATTCAAGTAGTCCTTCTATCCAATTATTTTCATCTTTATATATTTTGAACATGAAATACATAAGAATGGTGAGTGCGAATAAAGGACTATTTTCTTCCACAGTGTCCTCAAACTGAAAGGTTGTTTTCAAGCTAAGGGATGCAACTTTAATCTTGGCAACTTTATTATGATTAAACTTTATTTCTAAATCTCCAGCCCAATTTTCCTCGATTAGAATTTGATGATTTTCTACCTCCCCCATAACACAAAAATAAAGTATGTTACTCCCTAATTTATCTTTGAAATGATACTTTTTAGAATTAGTTTGTAGCTGATACTCGGTTAATACGAGGCGTTTCCAACCATTTTTCTTTATTCCAAGAACATAATATTTTTCCTCATCATAGCTTGTATAGGTAAAAACACGATCTTTTTCAAGTGTATTAGCAGTTGTTTTGCGAATGTATCCGACCTCTTCTTGATCAATGGTTATAGGTATGGATTTTTTTGCTGAAAAATAAATAGGAGCTTGTAAATGGTAGGTTTTCATTTGTGTTCCCCCTTATTTATAAATATACGAATTAGCATAGTTAAGGTTTCGAATTATTATATGGCTTTAAAGAAATTACGTAAAGTTTACATGTAATTAATACTAGCCAAATAATTGTTTTGTAGAATAGGGGAAGAGTGCTCAGCGAAATCAAAACTTTATACATAACAATCATTAGAAAGGGAAAGAGAAGTGGTTTTTTTCGGTGAAAAGCACTTGAAGATTACATCTATTAGGAGGGAACGGGCTTGAAAAAAGCAAAATACGTAGGACTATCTTTATTACTTTCAATTGGATTTCTCTCTGCTTGTGGGGATGATGCGGATAATGCACAAGCAAAAAAAGGTGAAGAAAAATTAGACGAGCTCTCTGTGCAATTTGTTCCTTCACAAAATGCAGATACACTAGAGGCGAAAGCAAAGCCTTTGGAAGAATTACTTAGTGAAGAATTAGATATTCCTGTTGAAGTAAGTGTATCTACGGATTATAACACGATCATAGAAGCTATGGATTCAGAACAAGTGGATGTTGGATTTTTACCACCAACCGCCTATGTACTTGCACAAGAAAAAGGTTCAGGCGATGTCATGTTGCAAGCGCAGCGTTATGGTGTAAATGATGATGGTTCCCCAACAGAAGAATTAGTGGATTCATATAATTCTATCTTTATTGTCAATGAAGATTCTGATATTGAGTCTGTTGAAGATTTAAAAGGAAAGAAAATTGGTTATCAAAATGTAACATCTTCAGCAGGCTTCGTTTGGCCAGCAGCTACATTACTAGAGGCTGGTATTCATCCTTTGAACGATGTGGAGCCAGTAACATTAAAAGGGCATGATCAAGCGGTGATTTCTTTGTTAAATGGTGACATAGACGCAGCTGTAACGTTTCAAGATGCTCGTAATGTCGTTGCTAGTGACTATGAAGATGTTTTTGAAGAAACACGAATTATTGAATTTACGGAACCAATTCCGAATGATACCGTAGCGATTCGTCCTGAAATTAATGATGAAATGAAGAAAGCTATTACGGATGCTTTTATTGCTATTGGAAAAGACGAGGAAGGTCAGCAAATCATTCGTGATATTTATTCTCATGAAGGATACGTAGAATCACAAGATAGCAATTTTGATATTGTGAGAGAATATGAAGAAAAGGTAAGTAAAGAAGTAGAAAAATAATCTTACAGACTGCGTTTCTGTGACTACAATAAATTACAAAGAAGGCTGCTCGCCAATCGCGAACAGCCTCCTTTTACTTCAATAGAAAGTAGGGGAAACCTTGATAGAATTAAGAAATGTTTCTAAAGTATATTCCAATGGTACAAAAGGATTAGATGATATTGATTTACAAATTAAGGAGGGGGAATTTGTCGTTATAGTAGGGTTATCTGGTGCAGGGAAATCTACGCTCCTCCGTTCCATTAATCGTCTGCATGAAATAAGTGAAGGAGAAATAACAGTTAACGGAAATTCGATTTCTGAAGCAAAAGGAAACGAATTGTATCGAATTCGACGAGACATTGGGATGATCTTTCAAAACTTTAACCTCGTACGTCGATCCAGCGTCATGAGAAATGTTTTATCTGGGCGAGTCGGTTATCATTCGACATTAAAAATGATACTAGGTTTATTCTCTAAGCAAGATAAAGAACTTGCTATGAATGCATTAAACCGTGTAAATATAGCAGAAAAAGCCTATATTCGTGCGGATCAACTATCTGGAGGACAGCAGCAAAGGGTTTCCATTGCTCGTGCGTTAGCGCAAGAGGCTAAAGTTATTTTAGCGGATGAACCAGTAGCTTCTTTAGATCCAATTACAACGAAGCAAGTAATGGATGACTTGCTGCGAATTAATCAAGAATTAAATATTACAATGGTAGTTAATTTGCATTCTGTTGATCTGGCTAGAAAATATGCTAGTCGAATTATTGGTTTAAATAAAGGGAAAATAGTATTTGATGGAAAAGCTAATGAAGCAACAGAAGAAGTTTTTGCAACTATTTATGGAAACCATGAATTAGTGGCAGAACAGATAGGAGTTGCAAAATGAAAGAATCACAGTTTAACCAGTCGCTAGTAATACCTGTTCCTCCATCTAAGCTAAAGCCTTTTTTTACAACAGTCTTCATAGCAGTGTTACTGCTTTGGGGAGGTTGGCAAATTGAATTTTCATTTACAGAGTTACTTCGTGGATTGCCGAATATGTGGGATCTTATTGTTCAATTGGTGCCGCCGAATTGGGATTATTTTTCGGTTATCACACAGCCGATTTTAGAAACCATTCGTATGGCGGTAGTTGGAACAACGCTTGGTGGTTTAATCGCATTCCCGTTATCAATTTTGGCAGCGCGGAATGTTTTCAGCTCTGCATGGATTACAACATCAGCCAGGTTTGTTTTAAATTTAATTCGTACGATACCTGAGTTGTTATTAGCTGCCTTATTTGTTGCCGTGTTTGGTATTGGACCTATACCAGGTATTTTTGCGCTCATGTTTTTTTCTATTGGTATTATTGCTAAGCTTTTTTATGAATCGATTGAAGCAATAGACCCTGGACCACTGGAGGCAATGACCGCAGTTGGTGCAAATAAATTAAAATGGATTTTTTATGGTGTCGTCCCGCAAATAATGGCATCATTTATGTCGTTCTTTCTATACACATTCGAAATTAATATCCGTGCGGCAGCAGTGCTTGGTTTGGTGGGAGCTGGGGGTATTGGTCTATATTATGAACAAACACTTGGATTTCTTGACTATGGGAAAACAGCTTCCATTATTATTTATACATTAGTAGTTGTTTTAATTATTGATTATTTGTCAACAAGAATAAGGGAGAAATTAACATGAAGCGAATTCGTTTGATTGCAATTGTTGCCATCGTTTCAGCTATATACATCTGGGCTTTTGTTGGTCTACCGAAATTAGAATGGAAGGATACATCTGTTGAAGTGGTTTCTGCTATTGTTTCTGGTCTGTTTCAACCTGATTGGGGTTATGTGTATGACCCCGATGGAGAGGATTTACTTCGTGGGTTGTTAGATACACTAGCTATTGCTTTGCTAGGAACATTTATTGCTGGTATTCTTTGTATTCCATTTGCTTTTTTAGCTTCAAAAAATGTTATTAAGTCTAAGGCTACTGTTGGAACAAGTAAGTTTATGTTAAGTTTTATTCGTGTGTTCCCTGATATTGTACTTGCCTTATTATTTATTAAAGCAGTAGGACCAGGAGCCTTTGCAGGTGTTCTAGCTTTAGGTATTGGTGCTGTTGGTATGTTAGGAAAGCTAATTTCAGAAAGTATGGATCATGTAGATTTAAGTGCCAAAGAAGCATTAATATCCTCTGGAGCAAATCCAGTAAAGACCTTTATTTTTGCCATTGTACCACAAGTATTACCAAACTTTTTCTCGTTCATATTGTATCGCTTTGAAGTAAATGTACGTGCCGCGGCAGTTTTAGGTGTCATTGGCGCTGGAGGAATAGGAACACCGCTTATTTTCGCTTTAAGTGTTAGAGATTGGGAAAGAGTAGGGATTATTTTGTTAGGGATTATTTTGATGGTAACGGTAATTGATATGATTTCAGGAAAATTAAGAGCACGTTTCATTTAAATGTCTTGAACAAAGGCGCAAGCGCCCGTTTAGCAATGTAGCAACTGGAACGAAGCGACTGAGATAAAGGAACCACGGTGAGGTACGAACCGATGGTGACTTATCGTAGGTCGATTTCGTGAAGTTGCCTAGTTGCTGGCAATGGAACCGGACGTCGCTATTACGTTATTTCTTTGTCCTATAGTAGCAAATTTTTATACTTTCCTATTTCTCTAAAAAGGTCGCTTTGTGGCTATGTCTTTATTCTGGATATAAGGTGATGTTAGCATTAGAAAAGATGTGTACTAGGAAAGTATAAGAGGGAGATAATGGCTTTAGAACAACAATTCGTGGGGGGATGAAAGCCCCCTCACTGATTGAAGCTTCATTTTATGCAGTTGAACGAAAAATACATAGAAATATTTCTTTTTATAAGGAATAAGAAATATTTTTATTAACATGTGGCAACTTGCTCAAATTATCCGTATACTAATTAGAAGTCAGGTTTATAGACAGAAAATTCTCTCTAGGGAGTGTGTTTTCAATGAAGCCAGTTATTGGAGTAACGCCATCTGTAGAAAACGCATCGAATATGCATTTTGTAAGTATTGCTAATATTACAGCAATTGAGGGAGCGGGAGGCACCCCAATAATTCTTCCTTTTGTACCTTCAGAAACGCAAATAAGACAAATTGCCAGTTTAATTGACGGGTTATATTTAACAGGGGGCAATAGTATCGACCCTACATTATTTGTTGAAGAACCGCATCCGAAGTTAGGGGAAATTAATCCGATACGTGATCAATACGAAGTTGCATTAATACAAGAAATACAAAAGCACCAAAAACCCATATTAGGAGTTTGTAGAGGGTGTCAGATTTTAAATATTGCCTTAGGCGGCGATATGTACCAAGATATTTATGCACAAATGGAAGGGGAATTGTTACAGCATAAGCAACATGCTCCCGATGGTCATGCTTCTCATTATGTTCACGTGAAAGAGGACTCCGTATTACGAGAAATTGCCGGTATGGAAAAAATAAAAGTGAATAGTAGGCATCATCAGGCTAACCGAAAGCTTGGAGAGGGTATGCAAATTTGTGGTATGGCAAGTGATGGCGTCGTTGAAGCAATAGAAAGCAGAGAAGAGTCTTTCTTATTAGGAGTTCAGTGGCATCCGGAAAACTTAGCGATAGAAGAAGATGCTGTCTCTAAAAATATTTTTCATGCGTTTATAGAAGCTTGCAGGGAAAGAAGCTAACATCATTCATGCATTTTGGTAAGCTTAATGGCTATTGTAGAAATAGGACTTAAAAGAAGGAGGGAAGCTCATCTCGATGGAGGTAGTATATATGCAACTTAACAAATAATTGTTGGTATTTTTAACATGTGAATATCAAACGGAGAAGGTGGGATTTGAACCAACAAGGCGCATACACGCTCTAGCGCATTTCGCCCCCTTCAGCCAGACTTGGGTACTTCTCCATATATAAGAACAATAAATATTGTAAAAGATCTTTTCAATAGTGACAAGTTATTTGCATGAAATCTATAAGTGATAGAAAGAAATAGTATTGACTCATTTCTTAAAATAGCATATTGTATTATGTAAAAATAAATGATTGAGGTATTAACTATGAATCACTTCATGAAGAAAAGTATTGAATATTTTAAAATTGAAAATGAAAACAAGGCACGTCTGTTAATTAAATGCCCAGATCAGCCTGGAATAGTAGCCACTGTTTCTGATTTTTTATATCGAAACGGAGCAAATATTATTACTTCTGATCAATATACATTGAATCCTGACGGCGGTCAGTTTTTTATGCGGATTGAATTTTATTGTCCGCAATTAGGTGAAAAGGCAGAGCAAATTGAGCAGGCATTTCAACCTATTGGCGAACAATTTGCGATGAATTGGCAATTCGTTTATGTTAGTCAATTGAAAAATGTAGCGATTTTTGTCTCTAATGAACCGCATTGTTTAATGGAATTGTTGTGGGAATATCAAAGCGGTGGTCTTATGGCGAATATCGCTCTTGTTATTAGCAATCATGAAACAGCTAGAGAAACAGTTGAGTCGCTGGGAATTCCTTTTTATTACATTCCAGCAAATAAAGATATTCGCAAACAAGTAGAGGAAAAGCAACTTCAATTGCTGAAAGATTACGAGGTCGATGTTATTGTGCTTGCGCGCTATATGCAAATATTAACAAGTGACTTTGTTAAAAATTATGAGAACAGAATCATTAATATCCATCATTCTTTTTTACCAGCTTTTGTTGGTGCAAAGCCATATGAACGTGCTTATGAACGCGGTGTAAAAATGATTGGAGCGACCTCTCATTATGTAACCAATGATCTGGATGAAGGTCCGATTATTGAGCAAGATATCGGTAGAGTAGACCATAGAGATGATATTGCGAAAATGAAGAAGATTGGACAAGCGATCGAGAGGGTTGTTCTATCACGTGCTGTCAAATGGCATCTGGAGGATCGGATCATTGTGCATCAAAATAAAACGATCGTGTTTTAGTGAAAGGAAACTTGTCTCCTTTCCCTATAGGAAAACAATAATATAAGAAAAGCTTAGCTATCGTCATAAGATTTTGCCGATAGCTAGGTTTTTCTAATACCCAATTTTGGCGTTATGTAGTTTCCAATGCATATTTTGTTTCGGGTCACCGCTGGACATCAATGTACCTTTTATTGTTACTTTATCCCCAGGCTTCAATGCTTTCTTTGGAGTACTTCTTCCAAAATCGGCAAGAAACACTTGGTAAGCCTCATTTTTCTTACTTGATTTAACTTTAGACCATTTTTGCCCGTTGTATCTGTTTCCTCCCCAAACGTATACCTTTTTTCCTTTGGCTTCCATCACGTAACCTTTCCAAGTTACTTTTTTTCCAGATAAATGCTTATCCCATGTTTTCTTTTGTGTACTACGGCTTAATTTTTTGTATTCTTTCGTAAAAGTAGGGAAATTTTGTACTGCTTTTATCGTTTTTTTCTGTTGAGAAGAAAGCGCGTTGGTTTTCTTTTTGCGTTTATCATCGTCGTATTCGTCGTCATCGTAATCATCATCAATTACTCGTTTATCTTTATCCGTGGTTTCGGCTTTGCTTTGTTCTTGGTTTGCATACTTTTCTTTCAACTCGTCAGGCATCATAAAGGATGCTATGCTAAATAAAACGATGGAAACGAGTGTTATCAAGCCGCCTCTGTATTTTTTCTTTTTAATAGCACCCATGATTAGTAAGATAATGCCAGCAATGATCCCCAATGATGCGATTGTACCTAATAATGTACTGATTATAGCCATATGAATTCCTCCTCCACGTAATAGTACCATAAAAAAGGAAGCGGTTGTATAAATTTGTTAGCTAATATGATCAGCAAAAAATACTTCTTTCCATTGGCTTAGAGAAGATTCTACCTTGTACATGTTGAATTAGGAAGGGAGGAAGTACTTAATGAAAAAAGACGGAGAGGGTAAGGAAACTCCTGAAAGAAAAAGGGAAAGAATGAGACAAGAGGAATTAAATAATCCTTCAAGTAGTATTCATGGAAGTGTTTTGTCAGATTTAGTAGGTGCTTTAGGGTGGAAAGGTAGTTTACTATTCGTTATTGCGATAGCAATAGGCTTATTCATCGTGTCTGTCTTTATATTTTAAACAGACATCTTTAGGAAGCACATATTTTAAGCCAATTAAAAAAACGTGACAATTGCAAGATTATTTGTTAAAATATTTTTTAAATAAAGAATAATTCGTATTTTAAGTACCTAAATTTAATTAACTGCCAAATCTAATTGACTCTCTTTTTTCGGTTGAGCAAACCCTAGATTAAAACCAGTTATATTGATGGATTTTCTCTGTCTGTATAACTGGTTTTAAATATTTTAGGGAAATGTGAGTTTTTTGGTTTATAGGATAAGAAAAACAAAGGCTTTCTAAAGCATTGGAGGAGAAATATGGGGAATTTAAGAGTTGCTGTTGATGTGGGTGGGACGTTCACAGATGTGTTTGTATTTGATGAAATTAATAAGAAGATTTCTGTAGAGAAAACGTCATCTACTCCTGCAAATCCTGATATTGGTGTCATACAAGGGCTGAAAAAGGTTAATATACCTTTTGAAGAGATCAAGGTTTTTTCGCACGGTACGACTGCAGGGACTAATGCTTTAATAGAACGGAAACTTCCTAATACGGCACTAATTACTACGAAAGGATTTCGTGATGCAATAGAAATACGTAGAGGTACAAAATTGGATTTATGGGATGCGTATAACGATGTTGCCCAGCCATATATCAAAAGAAGAGATCGTTTTGAAATTACAGAAAGAACGGATTACGCTGGTGATATCCTTGTTGATGTAAATGAGCAGGAAGTAAAAGCATTAGCACACAAGCTGAAAAAAAGAGGGGTAGAAGCCATTGCCGTTTGTTTTTTAAATGCTTATATCAATGGGGAAAATGAACGTGTAACAAAGGAAATATTACAAGAGCAACTACCAGATGTTTTCATCACTATTTCAAGTGATATTCTTCCAGAAATTTTTGAACATGAGCGGATGAGTACAACAGTAATTAATGCTGTTCTTGGCCCAAAAATAACCAATTATATGAAGACATTGGAAAGTAAATTAGGTGAAAAGGGGTATAAAGGAGAAATTTTAATTATGCATTCTGGAGGTGGTGTGATTACTTCGGAAAATGTACCAAAATACGCGGGACGACTTGCGAGTTCGGGTATTGCTGCTGGAGCAATTGCAACTAAGCATATTGCAAGTTTATGCGGGTATAAGAGTGCCATTGGATTAGATATGGGCGGAACAAGTACGGATATTTCTTTAGTTTATGATGGAAATTTGAAAATGACAAAAGAATGGTATATCGAGTATGGGTATCCAATAGGATTTCCAAGTATTGAACTGATGACGATTGGTGCAGGGGGAGGGAGTTTAGCTTGGATTGATGCAGGTGGTTCTCTGAGAAATGGTCCAGAGAGTGCTGGTTCATTTCCTGGCCCTGCAAGTTATGGGAAAGGTGGAACACAGCCTACAAACACCGATGCGAATTTGATATTAGGTCGGCTCAGCAACTCCCTATTAAATGGCGAGATGCAGTTAAAAAAAGAACAAGCGCTTCAATCGCTGCAACCAATATGTGAAACGTTTGGCTATACTTCTCTGGAAGCCGCAGACGCGATATTAAATGTAGCTAATGCTAACATGAGTGATGCGCTTCGTCTTATTTCGGTTAGAAAGGGCTATGACCCAAGAGACTTCGTATTAGTTGCTTTTGGTGGAGCAGGAGGACTGCATAGCGCTTATCTAGCAAAAGAACTGCATATTCCTCATGTTATTATACCCACCTATCCTGGTGTTGCAGCTGCATACGGCTGTTTACTTGTTGATTACCGCCACGATATAACCCAAACTTATGTAGCCAATATGGAAGATGTGGATCAAGAAGATTTAAATAAGGCATTTGCTAAATTAGAGCAAAAGGGAATAGAGTTATTAAAAAAGGAAAAGGTCTCCGTACAAAACATGCAATTGATTCGGCATTTGGAAATGCGTTACTCCGGTCAATGGAGGTCGCTAGCTGTCACTGTCAATCGTCCAATCGTTTCTTTAAGTAGTGCTTTAGACAAGTTTCACCAAGAACATGAGCGGGCATTCGCCTTCTCGAATCCAGATCAAAAGGTAGAAATTTATGGATTACGTGTTGAGGCTATTGGGACAGTACCTAAACCAGAACTAGCAAAAGAGGAGCCTTCAGGGAATTTAGAAAATGCTTTAAAGAAATATCGTCATGTTTATTTTAAGGAAGAAGATGGTTTAGTTCGTACACCAATATATAAACGGTCACTTCTCCCAGTAGATAGCTTTATACATGGACCTGCAATTGTCGAACAGTTAGATACGACAATTATTATTCCGCCACAGTTTACCGCTACCGTTGATGAGTATAAAAATATAATTATTCATGTGAATATAGGGGGAGCGTGATGGAAGTGATGAAAAACAATTCTTTAGATCCAGTAACATTTGAAGTGTTAAAGAATAGTTTTATTAATTTAGTTGATCAGATGTCGGAACAGATAATACGAACGTGTTATTCGTTTGTTATATATAATCGAGATTTCAGTTCTGCATTATGTGACGCTAATGGGAATATTGTAATGCAAGGTACGCAGGATATCGCTGTTCATGTAGGCACTTTACATTTAACTGCAAAAGCAATTATTGAATATTTTCAAGAGGATATTCACCCCGGGGACGTATTTCTCATTAATGATCCTTATCGTGGGGGGACTCATTTTAGTGATGTTAGGGTGATAAGACCGGTTTTCTACCGGAAAACACTGATTGCATTTATCCAGTCAAATGGTCACTGGGCTGATGTTGGTGGAGGTATGCCTGGATCTTTTGATGTTAGCTCTAAAGCTCATTTTGGAGAAGGTGTTCGCATACCTCCAACTCGAATTTGGAGTAAGGGTAACTATTTGAAAGATGTAGCTAATCTTATTGTGAGCAATATGCGGGTGCCAGAAGAACGGTTTGGAGATTTACGTTCTCAGGTAGAAGCAACAAAAGTAGCGGAAAAAGAGCTTCTCAGATTAATAGATAAATATACAATAGATAAAGTATTATTAGCATTTGCTGAAGTTCAAAACTATGTAGAACGATTAACCAGAGAGAAATTAAAGCAGCTTCCAAACGGAACATGGGAAACAATAGATTATATCGATATGGATCCAGATTTTGGAGACGGAATGATTCCTATTAAAGTAAAATTATCTATTAAAGATGATCAAATTGTTTATGATTTGGATGGGACACATTCCACTATTGGTTGTTTTTTGAATGCAACTTTTGGTTCCTCACTTTCGGGTCTATATGCTGGGACGAAAACGTTTTTTCCTGATATACCATTAAACTCTGGCTTCTATCGCGTTATAGAAGCAAGTTTACCAAAAGGTTCCGTTGTTCATGCAGATTGGCCAGTGGCTGTATCTGGTTTTTGTTCAGGACCATTTGAGAAAATTATGAATGCTTGCTTTGAGTTGTGGTCACATATTATGCCGGAAAAAGCGCTAGCATGTTCTTTTAATTTAGAGTATTTATTAATTGGAGGATGGGATCAAAGAGAAGGATATAATCAATTTTTTATGTGGTATGACTGGATGGTCGGTGGCCACGGTGGTCGTATAAGTAAAGATGGGGCGAATGCTATGTCACCAGTCTTTGGAGCGGGGTTGAGTGTGCAACCTTGTGAAGGTCAAGAGCGTTTAACCCCTGTGATTACATCTTATCATAAAATTATGACTGATTCTGGAGGACCCGGTGAATATCGCGGAGGGTGTGGAGTTGAGAAAGGGGGAACACTAACGGCGATTCAAGACGCTGTTATGTCTGTATGTTGTGACCGTTCAAGATCAGTTACATGGGGGATCTTTGGCGGTTTGCCGTCAAACCCGCACGGAAATTGGTTAAATCCTCAAACAGATAAAGAAGAATTTTTAGGTGCTTTTTTTTCTAATGTTTCATTAAAAGAAGGGGATAGATTTACAAGACCATCAGCTGGAGGAGGCGGACTTGGCGACCCACTAAAACGTAATCCACAATCGGTATTAGAAGATGTTAAAGATGGCTACGTTTCTATTGCTCGTGCAGAAAAAGATTATGGCGTGGTTATCAAGGCAATTGATCCTGATGTTGTTTATTATGAAATTTTACAAGAAGAAACCAGCAGAAAGCGCAATTATATAAGAGAAAATAGAAAGGCGTGGCTAACAGAAGAACCACAAAATGTAATTATAAAGTATAGAGAGGGGGTAATAGGGAAATTAGACTTAATTCGTCAATATGGGGTAATTATTGATTTTTCAACAAACACTGTTTTGGAAAAAACAACGCAACAATTTCGAGAGATGCTTCACAAGCGCTCAGTAGCTTATTGGGAATAGAGAAATCATCTGTGGTGGGATTTTTATAAGTATTATCTATATCAGCTAAGTTAGGAAAAAATGAGACATAGCAAATTACAAAGGCTAATATGCTATGTCTTGTTTGCGGAAAATATGCTTTACGCACATTTTTTTAATCAGTCTTAACTTAAAATGTTTAATTATTACAGTAATCTAATAAATCCAATATCACCAAAATTAGTATAGATTTAGTCGGCAGATTGGTCGGCAAAAAAAGATTGAAAATAAAAATGCTGCTCTTGAATTTATCAAGAACAGCATTATATCAATACTTGCCAAATATGCTGGTGAGAGGATTCGAACCTCCGACCCCTTCATTACGAGTGTGCTACATTGAAAATACTATAACAGTTTTGGCTTTGCATGTACTGATATAGCAGGCTTTTGTTATTACCTGCTTATTTTTCATTTGATAAATTTGATAGGTTATAATTATTTTTGTGTAAATTTGTTGGCAGTTTTTGTGGCAATTGTAGGCAAACAAAAACACCATAAACATGGTGCTTAAACGTTCTTTTTTCCGTACTTTTTTTCTAAGATATTAGCAGCATTTTGATCGGCTTCTTGTAAGTAATGGCCATAAGTATTCATGGTGATTTGAATATCGGCATGACCTAATCGTGAGGAAATATGTTTTGCATGAAGTCCTTCATTTATTAAAAGTGTTGCAGCTGTGTGTCGTAGATCATGAAAGCGAATTGCTTTAAATTTAGTGCGGTTTAAAAATCTAGTCCACCACCTCGAGACACTACCAGGGTAAAAAGGCTTTCCAAACTCCACAATTTGACCTTCTTTTACTTCGTGAGTAGAAAATACAAAGTCGTGGTATTCTCCATCCCATAATTCTGAAGCTTGTAATTGATCTTTTTTTCGTAAATGGCTGTACTCATTTAGTTCATTCATTAAGAAGCCAGGTAACGTTATAGTTCTTTCCTCACCATTTTTAGGTGCTTTCAATTCATATCCTTTATCTTTTGTGTAGTTAAGCGAATATTGTACTTGAACGGTATTCTTGTCAAAGTTTACATTTTCCCATAGCAAGCCAAGTATTTCACCGCGTCTAAGCCCACCTAAAATAGCGATTTTTACCATTAAACCATAATGAATTAACTCATTCTCCAGTAAAGCAAATAAATCATTCACTTCTTCATCTGTGTATACCTCATATTTTTTGCTTTCAACTTTAGGTTTAGGAACAAGTGATACGGGATTTTTCTTCAAAATGCGTAAATGGTTTGTAGCGTAATTGAAGATAGATCGGAGTATTGCATAATGTTTGTAGATTGTAGCAGTTGAAAGCTTTCCTTCTTTTTTATCTTTACGAGCATTTTCCAAGTCATCAAGATATTTTGTTATATGGATTGGTTGAATGGTTTCTAGTTTCTTATTTCCGAATGCAGGTATGATATGGCCATCTAATATATAGTTGTATGCTTCAAGTGTTTTAGCTGCAAAATGCTTATTTGCATATAGATTACGCCAGTCGTTTACAAAAGCAGCAAACTTAATTTTTGTTGGTTCGATATATTCACCACTATTTATTTCATTTTCAAAAGCCGTAAGAAGCTTCCTGGCTTCCGTTTTGTTTTTAGCTTTAACGTTTTTATATTTTCTTATATATTTTCCATCAGCACCTAAACCTAGACTGACAGATAATTCCCAAGAATTTTTACCACGCTTTCTTACACTACCAGCCATAAGATCACCCTATTCAACTATAACTTTTAGAATTGTCTATTTACATTTGGTTTTAAAAAGATTATCTAGAATCGATACAGCTTCATTTCGTTCTTCTTCAGTTAATTTGATTCCGTTGTAATATGCATCTTTATCTGGTCTGACCAATCTATATCGTATATCTAAATCTGCAGGAGATTCCATGTCTATACCAACTCTTTCCTTGACTATGTCTGTTTCGTCATAACCAGCTAAAAAGGCAAAATTTGATATTCTCACATTAAAATATTCAGCAAGTTTAATAACATTCGATATAGTTGGTCTCTGATTCCCTGGTAAACCTTCCTCTAATCTTTTTAAGTACTTCTCAGATATATTTGTTTCTTTTGCTACTTTTTCAAGTGGTTGTTCACCTCGTAATATTTTTAAATTCTCTCCAAATGATTTAAGAGGATCTAAATCAGTATAACCTGCTTTATGCATTAATGTTTCACTTGATACATTATAGTATTTAGCTAATTTACTTAAGACTTCGAATGTAGGTTTTCTTTCTTTTTTTGTTCGAGGGTCATATCCTTTTTCTAATGTGCTTAAATAAGTATGGCTGATGCCAATACCTTTAGCGACTTCTCGAATTGATTTATTCCCTCTGAGTTCTTTTAAAAATTCACCTAGTTGACTCATTTTGTCACCACCTTTTAAATCTTTTTCTAAAGCAATTGTAAATCGAGGTTGACAAAATAGCAAGATATTTATTATAATTTGGTTGTAGGTTTTGTAAATCATGGTTGACAAAAATCAGAGAGATACTTTATAATTATGCTCAAGGAGGTGTAAATCATGAATTACAATAAATTGAAGGTATTTAGACAAGAACGAGGAATCTCTATTTCTGAACTTGCAAGGCGATCTGGTTTAAGTAGGGTTACAGTAAGTAATGTTGAAAATAGAAAAAGTAATCCTACACAAAAGACAATATCTGCAATATGTGACGTTTTAGAAAAAAATCCATATGATATTTTTTTTGACATTAATGTAAACCACGAATTACAAAAGAAGTTCTTTATAGAACGTGATAGTTAAAACGTAAGCGAAGGAAGGAGAAATAAAATGATTTGTTCTAACTGTGGGAATGGTATACTTCAAAGTCGCTATTATCGGGCTGGAAAGAATGGATCTGTATTCTGTTCAAAAGATTGCGCTCATGAAGCATACGAAGGATTTTATTCTAAGCAAGAAGTTAGTAAAACTATGGAATGTCATGTGTTGGAAAATAAAGAGAAGGAGGTGGTAAGCATGGAAAATAAAAACCATAAAATTATGGATCAAGCCACGGAAATAAAAGCAAGCTTAGAGATAATGGACGGACAAATGTCATTCTTTGGTGAACTTATAGACGATACACAGCAGCATCCTGAAGCAGCTGCACTTTTATGAAACATGGAGAGATCCAAAAAAAGCTAAACGCAATTTTTTATCTTTTTAATTCGCAGTTGGAAGCAATACAAGAGTGCCAAAAAAATATTTCGAATCTATTGATTGGAGATGAAGCGAATGGAAAATAATTTAAATGAACTTGTTCATGAATTAGAGTCGCAAACAGGGGACTTGAACTTAAAGGTAATCACTTTAAATGATGTAAGGGAAGTTATAGGGCATTTACGTGATGATATGGATAACGTGAATATAGAAACTTTACGCATTTCTTTTCGAGAGTTTCACCAAACCATTCGGCTTATGGATGATCTTTTAAAATATACAGTTGATGACCTAAACCAGGTTAATGATGAGTTGAAAAACACCAAACAACAATTGTTCGAAAAATTCATTAAGCAGGAGGTACAACATGAGGCGTAACGATCAAGAGAAATATTATTTGTACTTAAAAGCATTCATTAATTCGGTAAAAGCATACCAAGTTAGCTTAGATAAGGATGATATTAAAAAAACCGTATTATATGGTGTAAAAATGGTAAACAGCGCACCAGAGCAAAAAGGATTTAATGAGATATTAGACGCATTTCAATTAGCTAGTGCTATCAAAAGCACAATGGGATTGCTTACACCTAGAGAATTTACGAACATATTTCCAATTGATAAAGACTTCAAAGGTTATAAGATTGAAGCGAAAGATTATTTCTATACAAAAGAGTATATCGAAATGCTGGATAAAGATGTGCCTATTGGTGAAAACATATCTGAGTTTTTATGGGAGTACATGAATGGGGAAGTAATGAACTTTGAAGTTGAGTTACTTTGTTATATGAGTTCTTTAAGAAGAGCGGAAGGACATTTAAGCCTTATGGAAGAATTTATGGCTTCTCAAGGCATGGAAACGCCAAATACCTTTAAAAACAGTAAAGGTGAAGCAATGTATATTCGAGATGGGAAACCAGAAAAAATTAAGGAAACAAAATCCAAGCATTTAGCAGTTGTCCAATAACGAAAGGGGAATAAACAATGAATATAAAAGAAGCTATTAAGCAAAAGGAAATGAAAAACCTTCCAACAATTGAACGTACTACCATGACTGTGAAAGAAATGGCAGTGTATTTAGATTTAAGTACAGATTTTGTTTACAAGTTATGTAGGGAAAAGAAGATTCCTCATATCAAGATAGGGACAAGAACCATGTTTAAAAAGGAATCCATTGATAAATGGTTATCCGACCTTGAAAGGGAATCTTGCCAATATTAATCGCTTAGGTTTCCAGCCCTTATAAGCAATTATATAGTTACCATAAGTATAACATAAATCGCATTTGATATACAGTTTTTTTGAAGTAAAGGGGGTGAACTTCTTGCAGGCTATCACAACACGTTATACAGATAAAGTTCATGAATTAATGCCTGGTGCAAAGATCATTAAGCTAATTGGATATTCCAAGGGAAATACTGATTACCAAACAGCTAAAAAGGCTGCTGGAAAATGGAAAGATACACAGTCATTAAATGACGATCAAATAAATAAATGGTTAGAACAAGGCGGTTGGATCGGCGCTGTTATCCCTAAAGGAAGATATTTAATTGATGTGGATGATGAAGTAGAGGGGAAGTTGCTCAAAGACTTGTTAGAAGGTGAGTTAGTACATCACCACGCTATTAAAACGCCTAAAGGTTTTCATTTTATATTTAGAGAATCGGAAGGACTTACTCAGTATCAAGGTTATGTTAATAGATTAGGGATTGCAACAGATGCACGTAAGGCAGGTTCAGGTTATGAAGTATTTCCAACTTATAATACTGAGGGGCGTTATATTGTATCAACTAGCTTAGAACAGCTAGATGAACCACCACATTATTTAAAAAAAGTATGGAATGGACAAAAAACAGCTTCACCTATGGCTTATCCATATGAAACTAATGGTTCACGTGATGGTGATTTTTATGACTTAGCAAGAAGGCTTTTGCATTGTGGTGTGAGTAAAAAAGAGGTGCAAGAAAGCCTGGAATTAGCTTATGAATACTTTGTTCCATACAAAGAAGATTTTCCCCTTAGATCTATTGGAGAGAAGGTTAATTCAGCTTTAAAAAAAGTTGGCGAAGAGAATAACCGTTCCAATAAGAGTGATGTTAGTTTTGAATTGCAAATTGAAGGTGAACAAGAAAATATAGTAATACCCAAGCCGTTTAAAATAGGCTCTAAGAACACTTTGTTTGAGGAAAAAGAATATAAGGATGGAAATGTAGCTACAACGCTTGTATCTCGAAAAACACCATATATAACGAAAGAGTTTTATAATGTGGAACGGCCACAAGTATTTTATGAAATTCAATGGAAAGAACGTAATAGAACGGTGAAAGAGATCATACCAGCTTCTACTATTGCTATTAGAAAAGAATTGCTTGAACTAAGCGATAGAGGCTTTTCTATTAATGAAAATAACGTTAGGAAGATTATCACTTATTTTGATCGGTATTTACTAGCAAACGATATTAAACAGCATTATGCAGTTGAGAGGTTAGGAAGCATTAAAGGAAGATTCATTCATCCTATTCTTACAAATGATGTTGAGATTATGGCGATAGATCAAGGTGAAAAACAAATAAATGAAGGCTTTGAAATAAAAGGAACAAGCGAATCATGGAAAAATGAAGTATTTGAACGACTTAAACAAAGCCCAAAAGCTGTTTTCATGGTATTAGCAAGCTTTGCAAGCATTGTTATAAAAGATCTTAGAGTACAGCCATTCATTGTTGATCTTAGTGGAACGACTTCACAAGGAAAAACAACAACATTAAGAGCGGCAGCTAGTGTTTGGGGAAATGAGAACTTGTTAAGTGAATGGAACGCCACAAGAGTTTCTATAGAACGCAAGGCGGCATATTTAAACAGCTATCCTTTATTGCTTGATGATACTAGAAAAGCTAATGAACGAGTTTTAAAAGATATTATCTATCAATTTAGTGGCGGTAGATCAAAAGGGCGAGGTAGCTTAAAAGGAAGTCAAAGGGAATACACCTGGAACAATATCCTATTAAGTACAGGAGAAGTTTCTCTAAATGAATATGCTAAGAACCAGGGCGGTGCGGCAGCTAGAATTATTCCGTTAATTGATGAACCATTAAAAAAAGATCAAGACAACATCATACAACTGTATGAGGGAATGGAAAACAATTATGGCGCAATTGGAATTGATTTCTTGGAAGCATGGCAAAAACAAAAGAAAGACTTAATTCCTGAATACCACAACTTTAGAAAACATTATATAGATAAAGCAAAAGGGAATGAAGTTTTAAGTCGTTTAGCGGGATATTATGCAGCTATTCATTTTACGGGAAGTATATTGAACAAAATGCTAGGGATGGATATAGATTTAAAAGCAATATCACGCTTATTTGATGAAATGGCAGAAGAAAACAGAGCAATAGACAAGCCTATGCAGTTTCTGGAGGAAATTTTAACTGATTTGGATAGTAGCAGGCAAGATATTTTTTATGAATATGAACCACAAATTCATAAGGCTATCTACAGAAACAATCAACTTTATTTAATGATTGCGTATGTTAAGGACTATTTAGGAATTGAGGAGAAACAGATACGTAAGGAATGGATGAAAAGAGGAATTACAATCCCATGTGAAAGGAATGGTAAAAAGGTAGATTATAAGCCGATTACTGTTAAAAGGAAAACATATAAGGCTATTCCTGTAAATATGAAATACGTAAGTGAACTAGGGTTCGAATTTGGGATATCTCATTAAATACCAAAATTACCATTAATACAAATTGGTTAAAAAAATGGTAATTCATTAAAGCCAAGAGCAACAACAGCTAGAAAGTGTAAAATACCAAAATTACCAAATTACCACACACTAACATATAACTAGAAAGTAAAAAAAATAAAAAAACAATATCATATATAAGTTATAGTTTTATCAAAAATGGTAATTTGGTAATTTGAACGATACAAACGTTGAATTGATAACTAATAGAGCAATTACCAAAGAATAAAAGACAGGTAATTATCTAGTATTGAAATGGTAATTTGGTAATTATTCATATAAGGATGTGATGACGTTTTTAGCGAATAGTAACAAAGGTAACAAGTCAAAAGGTACGAAAAGGGAAGTTTGTTACTCTACAAAAACCTTATATATCAACGTTTGAAACGTCATGAGTAACAAAAGTAACAATAGTAACAAGAAATATAAAACATACATGGGATTACTGAAAAAAACATGATAATAAAAAATAAATATATATGTAAGTATATTTTTTCTTAAACTTGTTACTTTTGTTACTGAAATCTTAAAAGCCTTGTGAGAGTAAGGCGGATCTTGGTAACAAGAATATAAAATGCTTGTTACCCCTTGTTACTGTTTGTTACTTACTTGTTACTCTATAAAAAAACACTTAAATGAACTAGAGTTATACCCAATTATTCATACAAGGATGTGATGACGTGATCGGAATTATAAAGTTGATAGATTATGCGGAATTAGCTGGTTTCTCTCTATCTGTAAATGAAGATAGATTAATAGTAAATAACGGAACTAATCTTCCATACTATTTAAAGCGTTTATTAGTTACTTATAAAAACGAGATTATACAAGTATTAGAAGAAAAAGCAGAATATGAAGATGTATCTTAAAGGGGTGACAAAGCAATGAAAAAAGCAGTCAAGCCAACATAAATGCAGAGGTGGGGAAATGGATTTAACAGAATGGTATGAGTTACAAAAATACATTTATGCAGAGCAAGAAATGCAAGTGTTAAATGAGCAATACCAGGAACGAAGGGAAGAAATTCTATATAGTGGCTATCCTCAACTAGATCTAGCTTTAGGACATATTGGTTATTGCCATAGATCAACAGAAACGTTAGGTATTGAGTTAGCTTCTCTATCATCAAATTATGAGAAGCAGAAGGTGCGCATACAAAGGAACATGAACTACTATCAACAAGCTATAGAAGGATTAGGAGCAGAACAGCAACATTTGTTTAATAAATTGATGAAGGATAATCATCTGATCTTCTCTAAAAACGGATTAGGTGAACAGATTAGAGAAGTTGTTCGAACAATAGCAAATGACATACAACATATAAAAGAAAGGGAGCAAGGGAATGAACAAACAAGAGAAGAAAGAGTTGTTGTTTAAACAAATGCTAGTCAGCATATTAAGCGATAAAACAATTGTTCAAAAAAGGATATAGCTATGCCCTCCTAAAAAATAAACAGTGCTAGTTATTTGGAAACCGTTGGATGGAGGTACAAATAATACACAGGTCATTTCGCGTGACCCCCTACCCTAAAAAAGGAGGTGTTTTTATGCCAATTGAACAAGATTTATCTGTAGATGAAAGGATAAAACAAGAATACGAAAGACTTAGAAAAGAATATGAAGATTTATCTCCATCTATGTTAGCTGTATTGGATAAGACAATTTTAAATACAGCGATATTAGAGGTTAGGATAGAAGATCTGTCAAAAAACTTGCATGAGTATGGTTATACGGAACTCTTTACACAATCTCCTAATACGCCGCCTTATGAAAGGGAACGAGTACAGGCTAAGGAATATAAAGACTTTATTAAATTGAATCAAACGAATTATCGAGTTCTATCTGATGCCATGAACAGGCACTTAGCAAATAAAGATAATGATGATGATGACGGGTTTGAATCGTTCATAAATTCAAAGAGTTAATTATATAAAACGAAAATAAAGGAGAATGAAAACATGGAAGATTTAATGAAAAAATATCGTGCCGAAGGTGAAAAGTTACAAAATCAAAAAGAAAAATTTGAAGAAGAGCTTTCCCAGGAACAAAAAAAGCTAGAAGGACTAGAAGATGATTATAGCGCTCATGTGTCAAAACTGGAATTTGATCAAGCTGAAAAGGTTAAACAACAAAAAGAAAATGTTAAAAGTCGCATTTCCACCCTTGAGGATTTCATCAAACGTTTAGATCCTTCAAAACCAGAGAATATGCTAGATCAAGCTATTGATGTCATTAATAAATATGCAGACCAAAAAGAAGATTTGTTAAAGAAGGGTAAAAAGTTAGAGGGTAAGATCGAAGCGAAGAAACAAGAGTATTTACAGCTACTTGAAGAAATAGAACAAGTAAATGAGGATTATAGGAAATTGAAAGGACAAGTCAGGCCTTTAGCTAATCGTTATGATTGGTCAACAGTAGAAGGTTTAAAGATCCAACCACGTGCGGAATTTTTTGATAATGGTTATGCGCAGCTATTCAATAAACAAAAATATGAGATTAATACGAAACCTAATGCTGTTGTTCACGGTGGAGGAATTTTCTAATGGGAACAATCGAAACTCGTATTACACCAACGAATGTCAATGAAGATGAAAGAACGTTATCGGGCTATGCCGTTAAATGGAATCGTTATTCATCCATATTAAAAAGGGGATCCAAGCAATTTAAGGAAAGCATCCGTAAAGGTGCTTTCCTCGAAAGCTTGCTACGTGATGATCAATTCTTTTTCATGGCTCATGATAGTTCTAAAGTGTTAGGGCGTAAAAGTGCGGGAACCTTATCCTTAAAGGAAAACGGTATAGGATTACATTTTAGGTTATATGTACCGGACACATCATTAGGTAATGACCTATTTGAATTAGTTAGAAGGCGAGATTTAACAGGTATTAGTATTGGTTTTAGAATACCAAAAGGTGGTGATGAATGGGATCACTCCAAATATGGTTTAAGTTATCGAACCGTGCATAAAGCTAAGTTGACAGAGATCAGCGCTGTAGCTTTACCTGCTTATGAAGATTCAGAAATTCATGTTGATCAGCCTATAAGTTACCAACAGCAAGAAGCAATTCGACAACGATTATTAAAAGAATTTGAAGAAGAAGAACGAAAAGAGAGGTTGGAGAGATTAAAAATAATATCTATGCTTTAACGCCCCCTTGTTCTCTGAAATTCGCTTTCATAAAGGAAACCGTTGGAAGGAGGTTAATTTTTATGCGTGAGGTCACGCGTGAGGGGTGTGGTATAGATAAAAGGAAATAGCACTATAAATATGTTTTTAAGCTATTATGAACGGAAATAGAAAGAATTCCCCTATATTGATATTAAATAGATCCCCCGCCCCATGCAAGCTTTAAATTGGTTTTGGGATGCCGAGGCAAGGGGAGACTTTTCCAATAGCATAGTAATGAGAGAACTTTTTTTAAAGCAAATGGGAGAAGGCAGGCGATTATATATGGAAAAGGTCATTATGATAGATGCAAAACCAATACGGTTTAAAGCTACAGAAGATACTGTAGAAAGATATAAAAAACTATTAAAAAGAGATTTCTTAAAAGATGTTAAAAAATATGATGTGGTTATAAAGTATAATATTAATTCCGTAACATCTCCGCCATCAGATCTAAAGAAAGTTGATCATTATGCTTTGCTTCATGTTTGCTGGATCTTTGCGAAAAACGCTAATGAAGAAATTCCTAAACTTAGAATATGGCTTGAAGATTTTAAGCAATTCCCAGTTATATCTGTTTTTCAGCAGATTAATGAATTAATAGCATACGCTATAACCCAACATGCTAGAAAGGGGCGTTTCCGTGGAAAAGCAAAATCATGAAACGTATATAATTAGAAATGGTAAAGAGGAAAAAGTGACGAAACCTAAAAGCGGTTATGGAAAGCAAACCATTGTATGGCAAGATGGAAAGATTTCTCATTATGAGGTTAGCTTTACAGAAAAATAAATACGCTACTGGAACAACCAGGGCACTGATTAAACGATTTTTCGTTTAGTTAGTGCTTTTTTTATTTAACAAGGAGGAATATTATGTCAAAACGTATTAAGGGCATCACAATACAATTAGATGGTGAAACGAAAGGACTGGACAAGGCGCTTAAAGACGTAAATAAGCGTAGTAGCGAATTGAATAGTGAATTAAGGGAAGTGGAACGAGGTTTAAGGTTTAATCCTAAAAGCACCACTCTATTAGCGCAAAAACAGGAAATACTCACTCAACAAGTAGAAAACACAAGTGATAAACTTGGTCAATTACGTAAAGCTCAGCAACAAGTTGAAAAACAATTCAAAAGTGGGGGTATAGGGGAAGATGCTTACAGAGCATTTCAAAGGGAAGTTATTAAAACAGAGAGCCAACTAGATGGATTTAAAAAGAAGTTAGCTTCTGTTGATGATGGTAAAGAATTAGATAACCTGCAAAAAGATATGAAAGGCGTTAAAGATGAAGCAGGAAAAACCGAAAAAGCCATAGATGGCGTTGAATCAGCTTTAGGTGGTTTAGCGGCAGGAGTTGGTGCAGGAACAGCTATACAACAGGCGCTCGATACATCATCCTTAGATACAAAAATTGATGTTACTTTTGATGTACCAGAAAAATCAAAAGAAGCGGTAAGAGGGGCAATAAATGAAGTCACTACTTATGGAATTGATGCAGAAGAAGCTTTAGAAGGTGTTCGCAGGCAATGGGCTTTAAACGCAAATGCAACTGATGAAGTTAATTCAAAAGTGGCTAAAGGCGCTTCTGTTATCGCTAGTAACTATTCTGGTATTGATTTCACAGAATTAATACAAGAAACAAATGAGATAGGCGCAGCACTAGGGATAGGTAATGAAGAAGCTTTAGCATTAACTAACTCATTACTGAAAGCTAACTTCCCTCCAGAACAATTAGATATTATAGCTGAGTATGGTACTCAATTATCTATGGCTGGTTACAACGCCGAAGAAATACAAACCATATTCGCTTCTGGCGTTGATACGAAATCTTGGAATATAGATAATCTTTTAGATGGATTAGGAGAAGGGAGAAAACTTCTTTCTGAATTTGGTGATGAAGTACCTAAATCTGTAGAGAAACTAATAGAAGGAACTGATATTTCATCTGAACAACTACAGCAGTGGGGTAAAGATGTAGCGAAAGGCGGAGAAACAGGAAAGCAGGCAATGTCTGATGTAGCAAAGGCTTTGGTTGGCGTTGATGATGAAACAAAAAGAAGTCAACTAGGTGTAGCTATTTTCGGAACAATGTACGAAGATCAAGGGAAAGCTATTACAGATGTATTGATAAATGCGAAAAAAGATACTTTTGATCTAAAAGAAGGAACGGAAGGATTTACAGATGCAGTAGAAGAAGCCGACGAAGATCCATTAAAAAGAATCAGAGAAGCTTTTGTTTCTATAAAAGAAACACTCAAACCTTTATTAGATGATATTGCTGATGTAGTAGGAACGTTCGCAGATTGGGCAAAAGAAAATTCTGCTCTGGTATCTACTTTGGCTGTTATTGGTTCTGTGATAACCGTTGTGCTTGGTGCATTAATGGCGTTAGCACCTATCATATTTTCTGTAACAAAAATACTTGGTGTATTGAAAGTTGTAGGTTCTGCTGTAGCCACAGCGATTGGAGCTATATCTGCACCTATATGGGGAACTATAGCAGCTATTGCAGGTTTGATAGCTGGAATTGTACTACTGTGGAAGAATTGGGATTCTGTTTCTAAGTGGATAGGGGAAACTTGGGATTGGTTAAAAGCTAAATCTGTTGAAGTTGTTACATCATTAGGTGCATTTCTCAATGAACAATGGCAAATCATGAAGAATGTAATTGTGGTTGTTTGGACAGCAATTAAAAACTTTTTTGCTGAAACGTGGAATAATATTAAAACAGTAGCAACCGTTGTATGGACAGCCTTAAAAGCATTTTTAACGGGCGTGTGGAATGGGATTAAATCAGTAGCCATGACTGTATTTAATGCTGTAAAAGCATTCTTTTCGAGCGTGTGGAATGGTATTAAGTCCGTTACATCAACCGTATGGAATGCTATTAAATCATTTGTGACAGGGTTATGGAATGGTATTAAGTCAACTGCAAGTGGGATTTTTAATGGTATTAAAGACGTCATATCTGGTATATGGAACAGGCTTAAAAGTATCACATCAAACATGTGGAATAGAATAAAAGGCATTGTCACGGGTATATGGGATGGTTTGAAAGGAACCGTATCAAGAGTGTTTAACAGCATTAAAGATACCATCACAGGCGTATGGGATAGTGTTAAAAGCTCAACCGATGATATATGGGATGGCATAACGGGTAGTGTAAAAGGTGCTGTTAATGGTGTTATAGGTGCTATAAATGGAATGATTAACGCTTTAAATGGGTTAGATATAAAACTACCTAAAATTCCCGATTGGGTTCCCGGGCTTGGGGGTAAAGGCGGGCAATCAATTGGGTTTCCTAACATCCCTAACATTCCTAAGTTAAACGTAGGTACAAACTACGTAGCTAAAGACGGGTTGGCGTACTTACACGAAGGTGAAGCTGTAGTACCTAAGAAATATAATCCTGCGGCTAATGGTGGCGAATCTATTGACTACGATAAAATGGCTATGGCTATGGTTAAGGCTATGAGACATTTAAGCTTTGAAGTAGATGGTAGACAACTAGGTTATATCGCAGAGCCTTATGTGACAGAAAAGCAAAGACGTAATAAGAAGGTGAGGGATAGTTTTAGGTAATATTCCTATTTCAGAGGCTTGATTTATTTCAAGTCTTTCTTTTTTTACACCAGGTTGCCGAATTTTCGGCAACCCTCAGTTTGTATTGCTAAAAATAAGCAAAAAAATCCCTGAAGGGTATCTTCAAATTTGAGGGATCTGTTATAGTGAATGTAATAGGTATTGCTTGATGATTAAGAAAAGAATACTATCCGTTTAGCAGATAGAAATAAATGTGCCATCATCACTTAAAGTATAGGGAGCCCTAACTTAGGTCGTCCTAATTGGAATTACCTACCCACAAAAGGTGGGTACTTGCTATACCATGCGTGATTTTTTACTACAGAAGGAGCCTATCCAAAATTGGACAAGGGTACTAGTAGAGTAATCTGCAACTAGGGACAATTTGTCCTCTACTCAAGTTTTTTCTAATAAAGGTTATTTGTTGAAGTTTTAATAATCTGAATGGTGGGCGGTAGCTAATGCGTTGGGTTATAGCGAAACAAGCGCAATGACAAGACATTTAAAAAAGAAATATCTCACATCTGTCAAATTGACGGGTATGAATCAAAAGTTTTTTTCTAAGTGACTTCGGTATCTATAAAGTAATATTTAGATCGCAACGTTCAGAAGGCGTGATGATTAAAAAAAGCCAATATCCGTTTAACGGATAACAGGCCTAATAATGGCTTTAAACAAGCAAAATTTTTCAGCTATAAGTGATTTCGGCATCTATGATGCCATCAACGAGTGGTTCGGAATTAAATAAAAACAAAGGAGGTGACGAACGTGAACAACGCACCAGAGCATGTTCAAGAGAAAATTCTAATGTTTTTTGCTTTACATTCAGCACCGATAATTATTAAAAGAAGAAGAAAAGAGAAGGAGGAAACAAACAAATTTATCACTAGCGGTAAAAGAAAAGCTTGAATGAAGCGAGGTTGAATTTTGGAATGGATCTTGTTATGACTATTCAACAATTAGCTAAGTCTCTTGATAGGTTATTTGTTTGATACAGAGTTAGAGAAAATAGCTAATTAAGTATAAGGAGGAAAGGTAGATGAATTCCAATCTGTATATAGCGAGAAGGGAAAGTGGGCTAAATCAAAAAGAGGTAGCAATAAAGTTGGGGGTGCATCCTCAAACATACCACGAAAAAGAACGCGGAAAAAAACAGTTCACTATTCAAGAAGGGTTATTGTTAGCAAAAATATTTAAATGCACATTAAATGACCTGTTTCCGTCAAATATGAAGGGGGAAGCGAAAAGAAGATAGAAGGAAGAGCACGAGAGGAGCGATAACCAATGAGGATAGAGGTCACCGCTTATATATCGGCGAATATAAAATGGCTGTTCCTGCTGGCTTAAATTATTAGAAAGAGCAAACTGTTGGGATAAACAACCAACAGAAGAAGTTAATCCAGATTATCACAGGACAGTCCTCGAAAAGGATGGCGAGATAATAACTTAGTGAAAAAAGGGGGTTGCTGAATTGCTTGAAAACGGTATAGTTGATTGGAATGCTATAACTGCCATATCAAATATTTCACTCTCAGTATTGACTCTTTTAGCACTTGCAGTTACATTGTATACCGTTCGTGTTAGTAATTTTCCAAAGGGAGAATTATTGTTTAGAAAAGAGAAGAGGCTATATCAAATCAGGTTTGTAAATAAGAGAAATGTACCTATTATTATTACCGAAATAGGATTTTATATAAAAATGAAAAAGGATAAGAAAATCAATGTTTTATCAAGGGATACAAAAAGAGTGAAATTAGAATGGGCTGATACTAAAGGGTTTACAAAAAGCAAAAGAGAGATTGATCTAAAATTATTTAAAGCAGGGTACTCTACTGGAGAAAAAGTTATTATCGTGCTGTTTGCAAAAACTACGACGAATAAACTTTATACTAAAAAGGTAAGACATATTGTGGGGAATACTGATATTGAATTAAGTTTAAATAAGGCAACAGAAGTCACAGGAATTGATAACTAAAAATCTTTTTGTCGATAACTTCTAATTTGTTGTTCGTTTGTTCATGGTATTGATTATTAGCCGTATTTATTTTGGCGACTTGCTCTGCAATAAAATGGATGATTTCTGGATTGTTCGTAATTTCTTGTGCTAGTTGGTTTGTCATGTACATTCCATGTTTTCTGATTGACGGAAGCACTTCATGAGTTACCCAACGTTTAAATTTCTTAGCTCTTTCTCTTATTTCTGGATTATTACCTTGCTTAGAAGCTCCAAAGATCAAAGCGTACAATCCCGATTCATTCACGAATTTCTTTCTTTGTTTTCTGCCTAGTTTGTCGATGACTCCGTGGATGGCGGAGTCATCCTCATCAACGTGATTTTTTATTGCATCATGAGGTTTTGAAAAACTTAAAGCTTTCGCCGCTTCTGTTGCCCCAAAGCTCCCGTTCTATTGAGGAATTATTAAAAACGATGGTATTAATATTATTAAAAGAAAAAGTTCTATATCGACAACAAAATTTTAACCGACTTAAAACACACCATACGTTTTTCATTTATTATATGAATTTATTAATATAAGGTTACATTTTTTTGTGGCAGTTTTGCGGCAAAAATGCTGTATCACTCAAAAATAGTATAAACTGTACCAATAAAAACGAGCACCTAAACCATTGACATAAAAGGTTTAAGCGCTCTACTGTATTAATGCTGGTGAGAGGATTCGAACCTCCGACCCCTTCATTACGAGTGAAGTGCACTACCAACTGTGCTACACCAGCAAAGGTATTACATAAAATATAATACTCCTATCATTTTTATTCATCAACCCTTTTCCTCATAGAAATAAAAATCCCAAAAGAAGGACTTTTTCGTAAATTTGGATAATATGTATGATGGGCGTTTGGGTACTAATGATTATATCGAATTATATGGGGAGTGGGGAGGAAGAACGATGGAAAGTATGAAAGCGTTAGTACATGCATTTGCTATATGCAATAATTGGATAAGCGAGTTAACCAAAGTGCCAGAAGATGACATGTTCCAAGCAATTGCGAAAGGGAAGTGGTCGACAGCAGAGATCATTAGTCATATGACTTTTTGGGATAGGTACATTCTTGAAGAAATGCTTCCAAAAATGAAGCAAGATGCTACTATTCAGAGCGTGGACTTTGAAATAATCAACACGCCAGCCTGTGCATATGCAAACATCTCATTGAGCAAAAAACGATTACGCGTGAAAAATTAGTTTTTGCTGTAAAACAGAAAACAGAAGCTGAATCTTTTGCAAACTTCACATTAAACGGCGAGAAAATGGATCAATATTCTGGTTATCCACACACATTATTTAATTATATTGCCGCATTTATTTGGCATGATAATCACCACAAACAACAAATTCATTCATTTCTGTTGCATAAAGCAGGTGGACAAATTGAGTTATCTTAAGATACTATCAGCCATATACGAAACATCGAAGCCATCCTATAGTACGAAAAAGCCTTTTGAGAAACCACCTCAAAAGGCTTTACATATTATTTCGTACATTCAAATATACGATAGGAAAGAGCTGGTACAGTTAGCGATTCTGATATGTTTGTACATTCTTTACTCACACCATTTGATTGGAGAGAAACGCTCCATTCATTTACTTGCTCGCTCGCTTCAAAAATGCAAGCATTTGATATACTAGCCTCTTTTTCACCTGCATTTAACAGGAAAATAAGACGTTTTTTCTCGTCATATTTTTCATAGGCAATCGTATTCGTCTTATCATTTGCATATAAAAAGCGAAATGAAGCGTCATTTCCGAATAAAGGCTCCGTTTTACGTAAATGAATTAGTCTCTGTACATAGGTAAACAGCTCCCAATTCTGTTTTTCCTCATCCCATTCCATACAAGCGCGGCAACCTGGGTCGTGTCCTCCGCTCATGCCGATTTCATCCCCGTAATATATACAAGGGGTTCCTGAGAAGGAAAACTGGAACAGGTAAAGCAATTTAATACGGTCGATATTTTCGTTAGCTATCGTTAAAATTCTTGGTGTATCATGACTATCTAATAAATTAAATGCCACTTCATTTACATTCCTTGGGTACATATGCAATACTTTTGTAATCGCATTTTTAAATGTAGTTGCAGCCATTGTATTTTTGGCAATGAAGTCGATGACCCCATTCGTAAACGGATAATTCATAACAGCATCAAACTGGTCGCCTTGCAGCCAAGTCATGGAATCATGCCAAATTTCACCCAATATATAAGCATCTGGCTTTGCTTCTTTAACGGTACGACGAAAATCGCGCCAGAAACTGTGATCCACTTCATTAGCTACATCTAGTCTCCAACCATCAATATCAAATTCCTCTATCCAGTAACGCGCAACTTTTAATAGATAGTCTTTTACTTCCTGATTTTCCGTATTTAGTTTAGGCATCGATGCGACAAATCCAAATGTGTCGTAGTTTGGTTGTGGCTCTGTAACGACAGGGAAATTCCAAATATGAAACCAATCCTTGTACTTGGAATGCTCTTGGTTTTTCAATACATCCTGAAACGGTGGAAAGTAATAGCCACTATGATTAAATACGGCATCAAGCATTACTTTAATCCCTCGATCGTGGCAAGCTTCCACTAGCTTTTTAAACGTTTGTTTATCACCAAACTGCGGATCAATCTCCATATAATCTATCGTGTCATACTTGTGATTAGAATCCGCTTTAAAAATTGGCGTAAAATAAATGCCTGTTATTCCTAAACTTTCAAGGTGATCTAAATGATTCATAACTCCTTGAAAGTCCCCGCCAAAAAAGTTTGTTGTTGAAGGATCGGTAGACCCCCAAGGTAAAGCGCCTTCAGGATTTAGATTTTTATCCCCGTTTGCAAATCGTTCGGGGAAAATTTGATACCAAATCGTATCTCTCACCCATTCTGGTGCTTGAAATACATCGGCTGCATTTAAAAATGGAAAGCAGAAATAGTTAGCGATACCTTTTGGAGGGTTGTCAAAAATGCCACTTTCCCCATAAAAGCACGTTTCTGATTCATCACTGCAAATAAAAGCATAGCGTAATCGTTTATATGGTGGGCGAATGGCAATAAACCAATAATCATGGAAATCTGTAGAACCTGTTTTAACCATTGAATTCGTTTCACTTTGCCACTCGTCATTTTTCCAATTGTATGGGTCACCAAATATAAGCTGTACTGTTTTCATATCGTCTTTTTTTGTTTGTAGAACAATGTGTAGTGTTTCTTTGTCGTAGGCATAAGCGAAGTTATTTTTAGGCCTATGATAGATTGCTTCTTTCCTCATTTTTATTACCTCCTTAATTAAAACGTTTGCGCTAAAATTGTTTTAAAATTCCTTTGTTACTAGAGTCAGAAACCACCACAGCTCGCATAGAGCGCGAGCCACCTTCCATTAAAGTGAGTTAAATATTTATTCCTGCCAATCTACTTTAATTGTATCGGTCCCTTGTTTTGGTGTAGTATATGTGTGATTTTTTCCACTTTCCCATATTACAGTACCTGTATGATCTTTTTTTATAAATTTAAATTCAATTTTTTTATTAGCAGGGACACTTACCTCATAATACCATTTAGGATACTTATACTGAACTTGATTGAACATAGGACCAATGGCTTCCTCGGTTTTCCAATTGCCAAGTTCACTTATATTACCGGTTAGATAAATATTATCTCCCGTTCTTGTATAGGCGTCATTAACTACAAATTGAATACTTACTTGTTTTCCGTTTAAAACTTCAAAATCTTGATAGGTATTGCTTTCTATTTTTTGAGATGTTTTAAGTGAAATATCATATTTTCCGCCAGACATCTTCGGTATTTGGAATTTTATTTTTGAATCATCCCAGCTTATTATTTTTGCCTTTTCATCCCCTATTTTTAGGGTACCTCTTTCCTTTCCAAACCCTTCTCCAGAAACTGTAACCGTATTTCCATATTGTCCTTCCATAGGACCAACATGTCCTATTAAGGGTGATTCAGATTTTTGAGTACATTCCCAAACAGATACTGAATTTGGTTCGATATCAAAATTATCCGCATCTCCATTATCTTGAACAACCAAATCTACTCCAGCTAAGTTACTGTTTAGTATGTCTCGATATTTTCCTTTTGGAAAGGATGTTTTAAGATTAGAAATTGTATACGTTTTATCTGATTTATTTACAGCGGTTATCACAACGTTGTTACCAAATTTTCTTTCAAATATATATACGTCTGAATTTATCCATCTTTGTTTTGTACGTCCGTAGCCAAGAGCTGGATTTGTTTTTCTTAAGTTTGATAGCTTTTGGATGACTTTATATGCTTTCGTAGTTTTATCAAACTTTGTCATTGGTTTTCTGTTTTCAGGGTCTTTGTCTCCAGTTAAATATTGTTCCGTACCATAATAGATAGTAGGTACGCCTCTAGAAGTTAATAATACTGCTAATGCAATATCTGTAGATGTTTTTGAAGACTTTTCAGATGTAAATCTAGCCATATCATGGTTATCAATAAATGTTACTTGATCATTTACTTCATTGTAATTATTTTTTGTTTGTTTTATCATCTCATGAAATTGATGCCAATTACTTGTACCATCCTTTAAAACAGAACGAATAGTTTGTCCATATCTAAAATCCAATAAGCTCATACCACTATCATTAGCAAAATGGTGGTTTTTTGGATCAATTTCTCCTTTACCCAAAAACCATTCTCCAAAAGTGAATACAGGCTTATGTGTATAAATCTCATTCATTAGTGATTTCTGCCATCCTTGAGGCATATGTTTTACTGCATCTACTCTGATACCATCAATGCCTTTATCTAGCCATAACTTAATGGAATCTTTTAAATAGTTGTCCATTTTGGCGCTATTTAAATTATAATCAGCTAAGTCATATAGGTTTCGATAAATACTATCTTCGTAACTTGAAAAATCAGTTCCTCCATTATGGTTAAAAATATTTTCAGGGTCATTGGAATAACTACCTAATAATGAGCCGTCATCAAATACTGCTCCGTTTTCAGCATAATTTGGATCTGACTCTAAAGCTGGAGAAGAGTGGTTAGGTGTAAAATCCATTATTACTTTAATATTATTTTGGTGTGCAGTATTGATTAAAAGATCAAAATCAGAAAAATCTCCGTAATAAGGGTTTGTTCGTTTATAATCTTTAGCCCAATAACCATGGTATGATGTATAGCCATTTGGATGCAAAGCATGTATATTTTCAACTGGTTGAGAAATCCAAATAGCTGTAATGCCTAAGTCTGTTAAATAACCGTCATTAATTTTGTCTATAATTCCTTGCCAATCCCCTCCACAATACTTATGAAGGTTTTGGCAGTCCGCGCTGTATATATCACTTGGTGGGTTGTTATTTTTATCGCCGTCCCAAAAGCGGTCTGTTACAATTTGGTAAATAACATCTTTAGAGTAATTAATTGTGCTCATTTCATTTTGATCAGCTGAAACGAGGTTGGGTGTGGCGAAAAAAATAAAAATAATTAATGCAAGCGATTTCCAAATATTTTTCATTCATACATCCTCCTTATAATTTTGTGAGAAGTTAGCAACAATTACCCTCCCTTCAAAAAAACAACCCCGACTTCATCAAAAGTCGGGGTTGTTTGATAAACAAAAGCATTGCCCTCAAATTATGCTGTCTAACATAGTATATAAATTAATTATTAAACGCTTAATTTAAAATGTCAATCTAAAAGTGAAGGATTAATAAAAAATTCAGTTACCCTTCATCAAAACGTTTGCGCTAATATAATGAGAATAAAGTGTAATTCGTTGCAAACGTAACCATACTATACTTAATAAAGAAAACAATTTATATTTAATATTGCATTTTACTTAAATTGATGTATAATAAAAATACAATATAGCGCAAACGTTTTCACAAAATGTGCTGATTGTGAATAACTTCATTTTTAGGAGGGTCAAATATGAAAAAAGGTTTTATGTATTTACTTGCAATGTTTTTACTTATTGGCTTTTTAGCAGCTTGTGGGCCTGATGATAGTAAAAAATCAGGTGAAAAAGAAGATGCCAAAACTACTGATGAAATGCCAGAAAAACCAGAAACTTTAACGCTGTGGGTAAATGATGAAGAAAAACAAAGAGAAGCCTTAGAAAAAATGACCAAAAAGTACACAGAAGAAACAGGGATTAAAGTTGAAATGATTCCAGTTAGTATGTTAGAACAAATTGAAAAATTGGATGTAGAGGGTCCTGCAGGTAATGGACCAGACGTTATTTACCAACCTCATGATAGAATAGGCGACTTAGTCCTTAGAGGATTGGTAGAGCCAATTGATCTTGGAGAAAAAGAAGAAGAATATACAGAGAATGCTTTGAAAGCTGTGCAATATGAGGAAGAGTATTGGGGTTATCCAGCTGTTTCGGAAACTTATGCTCTGTTTTATAACAAGTCTCGTGTAAAAGAAGAACCGAAAGAAATGAAACAGATTATGGAAATTGCTGAAAAGGATACTAATCCTGCAAGAGATGAATATGGATTTTTGTTAGAAGCAGCGAATTTGTATTTTGTATATCCATTCTTTTCAGGAAATGGAGCTTACGTTTTCGGAAATGAAAATGGGAAATACGATACAACGGATATCGGTTTAAATAATGAAGGCGCTATCAAAGGTGGAGAATTAGTACAAGAATGGTACGAAAAAGAATATATTCCACAAGATCTAACTCCTGATATATTGAATGGTTTATTTAAAGAAGGTAAGGTTTCCGCAGTTATCAATGGACCGTGGATGGTTCGAGAATATGAGGAAGATTTAGGAGAAGATTTAGGTGCAGCTCCAATTCCTGTTTTAGATAACCGGGAACACCCTAAATCATTTGTAGGTATTAAGTCATATATGCTTTCTTATTATTCAGAAAACAAAGAGTGGGCTCAAGATTTAATGGCTTATTTGACTAATTTTGAGAGTTCTTTACTTTATTACGATATTGCCGGAGAACTACCTGCGCGTAAAGATGCCATGGAAGACCCGGAAATTGTTGAAAATCCTCTTTACTCAGCATTTGCTGAACAGACTAAATATGGAGAGCCTATGCCTAGTGTACCGGCTATGCAGCAAGTATGGGAACCGTTTAATGATGCTTTAAACTTTATTTCTAAAGGTGAACCTGTAGAGGAAGTTTTAAATGAGGCAGTAGAGTCTATTAAACAAAAAATAGAGTCTACTGGCGCTAATTAAAATATGATTGCGGTATAGAGAGACTATACCGCAATCGCTTACGATAAATTTTGTCACAGTATGTTTCAAGAGGAGGAGAAACGGGATGGCTGAAGAAAAGATGGTATCTAAAACCCGAAAAATACAACCTCGTACACTAGCAGTAATCTTATCTATTATACCTGGTTTAGGACAAATGTATAATCGACGTTTTTTAAAAGGTTTTATATTTTTAATTATTTCAACTGCATTTTTAATTACAACTTGGGATTATATAGATATAGGTATTTGGGGGCTTTTTACACTTGGTACGATACCTAGGGAACACCATTCTATTCAATTACTTATTCAAGGTTTAATTTCATTAATTGTATTAGCATTCGGTATTGGAATATACATCTATAATTTTATGGATGCTCGTTCTGACGCCATAGCAAGAGAAGCAAATCGACCTAAACCAACCTTGTTACAGGGTGTAAAAGGGTTTTATAACAACGGTTTCCCTTATTTCATGATAATGCCGGGGTTAATTATGTTGTTATTTATTGTTGTAGTACCTTTACTATTTATGTTTGCGTTAGCATTTACAAACTACAATCAATATAATGCCCCTCCCCGAAAACTGTTGGATTGGGTGGGTTTTACTAATTTTGTTGATTTAGTTCATATTGATATTTGGAAAGATACATTTTTTAGTGTTTTTAGTTGGACGATAGTATGGACGGTTGTTGCCACTACATTGCAGATTGCTTTAGGGTTAATATTAGCATTGTTAGTAAACGATACACGAATAAAATTTAAACGGGCAATACGGACGATACTAATTCTTCCTTGGGCGGTTCCGGCGTTTGTCTCTATCTTAATTTTCTCGGCCTTATTTAATCCTACTTTTGGAGCCATTAATCGTGATATTCTAAGCCAGTTTAATGTTATGTTGCCTTGGTTATCTGATCCATTTTGGACAAAGGTTGCTTTAATTATGATTCAAACGTGGCTAGGTTTTCCGTTTGTGTTTGCTTTATTTACAGGTGTATTGCAAAGCGTTCCTCGAGATATGTACGAAGCAGCAGATGTGGATGGTGGTACAAGATGGCAAAAATTACGACACATTACATTACCGCATATTTTATTTGCAACTGCGCCATTGTTAATTATGCAATATGCAGGAAACTTTAATAACTTTAATATTATTTACTTATTTAATGAAGGTAACCCAGCAGTTCGTGGTCAAAACGCTGGGGGAACAGATATACTAATATCCTGGGTGTATAAACTAACATTTGAATCTAATAACTACAATATGGCTGCTGCAATCACGATAATTATGGGGTTAGTTGTTTCTATATTTGCCTTTTATCAGTTTAGAAAAACGGCTTCGTTTAAAGAGGAGGGGCGTTACTAATGGCTATGTCGCGTAAGAAAAAATCAAAAATAGAAGTAACGTTTATCTATATTTTTTTATTTGTTATGTTTGTTTTAATCGCATACCCACTGTTTTGGGCATTTATGATGAGCTTAAATCCGGGTTCTAACATGATGGTTACAGAGCTAATACCAAAAAACCCAACGTTAGAACATTATAAATGGTTGTTTACTGATCCAAATAGTGATTATGTCATCTGGTATAAAAATAGCCTTTATGTTGCCGTTGTCAATTCTGTCGGTTCGGTTATCATTACATCGTTAATTGCATACGCATTTTCACGATACAAATTTGTTGGTAGAAAATACGGATTGTACATGTTTTTACTATTACAAATGTTTCCTGCTTTAATGGGTATGGTTGCTTTGTACATTCTATTAAATACAATTGGCTTAACCGATTCTCTTTATGGTTTAATGTTAATCTATTTAGGTGGGCAAATTCCTTTCAACGCATGGTTGGTGAAAGGGTACTTTGATACGATACCTAAAGAACTGGACGAAGCGGCAAAAATAGATGGGGCAGGTCATTTAAAAATATTTTGGACGATTATGTTACCATTGGCCAAGCCTATTTTAGCCGTTGTCGCATTATTTAATTTTATGGCGCCATTTATGGACTTTTTATTGCCAAGGATTGTGCTAACAAGTCCTGAAAAATATACATTAGCACTAGGGTTATTTAATTTTATCAATGACCAATTTTCAACAAATTTCACTAGGTTTGCTGCTGGTTCCATCCTTATTGCTGTGCCAATTGCGCTTGTGTTCTTATTATTGCAACGTTACTTAATTTCTGGTTTAACCTCAGGAGCGACGAAAGGGTAGCAACATATCTTTTTTCGGTTCGAAAATCGACAGTAGGAGGTATTACCGTGCTAGAGGATACTAGTTTTGCTATTCATCCAGGAAATAATACAGAGACAGAAGCAATTCGATTCTGCGATATTGGGAATGTAATAGAGTTTAAGAGAAATTCCCAAGGCTACTCTTTTCGATGTGAAAAGGGACATGTCGTTGTTTGTTTTTATCATCCTTCCATTGTTAGGGTTGTAATGAATCCTACAGGGAAAGTTGATTTAAATGACTCGAAATCAGTGGTAGTAGAGCCAAAAAACATGCCAATTACTGAAAAGGAAATGTCGGATATCATTTTGTTACAAACAGAGGAGCTTGAAGTTGCTATACGTAAACAGCCATTTCGTGTCTCTATTCATGAAATCAACGGACGCGTTATTGTTCGAGAAAAAGAACGTGGCATGGCTTTTAGAGAAAACGGAGAAGTAATCGTATGTAAAGAGAAATTCACTACAGATCATTACTATGGATTCGGAGAAAAAAGTGGTTTTTTAGATAAACGCGGAGAAAAATATGAGATGTGGAATAGTGATGTATATGCACCGCATAATCCAGAAACAGATCCCTTGTACCAATCTATTCCTTTCTTTATGACACTACGCCAAGGAAAAGCACATGGTATCTTTTTTGATAATACATTTAGAACGACCTTTGATATGAAAAGCTATAATAATATGTATACCTTTCGTGCAGAAGGGGGACAAGTCGATTATTATGTGATGGCAGGGCCCACTCCAAAAGAAGTTTTAGAACAATATACTTTCATAACTGGAAGAATGCCTCTTCCAGCAAAGTGGGCATTAGGCTATCACCAGTCAAGGTATAGCTACGAATCGGAAGAAGAAGTTCGTGCTTTAGCGAAAAAATTTGTGGAGCGAGATATTCCTGTTGATGTCATCCATTTAGATATTCATTATATGAATGGTTATCGTGTATTTACGTTTGATAAAAATCGTTTCCCTGATCCTAAAAAATTAATAGCGGATCTTCGAGATATGGGAATTCGTGTTGTGCCAATCGTTGATCCAGGTGTGAAAAAAGATCCTGAATATACCATTTACCAAGAAGGGGTAAGAGATGACAACTTCTGTAAGTATCTTGAAGATGATATTTATATTGGAGAAGTTTGGCCAGGTAAAAGCGCCTTTCCTGACTTTACCGAGGAACGTGTAAGGAAATGGTGGGGCGATAAGCATATGTTTTACAGCGATATGGGTGTAGAAGGTGTCTGGAATGATATGAATGAGCCAGCTGTATTTAATGAAACAAAAACAATGGATACCGCTGTCATGCATCGGAATGATGGCAATCCTACAACACATCGTGCATTGCATAATGTCTACGGTTTATTAATGGGGAAAGCAACCTACGAAGGATTAAAAGAACAATTAAATGGTAAACGTCCTTTTTTGCTTACTCGTTCCGGTTACGCTGGTGTACAACGGTATGCTACAGTATGGACGGGCGATAATCGGAGCTTTTGGGAACATTTACAAATGAGTCTGCCAATGGTAATGAACTTAGGGTTATCTGGTGTTGCTTTTACTGGCCCTGATGTAGGTGGATTTGCCCATGATACAAACCCAGAACTATTGGTTCGTTGGACGCAAGTTGGCGCGTTTACACCGTTTTTCCGTAATCATTCAGCTATCGGAACGCTGTATCAAGAGCCATGGCAGTTTGGGGAAGAGTATGAAGATATTATAAGAAGATATATTAAAATGCGTTATGAATGGATGCCACAATGGTATACGTTGTTTCGTCAAGCAAGTGAACGAGGTTTGCCTGTAATGCGTCCGTTATTCATGGAGTATCCTACTGATGAGAAGACCTATAATCTAAACGATCAATTTATGGTTGGGGATAATGTGATGATCGCGCCAATTTTAGCCCCAGCAGTTACAGATCGTGCTGTATACTTTCCAGAAGGTGATTGGGTAGACTTCATTGTGGGAAAAGAATTTGAAGGGGGTAAAGTACACCTTGTTCATGCAGAACTGGATCAATTACCGATCTTTATTAAAAAAGGAACAGCAGTGTTGCAAAATCCTTATATCTCTAACAAGGAAAAACAAGGAACCGATATGACCATGCATATTTTCGCAAGCCAGAAAGATGCAACATATACATGTATGCTTTATGATGATGATGGAGAAACATTTGCTTTTGAGAATGGTACTTATCTTAAACTCGACTTAGAGATCATCTCGACAAAGGATCAAGTAGCCGTTGAAGTGAAACGCAAAGAGGGTACGTATCAGCCAAGTTATCAGGACATAAAAGTGAATGTAATTGGTCTTAGCGAAGGGCAGCATGTTATAATAAATGGAGCGAAAAGTGGAAAGCAAACAACGATAAACCTATAACATATACTAACTAATGATACAAATGATGGAGTAGAGGGTGAGATGTAAAAAATGGTAACAATAAAAGATGTAGCAAAGGCGACAGGTGTATCACCTTCTACTGTGTCTAGAGTAATTGCAGATAATCCGAGAATCAGTCTGGATACGAAAAAGAAGGTTCGAAAGGCAATGAAGGAATTAGGATATCACCCTAACGTAAATGCTAGAAATTTAGTCGCCAAGTCTACCAAAACGATTGGCGTTGTGATGCCTTCATCTGCTGATAAGTCTTTACAAAATCCGTTCTTCCCGGAAGTGTTGCGAGGTATCGGAACGGTTACCCATGATATGCAATATTCGATGATGTTATCGAGTGGTGGAACAGAAGAAGAGATGTTTGCTGAAGTAGAACGTATGGTTTATGGCAGTTATGTAGACGGAATCATTTTACTTTACTCACGTATGAATGACCGAATAACAAATTTTTTGCGTGAAAAAGATTTCCCATTTGTAATTGTAGGAAAACCGTATGATTATGTAAGTGAAATTACACATGTCGATAATGATAACTATAAAGCAGGAAAAGAGATAACAAATTATTTAATTGACCAAGGCCATGAGCATATTGCTTTTATTGGTGGTTCCAGAGATCTTATTGTAACGATGGATCGAGAAAACGGATATAAAGCGGCTTTAAATGAAGCGGAACTACCAGTTTGTGAAGCTTATTGTATTCATAGTGAATTCCTTCAATCAGGAGGGAGAGAAGCAATAGAGAAGTTGCTGCAATTAGAGCATCCGCCAACAGGAATTGTTGTAAGTGATGATTTAATGAGTCTAGGGGTGCTAAGTGCTTTGGAAAAATTAGGGTATGATGTCCCTACTGATATTTCATTGGTAAGCTTTAACAATGTATACCTATCTGAACTGACAAGTCCAGCTTTAACAACTGTTGACATTCAAATATATCAACTGGGTGTACAATCTGCGAAAGCTTTAATTGAAAAAACGCAATCGGATTTTGTCCCTGAAAAACGTATCATTATTCCACATGAAATTGTGTATCGGGATTCTGTAGGGGGAAGATAAAAATAAAAACCATGCGCCAGAATGTAGCTTTCATTTTTGACGTATGGTTTTTATCGTTTAAGAAAAACTACAGCATTCGCCATAGGACATGGTGACAAGCCAAGTTTTTTATTAAGTATTATTGAAATTGTGGTAAATATTCTTTATGTGCTTCAAGTAATTCATCAAGAATTACTTTTGCTTTTCCATCATCTGTAATTAAAGGGTTAATACATAATGCCAACAATGCTTTTTCATAAGAACCTGTTACAGCTGCTTCAATCGCAGCTAGCTCAAAAGACTTGATTTGTTGAATAAGTCCATTAATAGGAGATGGTAAAGCACCGACAGCTAAAGGGATTGGTCCTTTATTTGTTACGGTACAGTTCACTTCGACTACAGTGTTGTCAGGAAGACTGGAAATTGCTCCGTTGTTCACAACATTAAGCGTTTGGATGTCTCCTGTATTGTTATAAATAGATGAAATAAGATTACAAGCGACATTACTATAGTATGCGCCACCTCTTTCAGCAAGTTGGGGTGGTTTAATATTTAGGTCTGGATCTTTATAAAGTTCAAATAACTTACTTTCCAGCTCTTTGACTGTTTCTGCTCTTGTTTTTCCTTCTTGGTATTCTTTTTGTTCATTAGCTAAAATTTCCTTCGTCTTATAATAATAACGATGATAAGGAGAAGGTATCATATGAAGTGCTTTAATAAATTCTTCTTCCCATGGAAGAGGTGCTATATTGTTCATAGATAGTTGATTTTCAGGTTTAGCCAATAATTCAATCACTTCCGCTAATTTTGATTCCCCGTCTACAAATACATCCGTACCATAAGACATATGGTTTAAACCTGCGAATTCAATTTGAACTTTTTCTTCAGGCACGCTTAAAAGGTCTGCAATAGTAATTTTCATATTAATTGGTACATTACAAACACCAACCACTTTTTTATGTTTACTATATTTTACTAATGCTTCCGTAACGATACCTGCTGGATTTGTAAAATTAATTAACCAAGCGTTTGGACATAATTTTTGCATGTCTTCAGCAATCTCCATTAATACTGGAATGGTTCGAAGGGCTTTAAATAATCCGCCAGCACCATTTGTTTCTTGGCCAATCATTCCGTGTTTAATTGGTATCCTTTCATCTTTAATTCTTGAATCTAACAATCCGACTCGAATTTGTGTAGTTACAAAGTCCGCATTTTGTAAAGCAGTTTCTCTATCTAAAGTTAAATGTACTTCCATCGGGATGTTGGCTTTTTTAACCATTCTTCGAGCTAGGTTTCCTACAATATCAAGTTTTTCTTTGCCGTCTTCGATATCGACAAGCCAGAGCTCCTTGACTGGTAATTCGTTATACCGTTTAATAATGCCTTCCACAAATTCTGGTGTATAGCTTGATCCACCGCCAATAGTGACAAGTTTTATACCTTTAGTATCCAAAAATATCTCCTCCAAAAACAAAAATAATGAGTGCACTTGATAAAAGTCCGACAATCATTGAAAGCGCTATTCTTTTTCTGAAATAGATTCTTTCAGTAGGTTTTCCATCAATTTTAGTTAAAACGAGCATACTACCAATGGATGAAGAAATGGTACAAGCGATAAAAAAACTAGCTGTTTTAGTAATACCTAAAGTCATGAAAAGGGTGGGAAACAGCAATAACCCTAAAATGGTTATTGACATAAACACAAATACCCCTTTAAAACTAATTCTAGGGATGATGCCTTTGGATTGAATCATATTTTCACCTCATCTATAGAGTAAAAAGAAAAGAGAACACCTTCTATTCTCTTTTCTTCATTGCTGCATAGGAAAAATGAACGTCTTACGCAAGGATGAAATTGATCCCATATAGCTGCGTTCCACCTTGCACTCCAAATTCTTTCATATTATTACACTCCGATAATAATGAATGGGAGCCTAATGCTTTGGATGCCTGTCCCATTGTAATGTTATTTTCTTATTCCTCTCCTTGTTCCATAGCTATCATTTTTTTATCATATAGCTTTAAGAACGGCATATAGATTGTTACAGATATGGTAATATTTATTAGTACTAATACAACAGCTCGCCAATCACCACCAGTGGATAAGTATGCACCAATTGGAGCTGGTAATGTCCATGGTGGCATAATATATGTCGGGCTTACTAATCCTATAGATGTTGCAAAATAAGCAATAATCGCTGTAACAATTGGCGTAATAATAAACGGAATAATCAATAAGGGATTAAGAACAATTGGTGCCCCGAAAATAACTGGTTCGTTTATATTAAACAAACTAGGAACGATCGTAGCTCTACCCAAATTTTTAATGTATTTAGATCTTGCGAAAAGCAACATCGCAATAACGAGACCTAATGTAGCCCCAGAACCACCTATCCAAATAAACCATTGGTAAAAAGTTTCTGGTGCGATATGCGGAATGGTCGAAGCTCCATCTGCCACTGCTTGAGAGTTGTTAACAAGATATACTTCCCATAGTGGCCTTGCAATAGAACCTACGACAGAAACCCCATGTATACCGAATGACCAGAAGAAAGTGATGAGAAATACTGGTACTAATACACCGAATAAGCTATCGCCTGCAGTTACTAATGGAGCAACTAATTTATCGACTACATGATGTAGATTTACTCCCATTACAACGGTAATGGTTGACATTAAGATGATTACTATGGCAACGGGAATAAGTGCTTCGAATGAGCGAGAAACCGAAGATGGTACTTGCTCAGGTAATTTAATGGTAATTTGTTTTTGTTTACAAACTCTAAATATTTCTACAGCAAGAATGGATACAATAATGGTAACAAATAGTCCATGTCCACCTAAATATTGCATTGGTAGAACAAACCCTAATTCATCAAGAGCAGTTGGCGTTAGGGTTAATAGTAGAGCCGCAACAGCGATTTGCGCTCCGGATAAAGGGTCTACTTTATAGGACTTCGCTAGATTATAGCCAATACCAAATGCTATGTATAATGACATAATAAACATGGTCATTCGGTATGGAATTAAAATTTCTGCAGCATGCGCTGTTGCCCATTGTGTAATTGACCAATCCTGTGGTAATGGCGGAAAAGCAAAGATTAAAAAGAATGATCCAACAATAATAAAAGGTAATGCAGAAATAACTCCATCTCGAACAGCTAATAAATGACGTTGTTCCGATAAACGTGCCATAGGAGCGGATAGTTTATTTTCCATAAAATCTACAAATTTACTCAAGGTAATCTCTCCCCTTCGCTTTACTTGATGAGTTCATTTAGAGTTTTGTATAGTAAAGGACCACCTAATGGCGTGTAAGCTTGTGCTGGAATTGCTCCACAAGGAACTCCTGCTTCGTCCGCATGCACTTTGACTTGGTCAAAGCGGTGTTTAATTTGTGGTGCGACCATACAAACATCCCACTCTTTTTGCATTTCTTGTTCAACCTCACTTGTTCCAATAGCGTGGACTTCCATTTCATGCCCATGTTTTTTCGCTTCCGTCTTTAGCGCCTTAACTACAATTGCGCTAGACATTCCCCCAGAACATACAAATAACACTTTCATTTTATTACCTCCTCAATTTGTATAAGTCGTGAAAATGTGAAAAGGGTTTCACATACATTGATTATATAGTATGTGAAAGAAAAATTCAATATAAAAAAATAAAACTTAAAATTTTATTTTAAGTATGATATGATGTTGATAAATAGCTAAGGAGGTCTATATCATGAATGTAGAAATGGATATTTTTTCTATTATTTCCCACGGTGGTGACGCGAAAGCTACTGCCTACAAAGCTCTGGAGTTAGCTTATGAGAGCGCATTTTCCGATGCAGAAGAAAAATTGAAGGAAGCACAAGAGCAATTAACGAAAGCGCATAATACGCAAACGAAATTAATTCAAGCAGAAATAAATGATGAACCAGTGAAGATGTCATTATTAATGGTGCATGCCCAAGACCATCTAATGACATCCATTAGTGAAATATCTTTAATTGAACAGATGATAAAAATGCTACAACGAATTCATTGCTTAGAAACAAAATTATCATGATAGAGGTGATTAGATGAGAAACTTGGGGATTTCTATATACCCGAATCATTCAAGGGTGGAAGATGATTTAGCGTATATTGAATTGGCGCATAAATATGGTTTTACTCGTATTTTTACATGCCTTCTATCCATGGAAGGTGATGCTGAGAAAATTATTGAACACTTTAAACAAACCATTCAGTTCTCCAAACAACTGGGTATGGAAGTAATTTGTGATATAAATCCAAGAGTTTTTTCAGAATTAAATATTTCATATAATGATTTATCATTTTTTAATGCATTAGGTGTTGATGGTATTCGATTAGATCTTGGCTTTACTGGAAATGAAGAAGCGCAAATGACTTTTAATCCGTATGAATTAAAGATAGAAATAAACATGAGTAACGCAACGAAATACTTAGATAATATCATGAGTTATCGTCCTAATAAAGAAAAGTTAGTAGGCTGTCATAATTTTTATCCACATAGGTATTCAGGTCTTGCTTATGACTTTTTTATACAGTGTAGTAAGAAATTTAAAGATTACGGTTTAAGAACAGCAGCATTTGTATCTTCTTCCGATGCGACTTATGGACCATGGCCTATTATGGAAGGCCTTCCTACTTTGGAAATGCACCGTACATTACCTATTGAAGTACAGGCAAAACATTTATGGGCTACCAATTTAATTGACGATGTAATTATTGGCAATGCTTATGCATCTGAAGAAGAGCTAAAGAAGCTGAGTACGCTACAGCGTGAAAAAATTATTTTTTCAATAAAAGTAGAAGAAGGAATCTCTGACTTGGAGAGAAAAATTATTTTTGATGAACCACATTTCTATCGTGGGGATGTATCTGATTATTTAATTCGGTCTACTCAAAGTCGGGTCAAGTATCGAGGGCATTCTTTCCCTGTGCATCATACACCGAATATAAAGCGCGGGGATATTATTATTGAAAGTGATTTATATAAACAATATGCTGGAGAGTTACAAATTGCATTGCAAGATATGGTGAATTCAGGTAAGTCCAATGTTGTTGGCAGAATACGTGAGGAAGAGGTATTACTTCTTGATCATCTGCAGCCATGGGATAAGTTTGGCTTCGAAGAAAAATGAAAACAATTTGAGTTACATAAATTTGGTGTGGCAGCTTTTGAAAAAATTATTCACTAGCTTTACATGGACGTTAAACGAATGTAGCTCAAAATTGAAGAGAGGTTCTTTTAAATGGGTTTAGATCAAATGTCTATTAAAGAAATTATGGTTTATATGAATAAAGAAGATACGACGGTTCCTGTTTCTGTAGAAAAAGCTTTTCATCAGATTGAGCCCGTTATTCAAAAAGTAACCGAAACGATTAAGAATGGCGGAAAAATTATATATATGGGGGCAGGCACAAGTGGAAGAATGGGTGTACTAGATGCATCGGAATGTCCACCAACTTTTGGGGTTCAACCCGATCTGTTCACTGCTTTGATTGCTGGTGGGGAAAATGCGATCAGACAAGCAATTGAAAATGCAGAGGATAGTGTAGAATCGGGGGAACATGATGCGAAACAGCATCTATCATCAAAAGATTTCCTAATCGCTATTGCAGCAAGCGGTCAAACACCTTATGTTATTGGTGGAATTAAGCAAGCAAAAAAACAGCATATACCTACTGCTTGTATTGTCTGTAAGGAAAATACAAAAATAAGTCAATTAGTCGATTATCCTATTGAACTTCTTGTAGGAGAAGAAGTTATTCAAGGCTCTACTCGTTTGAAAGCAGGTACGGCTCAGAAGTTGGTTTTAAATATGATATCGACTATTTCTATGATAAAAAATGGAAAAGTATATAATAATTATATGGTTGATGTTCAAGCAACGAATCAAAAATTAAGAGATAGAGCTGTTAGTATAGTATGTGACATTGCTAATGTTACAGAACATGAAGCAAAAAAGGCTTTGCAGGAATCTGAGTTTAATTTAAAGGCAGCTATTCTTATTAGCATGTTTCAATTGAAGTCAGATGAGGCCTGTTATATTTTACAGGAAAACAGTGGTAATTTACGTGAAGCCATTATGGATATACAAAGGGAAGGGAAATAAGGGGGAAAATGGAATATATAATTGGTATTGATGGTGGGGGTACAAAAACACAGGTAGTAATGGTTGATATGAGAGGAAATACAGTAATTAATTTTACAGTCGGTCCTTCGAATGCAAATGTAATATCTAACCAGGAATTACATGAGATATTTAAAGCTATATTCCAACGTATAAAAGATCGGGCACCAGTTGAATTTGAACGTGTAATCTGTGTTTATGCAGGTATAGCTGGGGCAGGGAGCGCTGAAATAAAACAGCAAATAACAGGTATTTTATCATCATTAGTTCCTAAGAACAGCAAAGTTTATTTGGAGATAGATGCGTTAAATGCGTTATATTCCGGAACTTTGGGTGATCCGGGGATCGTTCATATATCAGGAACCGGATCTGTAGCTTATGGAATAAACAAGAAGCAAAATAAAGATAGAGTAGGGGGATGGGGGCATCTACTTGGTGATGAAGGTAGTGGTTACAGCATAGGAAGGCAAGGTGTATCTGCCGCTTTAAAATTCCAAGATGGAAGAGGAGATCAAACAATACTATTGGATATGCTCTATGAACATTTCCGTGTAGATAATGCTCGCTCTCTCATTGACCATATTTATTTTGCGCAAGATATGAAGAGAACGATTGCAAGTTTATCTGAAATTGTTTTTTGTGCCTATAAAAGAAATGATCGTGTAGCTAGCCGGATAGTTGAAAATGCTGCAATTGAAATAGTACATCACATCGTAACACTTTATCGTAAATTGTTTACAGATAGGGAAGAAGTTAAAGTGGTATTGTGTGGCGGAATCTTTAACGATGTGGATGGAGTTTTACCAATTGTCCATAGGAACTTGGAAAAGGATGACTATTTTCGAGTTTTAACTCCTTCTCTCTTACCTGTTTATGGATCTATCGTAGGCGGTTTTACACAACTTGATGTAAAAGTTACTTCTGATATGATAAAAAGGATGCAAGAGGCAAGTACAAACTAAGATTTAGAGTTTATCCGGATTTAAGGTGCTGTAGGACTCCCAGCTTAAGAATTGGAAAATGTAAGCTAGACAAGTCTAAGTGGAAGATAACAGCACCTATTACTTTAGGTCATCTCCTTGAATAAGCTGGAAAACATGAAGTAGAAGAACGGTAAACGGTTACTGCCTGTAGTATCACTTTATTAGGATAAACTCCCTACATATCTAATTTCTGAAATGCTAACTATAGACCTTACTCCTTCCAAGTTTCTCCTAATACGCGTATCCAATTTTTATAAGCAATTTTTTCAATTTCTTGCTCTGCAAACCCCGCTATTTCTAGCCTCTTTAGTAATTTAGGTAAACCTGTCACATCTTTTAGACTATCTGGTACAGTTGTGCCATCGAAATCGGATCCTAAAGCGACATGATCAATTCCGTAATTATCCGCTATATAGGAGATATGATCAACAATGGTATCTAATGGAATATTTGTATCAAATTGACCGTCAGGACGTAACATATTGACTGCATAATTAATGCCTACTACTCCATTACTATCTTTAATTGCTTTGAGTTGATTATCGGTAAGGTTTCTTGAAATTGGACAGATTGCATGGACGTTTGAATGAGTTGCTACAATAGGAGCATCACTTAACTGAACAACGTCCCAAAATCCCCTCTCGTTTAAATGCGTTGTATCAACCATAATTCCGAGCTGATTACATTCCTTTACGAGGCGTTTTCCATCATCTGTTAACCCATCACCGATGTTAGGAGAAGATGGATAGCGAAAAGGAACACCTTCGCCATATCGATTAGGTCTACTCCAAACAATGCCTAATGATCGCAACCCAGCTTGATAAAGGACGTGAAGCGCATGGAACTCACGATCAATCGCTTCAGCTCCCTCTATATGGAAAATAGTAGCCAATTTTTGCTTGTTCAAACAACGGATCAATTCTTCCTTGCTTTTCACGACGTTTATTTTTCCATTTGAAGCGGCTTCTAGCTTAAAAAGAGTTGCAGCCAAGGCGTTCGTATAATTCAATGCAAATGGCTGATCAATAGGTGGTGGTAAGGGCATATCGTATCCTGTTTTAGTTACATGTTTTTCTGGTTCGACTTTGTAGTTCTCATTTGGAGTAAAGGCAGCAAAAAAGCCTCCAGCAAACTTGCCTGTTCTTGCACGTGGCAAATCAATATGCCCAAAAGTATTTTCATTAAAGAAAATCATTTCACTTTCATGTGACTTGTGTAATCTTAATAATGTATCATTATGACCATCCAAAATAGGAATGTTTGTCATGAAGTAAACTCCTTTCCGTGACAAAGTATTTGTTTCTTATTTTACCACTTTTTAGAATAGAATGGTCATTTGCTTTTAAAGGAGTGGAAGTTTTTCTCGACATAGTTATAACTTTTATATTTCCAGTGCGTTATTTATAGTGTATTAATAACTATTGGTGTTTGCTAATTAACATAGGAAGAATTCCAATTAAATACAATTCGTTATCATTTCAGGAGATCAGAAATTGTGTAGGAATAATACTTATGAAGCCTTATAATGAAGAACGTATTCAAGAAAAATTAGGGTACCAATCCCATTTAAATTTAGAAGAAAGGCAGCCTAAGAGAGGTCACTGAAAATCTTATGATTTCTTAGTGTAAGTCCTCATTTTACTGATTTATGCACTCAATTTGCTTATTTTTAACCCATTAGTTTCAATATTCGTTTTAGGTTTACAGAGAATATTGCCATGGCTCCTTGCATTTCCATGCCAACTAGACCCGAAGATGTTGAAAAATCATATCCGTGTCTGTGTTTTAACTCGCTATTTTTCGCTTCAATCTTATAGCGTTCTTTGGATTTCTCTTTAAAATCATTCGTTTCTTGGAACTTCGCCTGTTCATTTTGTTCATTCGATTTGGTGCTTACGAAATAACTCTTGCTTTTAGCTCCAGATTTGTAACAGCCTTCTCTGAACGGACAAAATTTACATTTTTCCACGTCAAAATAATAGGTATCTGTTTGGTTCTTCGCGACACTTTTCTTTCCTTGGCGTGCTTTGCGAATCGCCATATGTCCAGCTTTACAAACTTACATTCCTGCATCTAAAAAGACATGATTCCCATGATAAAGTTGGAAATCATATCTTTTTGGGCTTTTTCAGTGGCCTCAGTTTTTGCCCGATTTTTCTTAATTTTATTTATCTCCTTTAAGAAGGTTTGTTTTTAAAATAGGCAAAATTATTTTTATCAAATGGGTATGTTTTTAATAATTTATGCTACAACTACCATAAAATATATTATTATGAAGGGATACAGATTTTTATGTGTTAATTATTTTTCGAATTACGATATATTAAAAAGACAATCAATATTATTAAAACTATTGATCCATAGACGAAAAGTTGTGACAACAAATCTCCTAGAAACACAGCAATTCCTCCTATTGAAATTAATCTAATGTTTCTTTAATTGTAGAATTAAATTTCTAAAATGTAAATAGGGGATTCCTCTTCAGGAATAGTCCCCTATTGTAAAATATTAATAATATTTAGCAGCGTAAACTTTTGCTCGGTTATTACCTACTCTCAATTCAACACTTCTGGTTAAAGTTCCATAGCTTCCGCCTAAGTTAAGATAAGTAGAGAAGCGAGCTTTTGCTGGACCTGCGCTATTTTCTTTTGATTTTAACATTCTTAATGATGGGTCTTGGGCTGTTCCACCAATCATCCATACACTATGATTATAAACTCTTGAGATAATGTCAAATTGCGATCTTTGAAATGTATAATTTGCTCTAAAACTGATTTCCCAAACGCCAGGGTTTTTATAGTAAACCACTTTGTTAGTGCAATTTGTATAACCTGTTCCAGTTCTACAACTACCTCCTTTAATACCTTCTGCGAAAGCTGTAATCTTATCAGGTTCAACACCTGCCACTGTAATAGAACCGTCAGGATAGATATAGAGTTTTTCTTCGCTACCGTCTAAATGCTTCTTAATTCTTGAATCTACTGCATCTTCCTCTGTCATAGTCATGGAATCTAGTAATTGTCCGCTATTAAGCTTCTCACTTAGACTCTTAGCTATTTCTGCTTCTACATCATATTTAACTAATTCTTCTTGTAAATGTGACAAATCCTCGTTAGTTAATTTCAAGTCATGTTCTTTTTCTTCCAAAGCTAATGATGCTGATGGCGTTGCCAATAATGATAAACTAATTACAAACAATAAGAAAAAAGCTTTTTTCAATTTAAATCCCCCTTCTTTAAGTATTGCTTCTTTACCTATGCCCTCCTCTCGTCAATTGTCATATGAATAATATACCACATTATTCAGAAAAAAACAATTTTCGGAATATATGGGTCATAAAAATGAGGAGATACTCTTTTAATGTACCTCCTGTATATTTTGAATTTTTGACTGATGATGGGGCTAAAGCCAAGAAGTGTTGGAAAAGATCACATTTTCGTGACCTGTTGTGACTAAGTTAAATTGCCCTTCTAAGGATTGTAACCCTTGTTCTAATTGGTTTATATTTCCTTTCATATTACTTGCTCGAATGTCTAAATCGTTACACTGATCATCCACTTGCCTACTTTTTTCTCGTATTTCTTCCAATTCTTCCAGCAAATCATTCATGGTGGATAATAAATCATTTATCTGCTTTTGATTCAAGCCTCGTTTCCCCCTTTAGCATGAAGATAACCATATAAAAAAGCGCATGTGCAAAAAATAGATAAAAAGGATAACAGTTCTGGACGGTGAAGTTTGAAGTAGTGGAGTGTATGCAGTCCGTTAAATAAGCAACGATGAAGTTCCATGAGTCACTTTTTAGCACTATAGGAAAAGTATAATTTTTTTTGGTTTATCGTATAAGAAAAACAAAGGCTTTCGTCATAAGACTTAGTGATAAGCTAAGTTTTTTCAATGCATTTTTTGAACAACCTCTAAAAAATTTCTACATTTCACTACAAACGCGACGGTAATCAGAATACCAAGCAATCGTAAGATGAACAAGTGCATTTGGAAGGATTTATTAAGAGGATGTAGGCATAAATACGCATGTAGTTATTCTATAATTATATAGATGATATTTCCCTTCATTACGTAAGTGATACCCCCTCTAATGGTAAAAAATTTTCCGCAGTGGCCACTACCGCACGAAACAAACAGTAAAAGTGTGTATAAATGAAGTGCTGGAAATTGTTTGAGACAGATACGCCCCCCCTCTCTATTGTACGATTGGACTTGTGGATTATAAGACTTTACAATATAAAAAAAGTCGATTCTTGTAATATAAAATACCTTTAGGCGATTCACTAGCTATGATAAAAGTACATTCTAAGTGAAGAAACGTTTAAACTAGGAGAATGTAGATATGCAAACGTATAAAAAGGTTGTCGAAGCGAGTTATTTAACGGCTGAAAAAGCTTGGAGTTATCGAGCTATTCTACGTTATTTCTATATCCAACATGAACGAATGCGTGAATTTTTATTTCCAGAAGAAATATTGACGTATTTAAAAGAATCAACGGATTTAAAAGATTATACAGAAGAACAACTCCATCAAGATTTAGATCAATTGGTAAAATGGAATAATTTATTAGCTAGACAAGAAATGGGAAGAGCACATACAATCGAGGAATTTAAAAAGAAACGTTTTCGTTATCAATGTACACCTTATACAGTCGAATTTGAACGAATGCTCGTTGAAATGGAAAAAGGTGGTGACGTATTTGGTGGATCTTTGGAGAAAAAAGAATTCGAACGGTTGTACCAATCATTAGTCGAACTAGAAAAGATGCTTCAACAGTCATTCTTTCCAGCGGCTGATGAATGTTCGCAACTGTGGAATGACATTTTCACCTATTTTCGCTCCATTACTAAAAACACCTCAGATTATATTGTACATATAAATAGTGAACAAGCAGAAGAACGTATACATACGGAAGCTTTTCTCGTGTTTAAAGATCAATTTACGACTTATTTAAGAGATTTTATCGTTGGGTTACAGCATACGGCGCAAAAAACACAGCAATTACTTCGGACGATCGATAAGGAAAAGTTATATGCTTTTATGCAGCAAGTCATCGTTCACCAGCAACATGTGCCACGTTTTGAAGATGTAACAGAAGATGAAGCATTAATGGAAGATATGGAAGGCAAGTGGCAGACGTTAACAATCTGGTTTTTAGGAGATGCTTATCGAGAAAGTGAATTAGATAGCTTACAAACGCGAACGAATGAACAAATTCGTCGTATTACTCGTGTCGTCCAGCGATTGGGAGAACGCCGCCACTATTTCCGTAGTCGCAAAAAAGACTATCTACATTTAGCGATTTACTAGCAAAGGAAGATTGTATCATTCATTATGCGAGTGATTTTTATCCAGAAGGAGTGGGAATGGCGGAAAGATTATTACATCGTTATGCACCCCAGTTGCGTCTATGGCAAATGGATGTAGCGGCATATCATAAAAGTAATCCTGTGAAACCAATCGATAAAGAACGATTAAAAAAACTAGAGTGCATGGAACACACTACACTATTGCCACTTGTAAAAGAAATGAAACGAATGAAAAAAGCAGGCTATCAAGAAGCGCTAGTAAAAGATATGATCCAGGACATTAAAAATAAATGAAGAGGCGGGGAAGTTGGAACAAATCTGATGTGCTCTGCATTAAAAATCCAAATATTTTCTCAAACTACTTCTATTTTGATCCGATAATAACAATAAAGAAGAGTTTTTAAACCCTTAGGAGTGTTCATATGGAGGCAATATCGCAAAAGCAGCTATCACAAGCGAACAACATATTACATACCATTGTTGAGGCAACAGAATATTTTTATCAGTTAGTAAAGCAAGAAGAAAGCCATCAGGCAATCTTTATATTTAGTTCTATTGTGGAAGGTGTGCAATCCGTAAGTAAGACGTTTGAGAATGACGAGTTTTTACGAGATGACAAGCGTAAATTAGAAAACTATCTATTGCAAGTCGCTCAATTATTGGAAGCAAATAAATTCATTAAGATTACAGAAGTACTTCAATTTTCATTTTTGCCACTTTTAAAGAGAATGTTATCCTATATGGAAGGAATAGATGGGCAAAATAAAGCTGAAAAAGTGTATACAATTGGTGTCTTCTCCCCACAGGCGAATCCTGTAAAGTTCTTACCTCAACCAAGGCTTCAAGCTTTAGTTAAAGAAAGTCAACAACAACATGCCCGTTTACTATTCTTTACAGAAACAGATGTCGACCTAAAGAATAATGAGGTAGAAGCTGATACATATGTAAATGGAAACTGGGAGAGAATAACTGCTCCTTTTCCAGATGTCATTAATAATATAGGAACAATTAGACCTTCCCATGTCGAAAGGGAATTAAGACGGAAAATCCCTTTTACAAGCTATCATGTAGGTAACAAATTTTCTTTGCCTAAACGAATGGTTAAGTACCGTAAATATGCTGATTTACTCGTTCCGTTTAGACTTTGTCAAAAGGAAAGTGATGTTTTTGACTTTTTACAAGAAAATAATAAAGTAGTGTTTAAATCACTATTAAGTAACCGTGGGGAAAATATTTTCTTTGTTACCAAAAAAGGTAACCGTTACATTTTAATGGAGCATAAAAAAGAAAAAATTTTAAATCAAGATGTGTTTTCAAAATGGTTGCAAGAGCATATTTTAAGAAAAAAAGGTAGTTTTATTATTCAACGGTATATTCATACACGTACGAAAGACGATGAACCGTATCATATTCGCTCTCACGTCCAAAAGAATGGACAAGGGGATTGGATAATCACGCACATATACCCGCGTGTTGGAAATAGAAAAAGTAATTTAAGTAATGTTGCTACAGAAGGAAGAGTAGAAGACTTTCATACATTTTTACTTCATGAGTATGGCGAACTTGGAGAAAAGTACGCACATGATATTTTGCAACTATCCTTAGAAGTAGCGAGCCATTTAGATAAGTTATACAACTTTGCATTAGATGAACTTGGTTTGGATTTTGCAATTGATGAAAATGGTAGATACTGGATGCATGAAGCGAATAATGGTCCGCAAACTGCCTATCACGAAGAAAAACGAGCAGTCAATACAATAGCCTATGCGAAATACCTTGCTGAAAATGGTATATTTCGTTCTGATCGGATACTTCAGCAACGGTTTAATTCCAGTATAGCCAATATCTCCAATGCGTCAACGAATGGAAAACCTACAATAGGTATGTTAGTAGGAAAACATGTTCGAGATGCATTGACCAAGGAATTTGCAAAGCTGGCAGAACAAAAAGAATTTTATTTTTATGTATTTAGTCCCAAGGATGTTGATGAATATGAAAGAGTCATCCGTGGTTATGTATTAGAGGATGGGGTGTGGATTGCTAAAATAATAGAGTATCCTGACATAGTGTTTGATAGATTGAAGATGAGAAATAGTAAACAGATGCAATGGCTGTATGAAGAATTGTCTGAGAAAGCAAGTTTTACTAATAATTGGAATGATCTCACCGAACGATCTGAATTATATAACCATCTAGCAGACAGGGAGTATATGTTACCTTTCCAACAAGTAAAGAGAACGAGAGATATTTTTAGAATGTTAGAGGCCCATCACCAGGTTGTGCTAAAGCCTGAAGTTGGGACATTATATGATGAACATGTTATAAAGGAACTTGAACATGGTAAATATTTGCTTATTCATGGAAAAAGAAAAACAGTGTACAGTCAACTTCCATTGACAAATAAACTAAAGGAATTATTAGAGGAAAGAAGCTATGTTGTCCAAGTTGATCCACGTATTACAGCTTTCGAAAATAGAGATGATTTGGTTTCTATACATGTTCATTTAATGAACAAGGAAATGAAAAATTGGGATTTCATAAGTGGATATGTCAAAACGAAAAGTTTTGAAGCAGGAAGCAATGCGACTGTTCACAGGCGAGATATGCTGGAGTATTTAACAGAGACATACGATGGTCAAGAGGTAAAGTTATTGGAATCAGAGCTTATGGCTATTGCTGAAAATGCTGCTACTACTTTAAAAAACACGTATCAAGAAAGTATGTCTGAAGTAGCTATTAGCTTATCGATGAACGATTTGAGAAACATCTATGTCTTAGATGTGAATCCTAGCGGTCCATCTTATATATATAATCCAACAATTTTAGCAAAACAATTGCTTTCTTATATTTCTGAGTTGTTCACAGGAAGAGGATGATAAGGGGAATTATATCTTCTTCTACTAGTCCATGACTATTGCGGCTTAAAAATAAAAAAAACTGTACCCAATTGGGTGCAGTTTTTTATACTATAGGTTGTTCAACATGCGAGTTTTAACTATATGGATAGTTTCTAGCCTTGTGCTGAACGCTAATCCATTTAAAAGTAGTAAAGGCATCTAAGCTCCATTCCCCATTTAAACGTCCTAAACCTGAATTTTTCATTCCCCCAAATGCGACATGAGGCTCGTCGTTAATGGTCCCGTCATTAATGTGGATCATCCCTGTATCTAATTGCTTTGCAAGCTCTGCACCACGCTCAACGTCTCTTGTATGAATAGCTCCACTTAGACCATATAAGGTATCATTTGCAATAGAAATGGCTTCTTCGTCGTTTGATGCTTGTAAAATAGATACAACAGGGGCAAATACTTCCTCTTTTGCTATAGACATAGTAGGAGTCACATTTGTGAAGATCACAGGTTCTATCACATTTCCCTCTATTTTTCCTTGAAGAATAGGCTTGGCTCCATCTTCTATTGCTTTAGTAATGAAAGCTTTCGTTGTTTCTACTTGCTGTTGATTAATTAACGGCCCAATAATGGTGTTTGGATCTTTGGGATCTCCGCACGGTAATGTAGCTACTTTCGCTACATATTTTTCAACAAATTCGTTATAAACTGCTTCATGTATAATTAAGCGATTCGCAGACATGCAAATTTGCCCTTGGTGTGTAAAACGACTAAATACAGCAGCACTTACCGCTAAATCAATGTCCGCGTCTTCTAATACTATTAATGCACTATTTCCTCCTAATTCTAAGTGTGCATCCTTTAAATGTTTTCCTGCAATGGCACCGATATGTTTTCCAACTTTTGTGGAGCCGGTAAAAGAAATAGCTCGAGGGATAGGGTGTGCAACAAAGTCATCCCCAATTTCCGAAATTTCTGTTGTGATTACATTGAGTAGACCTTTTGGTAATCCAGCATGTTCAAAAATAGATGCAATCATTGTTCCACCAGTAATTGGTGTATGTTCATGGGGTTTTAGCACAACTCCATTACCAGTTGCCAATGCTGTTGCTACCGATTTCATGGATAAGAAAAATGGAAAATTGAATGGGCTGATTACGCCAACAACACCTACAGGAACACGGTAAACTCTATTTTCCTTATCATCGATAGGGGAGGTTAAGATTTTCCCATCCATTCGAAAAGGAAATGTGGTAGCTTCTTTTATGATGTTGGTTACAAGTCCTATTTCAAATTCTGCTTTTAACCTTGTCCCACCAATCTCTTCTATTATTATTTTAACAATGGATTCATAGTTATCGTTTATATATTGAACTGCGTTTTCAAACACCTCGCGCTTAGTTACAGGGTTGGTTTTTTCCCATTGTTTCTGTGCCGCATTTGCAGCTTGATAAGCATCATCCAAATCTTTTTTACTGCCTGCACGATATGTGGCGAGAAGGTCGCCATTATAAGGGTTTTTGTTTTCCATAATAAGGGGAGAAGCCCCCTCTTTCCACACGCCGTTAATATATTGACTTGGCAATTTTTTAAATGACATAGTTACCCCTCCGATAAATTAATTTTTCAGTTGCATATTTTCTTTGGCAAGTTGAGCTAGTAATTGAATATTACTATTTATTTCTTGCGCAGTTGCAGATAATTCTTCAATAGCCGCTGATTGGCTATCTGATTCTACATTCGTATCTTGAATATGCTTATTCAAATTAGCAATGACTTCTTTAATCGTATTTGTTATTGTTTGGATTTCAGACACATGATCTTTGGAGTTTGTCGCCATTTTTCTAATTTCATTTGCTACAACCGAAAATCCTTTCCCATGCTCCCCAGCTCTGGCAGATTCAATGGCTGCATTTAATCCTAATAAATTGCTTTGGTCAGCTATTCCTTTCACCACATTGGAGACGTCTTCGATTGTATCTACTTGTTTGGTAACTTCTGTAGCTTTTTCTGAGACGACGGACATGTTATTTGCTAAACCGGAAATGGATTCTGCCATATCTTGTATGGTATTGGTTACATCTTCAAAAACAGTTGACAAATTAGAAGAAATTTCGGACAGCTGATTTGCTCTTTCCACACTAAGCCCGACCCCAACACCCCCAATAAGGTTTCCAGTCTCATCATGAAGTGGTACAGCACGAGCAATCAAGTTCACACCAAATAACTCAGCAGGAACGATGGCCGATTGGTTTTTATTTTGCCGAATGGCATTTGTTACTATATCCCCTTCTACTAATGGATCGCCAGGTTGCACATTTAAAGAGAAAGTGTTAGCCGGAAAATTAATAATTAACTTCTCTGTGTCATAAATACCTATTGTAATATCATCGTTAATTAAATCTTGTAAAAATGGAGCAACAGTAACAAATGACTGCAGCAAAGGGTGCGTATTTATTTGCTCAACTGTTGTTTCCTTCATTTTATCCACACTCCTAATCAGGTTGTAAAGCTAATTGATTTGTTTTTTGTTTCATCATCTTTTAATACCTCTTCTTCCTTACGAGAAAGTCATTATACGAAGTTGTTAAATAAAGAAACAATTTTCACTCGCAAGAAAAAGGCGTCCATTATTAATATCGGAAGCTTAGCAATATTTATAAATAGCTTCATTTTTATTACTAATTATAAACTAACGAATTATAAAAGGAGTGAGGTAGGTCCTTGCCTCACAATAAATAAGAAGATTTGTTAAAAAAACTTCATAAAGCTTCATATTTCGTATCTTTATACCGATAAAAAAATAAGCGAATTGTTAAAACTTGATTGTTGTTCACTAATTAGCTATATGAATGTTTAAAATAATTATACACCCACGTTGGAGAAGGGAAATTTATATATGGATTAAAATATTTATATAAAATTTACTTATTTATGAGAAAAACTTGGATTATCGCCAAATCTTTAGCAATGATATGTCATCGTTTTGCTATACTAAAAACCTTACAATTTTATACTTTCCGATAGTGGAACATCTAGACTATATACAAGGGAGAAATGAACATGCGTAAGTTATTTACATTTAAAAGCATTCGGATGAAACTTTTTTTTGCTTTTTCGATTGTAATTATGCTAGTTATCTTATTAGGAGTCATAAATGTAATAAGCATTAACAGAAGTAATCAGGGTACAGAAGAAATGATACAACAGGATATGCAATTATTAGTTACTGAAGAACAATTGGCATTTAATATGGCTGAGCGAACCGGTTATTTGCGAGGGTACTTATTATATAATGATGAACGATATAAACAGAGCTTCCAAAATACAATTGATGAAACGTTAGAATTGGAGAACTATGTTTCAAAACACAATAATTCGGAAGAAGTTAAGCTTTTAATGGAAAAGAAACTAGAATGGGGTGAACTGACGGATAAGTTCTTTCAAGAAATGGACGAAGGAAATAGTGCTAAAGCAAAGGTCATCATGGCAAATGAAATTCAACCAATTGGAAATCAATTAATTGATGGATTTAAGGAGTTAGCACAAAAGAGTGAAAACAATATTACAAATAAAAGTGAGGACGTTATTCAAGCTGGAGAGTTCACGTTAAGCTTTGGGTTGATCGTTACAGTATCCGTTGTAGTACTAGGAGTGCTTACTGCATTGCTAACTGCTTATTCCATAGCAAAACCGTTAAAGCGTGTGAAAGAAAGAATGACGAAGATAGCTAACGGAGAACTGAATAATGAACCGCTAGATATAAAAGGAAAAGATGAAATTGCTGAGCTAATGGCGACAACGAACGAGATGAATGAGCAATTAAAAGAATTGTTAATTTCCATTAAAAATGTGTCTAGCGTGGTTGATGATAAATCGAAAGCTCTGAACCAAGCTTCTGATGAAATGCAGCAAGGGACAGAGCAGGTGGCTGCGACGATGGAAGAGCTTGCTTCTGGGGCAGAAAATCAGGCAAATCATGCAGCTAATTTAGCAAGTATGATGAACGATTTAAACAATATCATCCAAGAAGTGAGTCAGAACAGTAATCGCATAGAGAAATCTTCTAAGGGAGTTTTAGTAAAAACAAAGTCTGGACATGATATTATGGGAACGACAAACGACCAAATGGTGAAGATAGATCATATTGTAAAGAATGCTGTAGAAAGCGTACGCGGTTTAGATATAAAAACGAAGGAAATTTCAAAATTAGTAACTGTGATAGGTGAAGTCGCTGAACAAACGAATTTATTAGCGTTAAATGCAGCCATTGAAGCAGCAAGGGCTGGGGAGCATGGGAAAGGCTTTGCGGTCGTTGCCGATGAAGTACGGAAACTGGCAGAACAGGTATCTTTGTCACTAAATGATATTACAAAAGTAGTTAATGATATTCAAACAGAGTCCGATCAAGTAACTACATCACTTCAAGATGGATATAAAGAGGTAACTGCTGGTTCAGAACAAATGAAAGAAACAAAAGATACATTTGAATCTATATATCATTCTGTCAATGAAATGGCAAATGCAATATCTCAGGTTAAAGAACATTTTGATTGGGTTTCTGAAAATAGTAAAGAGATGCATGGTTCTGTGGGGGAAATTGCGGCGATTTCTGAAGAGTCTGCAGCTGGTATTGAGCAAACATCTGCCTCTGCTCAGCAAGCTAGTAGTTCCATGCAAGAAGTATCTGCCAACGCTGACCGCCTCTCCAAACTCGCAGACAATTTAAAAACTTTAATGCAACGATTTACTATATAATGGAAGCGTACATTTTCTTATTATAGTTATCCATTTTATTGGGTTATAAGGTTCTTCAAGCACCAGCTAAAGTTGAGCCAGTTAGTAGAACTCGGTTGATCGCTACATATGAAAGGCGGTCAACCGAGTTTTTCTATCTAGTTGTTTTTCGACAAATTTTGGTAAAACTAGTCAACTATTACTCTTATAAAAAAATTGACCGCAAGGATTTAATACGTTATAATTAACAATCGTATTAAGAAAAATTAATATTAAATTTAAATGAAATTAAAGGAACAAATTTTGAATTATAACAATTTGAGGTGAAGAAAGTGAAGAAATTTATATCCAGTAAATTAGGATTCTTCGCGGTAGCACTAGTGCTTTTTTGGGTGAAAACGTATTTGATATATAAATTTGAATTCAGCTTAGGGGTAAGTGGAGCAATGCAAGAATTTCTATTATTCTTTAACCCACTAAGTTCTGCCTTAATTTTTCTAGGACTAGCGTTATTTGCAAAGGGTAGAAGAGCTGGAATTTGGATTATCATTATTGATGCGATACTTACATTTATTTTATATGCGAATGTCGTGTTTTATCGTTTCAATAGTGATTTCATTACGATTCCAACGATGCTTCAAACAGATAACTTCGGCAGCATAGGAGGAAGCATTGCTGACCTAGCACAGTGGAGCGATTTATTGTATGGGATTGACATTATTTTATTAATCGGGTTATTTGTTTTTGTGAGAAAGAATTGGTCTGTGCAACGGATGCAATTCCGTAAACCATTTTTAGTAATTGCAGCTGGGGTATTAGCTTTTAGTATTAATCTTGGTTTAGCGGAAGCAGACCGACCACAATTACTAGAACGTACATTTGATAGAAACTATCTAGTAAAATATTTAGGAGCATTCAATTTTACAATCTATGATGCTATTCAAAGTGCAAAGACGTCAACAAGGCGCGTTTTAGCTGATAGTAATGACATTACGAAAGTAGAAAATTACACGAAATCTAAGTATGCGGCACCAAATGAAAAGTACTTCGGTAAAGGTGAAGGGAAAAATATTATTAAAATTCACTTGGAGTCATTTCAATCATTTTTAATTGATTACGAGCTCCATGGAGAAGAAGTAACACCATTTCTTAATTCCTTAGTTCATGAACAAGAGAAAGGTTTTACGTACTTTAATAACTTCTTTCATCAAACAGAGCAAGGGAAAACAGCAGATGCTGAATTAATGCTGGATACGTCGTTGTATGGTTTACCACAAGGTTCAGCTTTTGTTACAAAAGGTAATAATACGTATCAAGCATTACCGGCAATTCTCGAACAAGAGCAAAATTATACAAGTTCTGTTTTTCATGGTGATGGAAAGTCGTTTTGGAATCGGGATGAAGTATATAAACACCTAGGAATTAATGAATTTTATCATGAAGATTTCTATGATATGAGTGAAGAAAATGTTATCAACTATGGATTGAAAGATAAACCTTTCTTTGAACAATCCATGCCGTATTTAGAAGATATGGATCAACCATTTTACGCGCATATGATGACGTTGACGCATCATCATCCGTATTTGATTGATGAGGAAGATGCTACCATTGAGCCTGCTGAAACGGGTGATGGATCAGTAGATCGATATTTCCAAACAGCTCGCTATTTAGATGAATCATTAAAACAATTTTTCAATGATTTGAAAGAAAAAGGGCTCTATGAAGATTCGATTATCATGATTTATGGTGATCACTATGGTATTTCTGATAACCATAATCGTGCAATGGAAGAAATAACGGATGAAGAAATTACACCAATGAAGAATGCAGACTTACAACGTGTTCCGTTTATGATCAGAATTCCTGGTGTAGAGAGTGAAGGAACAGTAGAAACATATGCTGGTCAAATTGATGTCATGCCGACCATGCTTCATATTCTTGGTATTGATGCGAAAGACTATATTCAGTTTGGTACTGATATGTTCTCTGAAGACCATCATGAGGTTGTTCCTTTCCGTAATGGAAACTTTATGTCGCCAGAGTACAGCTATGTAGACGGAAAATATTATGATAGTGAAACAAAAGAAGTTATTGAAGAGCCTACAGATGAAATGAAAGAAATGCACGAGAAAGTTATGAAAGAACTTGAGCTCTCCGATGAAGTGCTATATGGCGATCTACTTCGTTTTTACACACCGAATGAAAAGTGGGACGCCGTTGATACAAGTGATTATTTCTATGGTGGTCCAGAAAGTGTTATAGATGAAAGTGACAATAAAGAAGAGTAAGAGAAATAAAGAAAATAACCAATCGTGGTCAGTATTATGCTGTGCTCCGATTGGTTATTTCATTATAGAGCAGCCTTGTGATCCTCGTGGAACGAGATACTATCCGTATATAAGGCGCCCGTGGTAAGTAAGGCTTACGCTGTCAGGAATGGGAGGATGTGCGCTTGTCAAGTTTGAGAGGGAGTGAAGGCATCTTATGAAAAGAGGCTTTTTGAGATCATTCATGCCCTATAGGAAAGTGTAAGAAAAATGATAGCCTTTCCTATAACTTAACAACAAAGGAAGATTTTTTAATCGTTGGAAAATTGTTAATATATGTGTGTATTCAAATAACTATTTAGTTAATATACATTTCAAATGCATTACATCGTGGCACGGAAAGAACATATAATGGAATATACAAGCTTTAGTAAGTGGCTTGTGCTTGCATATAGGCGAAAAGGAACGTTTGTTCCGTTTTTGTGTATGGAATTCTATATGTATGGCATACTAAATAAAGATAACGTTCTTGTGGAGTCGGCGGCAAACCCTATAAGAAAGGGGGTGAGCCAGGTGAATGTATATGAAGTTTTTGTAGTTATTTTCGCATTTGGCACCTTTCTGGTGACATTGTTGACGTTAGTGGTACGCATCATGAATAAAAAATAGACCTCATGCTCTTAAAAAAACGTCATTGCAGAGGCCTATCCCAATAAAGCCGATCCTCTTTTGAGAACCGCTTATCCATAGACCACAGCTAGCACTGTGGTCTTTTTAGTATATGTGTTATTATAGCAAAGTTATACGGAAAATGCTAAAGAGTTTGTTTTGTTTCAGGGGCTAACCTTACTTTTTTGTGCTATGATTAGAGAGGGAATTTTTAAAAAGGAGAGTAGCGACGGTGGAACAAATGAAAGAAAAGAAATCCGTTTTGTATCAATATTTATTAATAGCAGGTATTATTGTCGCTGCTTTTAACTTGCGACCAGCAATCACTTCTGTTGGACCGCTTATCGGTATGATACGTGACCAACTAGAATTAGCTAATTGGAGTGCAGGGTTACTTACGAGTCTGCCATTATTAGCATTTGCGGTTATGTCACCGCTTGTAGCGAAGTTCAGTTATCGATATTCCAATGAGATGATTATGCTCATAGGGCTGCTTACTTTGTTTCTCGGTATTAGTTTACGCAGTGTTTCGATGGCTGTATTTGTTTTTGCAGGAACGTTATTCATTGGCTTAGGAATTGCGGTTTGTAATGTTCTTTTACCGAGTATAATAAAAGAAAAATTTCCAACGAAAGTAGCATGGATGACAAGCCTTTACTCTACAGCTATGGGGATTTTTGCAGCATTAGCTTCTGGAGTAAGTGTTCCTATAGCGGAAGGGTTCGGACTTGGATGGCAGATGGCTTTATGGATTTGGGCTCTACCGGCATTGATCGGGACGGTAGTATGGTTTTACCTAACAAAACATGAAAAAATGAAGCATCCTGTTTATTATCATGGGAATAACAGTGAGAAAGAACGAATATGGCTTTCGTCACTAGCTTGGCAAGTAGCGGGATTCATGGGGTTTCAATCTTTTTTATTTTATGTCACGATATCATGGATGCCAGAGATTTTGCAGGCAAATGAGATAAGTGCTTCAACAGCAGGTTGGCTATTATCTTTTATGCAATTTATTGGATTACCTGCAAGTTTTCTTGTACCTGTAATTGCTGAGAAATTTCGTTCTCAACAAGGGCTTGTACTAGCATTAGGATTATTTTCTGTTAGTGGATATGCTGGTTTATTATTCGGAGAAACATTTTCTATTATGGTGATCAGTGTTATTTTAATTGGCTTTTCCTTAAGCGGTACATTTGCCTTGGCATTGACATTCCTTGGTATGCGAGCGAAAACTGCAAAACAAGCTGCCTTTTTATCAGGAATGGCACAGACCTTTGGTTATATTCTTGCTGCTTTTGGGCCGTTTATGATAGGATTTATTTTTGATAAAACCAAGAGCTGGGACGTTTCATTAGTAGTGTTAATTATCGTTTCTGTGATTGTTGTAACATTTGGTTTTGGTGCAGGGAGAGACAAGTATGTTTTTGAAAAATAATGTAACAAAAGAAGAGAATTCAAATAAAACGATTGAAAAAAAACCATATAGTGTGAAAGATAGTTATTTTTGGAGGATTAATGCTAGTTTAGCGTTAGCATCTTTTTTTATTTTTGCTAGTATGTACGCAATTCAACCTTTATTGCCAGTCTTTGTTGATGAATTTCAAATTAGTGTTTCCGTTTCTAGTTTATCTATGTCATTTACTATTATTGGTTTAATTGTAGGTTTAATCATCTTGGGCTTTTTATCAGATCGAATGGGAAGAACGCAGTTTATTAAAATATCCTTATTAGGAGCTATTTTTCCGTTTCTGCTTATGCCAATCACTGATAGTTTTATAATATTTATTATACTTCGGTTTATACAAGGCTTTGCTCTTGCTGGTTTACCAGCTGCAGCACTTGCTTATTTACATGAGGAGATTGAACCTAAAAGTGCAGCTTTTGCAACAGCATTATATATATCTAGTAATGCACTTGGAGGGATGGCTGGAAGAGTAATAACGGGGATAGTGTCAGATGCTATATCTTGGCAGGTTGCCTTTTATGGACTAGCTGCATTTGGAGGTCTTATTTTAATATTAACTCATTTCTTGCTTCCACATTCTAAACATTTTCAACCTAGCCGGCTACGATTTAGTAAGGATATAGACGGATTTCTATTTCATCTTAAAGATCCACAATTGTTACTCGTTTTTGGATTAGGAATTGTTTTGCAAATGTCGTTTACAGGGGTTTGGACCTACTTGCCTTTTTATCTACAAGAAGAGCCATTTTTATTATCACTGCATACTATTTCTTACTTTTTTCTGGCATATGGGCTTGGAGTCATTGGTTCACCTTTAGCCGGGTGGCTTTCCAGTTTCATAGGGTTAGAAAAAGTTCGCATAGGTGGTATGCTTACCTTAGGTATTGGTATATTGTTTACAGTACATAACTCATTACCTATTATTGTGGTTGGGCTTTGCATTACTTGTCTTGGCTTTTTTACAGCACATTCATTGACAGCTTCTTCTGTCAGTGAAACAGTTACACACCACAAAGGGAGTGCTTCTAGCTTGTATTTGGTTTCCTATTACATAGGTGTTACCTTAGGTAGTTCTGCTTTAGCGCCAATTTGGGAAAATTTCCATTGGAAAGGACTAGCTGTGTTACTTGGACTAATACCAATGGTTTATTTACTTGTCAGTCGTTCTATTCCACACGGTAGGCGTCAGAACACTTCCAATTCTGCTTACATGAATAAATAAAACTTATGTAGGTACTTGTGTAAGTTATAAAGAACTCTGCTTTATTATGGAAGGAGGAGAAATAGATTATATGTTAAAACATTTGTTTTATGAATTAATTGGTTGGCTTTTTACCGGTGTAGGTGCTTACTTCATTTATGAAGACCCAACATTAATTCTACCTTACATTAGCCTTGGAATAGGTTTAGCTTTCATCATTTTTCATTTACCGAAGAGTTTACGGCGAAAAAAATGAATGTGAGTTATATTTATGCAAATGCATATAAATTCTCGATTGAAATTTAGTTACGAAAATCATTAAAATTAACGAAACATAATTTCAAAAGACGCCTGATTATGGTATAGTTAACATAGAGCGATCTGAAAACGCTTATATAAATTCATTTTATGAACACGAAAGGACAATGGAGATGTTAGAATCAGCGACGTCAAGCAATATTGTTATTGGTTTAATGTCTGGTACTTCTTTAGATGGTATTGATGCAGCGGTCGTCAAAATAAATGAAGATCACTCATTAAATTTTGAACTACTTCATTTTGCTAGCTTTTCCTATTCAAAAGAAATGAAAGAAAGAATTTCAAACATGTGTAATCCAGAAACAGTACGTATTGAAGAAATATCAAGCATGAATATGTATCTTGGAAAGTTATTTGCAGATGCTTCGAAACAAGTGATGGAAGATGCTAGGTTGTCATCGGAACAAATTTTGTTAATTAGTTCACATGGTCAAACGATATATCATCAGCCAGAACCAAGGGAAATAGAAGGAAATAAAGTCGTTTCAACGCTACAAATTGGGGATATTGGTATGATTGCAGAACTTACCGGTATTACAACAATTGGTGATTTTAGAACGAGAGATATGGCAGCTGGTGGACAAGGAGCTCCATTAGTACCATACACGGATTATAAGTTGTATCGGAAAGAAGAATACGGAAGAGCGCTAGTTAATATTGGAGGCATTTCCAATGTAACCATACTTCCAAAAGGATGTAAAGAAGCGGATGTACTAGCTTATGATACCGGGCCTGGAAATATGATAATGGATGCTTTTACAAGTTTGGCTACAAACGGTGTACAAAGTTATGATGAAAATGGTGCTATAGCAGCAAAAGGGACAGTCAATGAAGCCTGGCTGTCGCAGCTTTTAGATCACCCTTACTTCCATCTAACAACACCTAAAAGTACGGGAAGAGAATTATTCGGAGAAGCGTACTCTAACCAGCTATGGCTTGAAGCTGAGCGTCTTCAAATTGATAATGATGATAAAGTGGCTACGGTAACGGCTTTAACTGCAAAGACCATTGCTTTAGAGATTAATAAATATATAGCATCTGCTAGCTTAAAAGAAGTGTTTATTAGTGGTGGGGGCAGATATAATAAAACGCTATTAACGTTTATTTCTAAATATTTGTCTAAGGACGTCATTGTTTGCGGAACGGATGAGATTGGAATGCCTGCAGATGCCAAAGAGGCGATCTCTTTTGCTTTACTAGGATATCAATGTTATAAGCAAAGAACGAATAATCTCCCTGCGGCAACTGGTGCAAATAAGCCAGTAGTTATGGGGAAAATATCGTGGTAGACACCATACGAATTAGAAATATGGAGGAAGAAAAAGGATAAAGAAAATGTAATGATAAGTACTCTGCCATTTACTGATACGTAAAAAAGCTGGGCCTATTGTTCAACTTTTTTAGAAGATAAGAAAGTATAAAATTGGGGGCTTATGTATAACAAAATAATCGAAATAAGCCACGTCCGGATCCAGCGTCCAGCAACTAGGCCACTTCACGAATCGCCCTACGATAAGTCATCATTGGTTCCATGAGTCCTAAAACTTTAGTTGATTCGCTCCACTCGCTACGTTGCTAAACGGGCGCTTGCTCCTTTGTTATAGCTTTTCAATAGTATGAAAATAAACATGTGGGAATCTATTTGTTCCCACATGTTTATGAATAACAACAAATTATGAATATGTTTTTACTACGTCACTGTTTGTTGCTGTTTCTTTTTATTTCACAAAATCAGGTACTTCCGTAATGTTTATTCCCCAAAGTATCGGCAGTAAGAAATAAATGGCTACCGTGACTAAAATAGAGCCAATTATATTTAACGCCACACCAGCTTTAACCATATCTGGAATTCGTAAGTAACCTGAACCAAAGACGACGGCATTTGGTGGGGTAGCAACCGGTAACATAAAAGCACAAGATGAAGCTACACCAGCAGCGATCATGACTACGAATGGATGGACTCCTAGAGCTAAAGCGAGCGCCGCCATGATAGGGTACATCATATTTGCTGTTGCGGTATTGGAAGTAATCTCTGTTAAGAATATGACTAGTCCTGCAACAACTAGCAATACAATAAAAATATGAATACCTTGCAATGCAGTTAATTGATTTCCGATCCATTCAGAAAGGCCAGACTGCGTAAATCCTGCTGCTACTGCTAAACCGCCCCCAAATAATAACAAGATTCCCCATGGTAGCTTCACAGCTGTATTCCAATCTAATAGAAACGTGTCTTTATAATTTTTGGAGGGTAGCAAAAACAAAAGGATAGCTGCGCTCATAGCGATAATCGCATCATTTATATTAGGGTTAATTTGAACAAGTAAAAATGAACGAGTAATCCAAGCCAAAGCTGCTAGAATAAATACAGTGAAAACAGCCTTTTCCTCAGCGGAAGGTTTCCCAAGCTTTTGCTTTTCTTGATGAATCAATGCTTTGCCACCAGGAAGCTGTTTTAGTTTTAATGGGTAAGCTATTTTAATTAGGTAGAACCAAATGATAAAAATAAACACCCATGCGATTGGCACGCCAAATAACATCCACTTCGCAAAAGATAGCTCTATTCCATACATTTTATTAATGACGCCTGCTAATGCTGCGTTAGGAGGTGTTCCTATTAATGTAGCAATACCTCCAACAGATGCTGAATATGCAATACTCAGCATGAGAGCCTTTCCAAAAGCAAAGTTCTCTTTAGATGTGTCGATGGAAGGATCGTCTTTTAAGGCGTCTGAAATTTGGTAAATAATAGCTAAACCAATAGGAACCATCATCATTGCTGTAGCAGTGTTAGAAATCCACATGGATAAAAAACCAGTTGCAACCATGAATCCTAGAATAATACGGTTCGTGTTCGTACCAATTACAGAAATAATGGATAGTGCAATTCTCCTATGTAGATTCCATTTTTCCATTGCTAGCGCTATCATAAAACCACCCATAAACAAAAATATGGTATCGCTTCCATAGGAAGATGTAGTAGTACCAATATCTAAGCCACCTGTTAAAGGAAATAAAATTATTGGTAATAAAGAAGTTGCTGGAATGGGGATTGCTTCGGTCATCCACCAAATTGCAACCCAAATCGTACTAGCTAAAACGGCTAATCCCTGTTGAGATAAATCTTCAGGTGAAAAGAATAATAAAGTGATGGTAAATAATAATGGACCTGCAATTAAACCAATAAGCTGCCCAGGCTTATAGTTACGATTTTTCCCCGGATCATTATTGTTTCCTACTAGACTATCGAAAGGGTCTATGGATCTACCAGTTGATAATCTAGAGGAATTAGCTTGGACAAAAAATGTAAAAAAAGATTTTAATTCGTCATGTTTCTCCCACATCCAATTCCAAGTTGACGAAATCATACATATTCCCCCTTTTTCTCCCATGTATAACATTATATTTAACTATCATAATTTGAGCAAGGTAAGATGATTTCGTTTTCATTGTCAATAGCAATTTTTCGTTTCATTCGGTAATTATTTTACTTTTTCTGCAAGCAACTCGTTCATTACATAGATAGGAGCGAGGGAGTGAGTTTATTTTTCAATGTATGTTATGATGTTTCTTATAAAGAATTCTTTGTTGTAATAGTTGGATAAAATAGTAAAAGGAGTTATAAATATGAAAAAATTATTGTTAACTGGTTTCGCGGCATTCCTAGATAATCCAATAAACCCCACAGAAAAAATAGTAGAAGAACTAGATGGAGAAGTAATAGATAGTTATAAAATTGTTGCTAGAAAATTGCCGGTTGATTTTATGATGGCAGGAAAACAATTGATTGCATATATGGAAGAACTAGAGCCAGAAGCTGTGATTGCTTTGGGATTGGCTGCAGGAAGAAGTGCTATTACACCTGAGCGGATTGCGATAAACTGTAATGACGGTTTAAAAGATAATGGAGGATACCAACCGCATGGAGAGAAAATAGTAACTGGTGGTGCAGATGGTTATTTTTCCACCTTACCCTTACATAAAATAATTGATGCATTACATGAAGAAAAGCTACCTGCACATATATCAAATACTGCCGGTACATACGTATGCAACAACGTTATGTATCACGCATTACATTTTGTACAGAAGCATGCTTTATCCATCCCAGTTGGTTTTATCCATCTTCCAGCATCTCATGAGCTCGCTTTAAAAAAACAACTTCCTAGCTGGTCGCAGTCCGATTTAACGCGCGCTGTAAAAACAATTATTTCTACTTTATCTCGATAGAAGGTGCTAAAAACTTCAATTTTGAACATTTACTAAATCTAATGAAGCATTGCGACTGTGTTAATAAATTTTAACGGTATATGTAGAGCTACTTTATTGATTCGTTATCCGAAATGATTTAAAATAACGTAGATAAGATCATAGGATAGAAGGTGATATGTATGCCAAAACAAATTTGGCTACTTGTAATTGCAACAACGGTAAATGTCACTGGTGCTTCTTTCTTATGGCCATTAAACACTATATATATGCACAATGAATTGGGGAAAAGCCTTGCTTTTGCAGGGTTTATTTTAATGCTTAACCAAGGTGCTTCCATTGCAGGTAACTTACTAGGCGGTATATTGTTTGATAAGTTCAGCCCTTATAAAACGATCCTTTTCGGAACAGGGTTAGCAATGACGGCTTCTACCGTTATGGTATTATTGCATCATGACATTGTATATTATTCTATTGCGCTTATTCTAATAGGTTTTGGTTCTGGGATAACCTGGCCTGTTATGTTTGCGATGGCTGGTTCGATTTGGAAAGAAGGAGGAAGACGTGCGTTTAATGCCATATATGTTGCTCAGAATTTTGGAGTTGCATTAGGAGCTACTGTCGGTGGCTATGTAGCAAGTATATCATTTAATTATATTTTTATAAGCAATGCGATTTTGTTTTTTAGCTTTTTTCTTATTGTTTTCATGACGTTTAAACCAATGGATGCTTATATAGATCGCCAGATGCATACGACCGTTTTAAAACAGCAAGGAAATATTAAAGATAAAGCAGCTTTTATCTCCTTATTTATTTTATGTGGCGGCTTTTTAATAACTTGGATTGCTTATAGTCAATGGCAATCCACTATTGCTTCCTATACGCAAGATTTACAAATACCATTAGAATTATATAGTACCTTATGGGCAATTAATGGCTTTCTTATTGTGTTAGGTCAGCCTTTCATAAAGTTGCTTACCACAAAGGTTACTTCACAAAAAATGCAAATATATGTGGGCAATACCATATTTCTTATATCTTTTCTGATTGCGTTATGGTCAGAAACCTTTAGCATGTTTGCGATAGCTATGGTAATCTTAACAGTGGGAGAAATGCTTGTTTGGCCTGCCGTTCCTACTTTGGCAAATGATTTAGCCCCACAAGGAAGGACAGGTTTTTATCAAGGAATCGTAAATAGTGTTGGTGCCGCAGGAAGAATGGTCGGACCAGTATTAGGTGGGGTTATTGTAGATATGTTTAACATTGAATTGTTATTCTTTATTTTATTAGCACTACTTATCATTCCTTATATAACAACGAGTATGTATGATCGGGGTTTCGTTTTAACTAGAAATACTTGATAAATGGAGGCTGGAAAATAATGGAGCAAGCAAAGAATATTAAACTCATCGCTTTAGACATGGATGGCACGTTATTAACAAAGGATCATGAAATTACACCACTGACTCGTCAAGCAATTTCAGAAGCAATGGATAAAGGAATTCATGTTGTATTAAGTACTGGACGTTGGTTGAAATCTTGTTACCCATTTGCAGAATCTTTAGGATTACAATCTTATCTCGTAACAGTGAATGGTGGAGAGATTTGGACGAAAGACCAAGAGCTTGTCGAGCAACATCTGTTCGACTCTAAGAAAATTGAACAGATGTACCATATAGCTACAGGGCTTGGACTTACGACATGGATGATCACTACAGAACAAGTATATCGTAATGAGTTACCAGAAAATGTTCATGAGCTAAAATGGTTGAAATTCGGTTGTGAGTCTCATGACCCAGTCACTTTAGAAAAAATGATTAAAGAGCTATCTTTTATAGATGGGCTGGAAATGACGAATTCCTTACCAACGAACCTAGAGGTAAACCCTGAAGGAGTAAATAAAGCCAAAGGTTTAGAAAAAGTTTGTAACTTGGTTGGAATAACAATGGATGAAGTGATGGCGGTTGGAGATAGTTTGAATGACATAAAAATGATTCAACAAGCTGGAGTAGGTGTTGCTATGGGTAACGCGCAAGAAGCGGTAAAAAAAGCTTCGGATTACATTACAGATGTGAACAACGCAGATGGAGTTGGCAAAGCAATTAGACGGCATGCGCTGTAGATGTATAGAACGGTTTAACAAAAGGGGAGATATCTTTCTCTCCTTTTTATACTTTAGGAAAGTTTTATAGTATAATAAAATGACAGCGTTTTTCTAATAGCAAATAGAAGGGGGCTCTAAGATTCTCGCTTCAAGAATTAGTAGTCCATTGATGGGAAGTTTCAATTTTCACCAAGACTACACAAGTGACAATAGGGCGCCTTTAGCACGGTTGTTATATTTAATTCATTACATAAATCTTTTCTCAATAACATATAATATAAGTAGAATAACCTTTTTAAACCCTAGAAACAGGATGCATCGAACGATAGTTGTACGCTTAGTAGCTTTCCTTCTGGCAACAATAGGCGTATAATAGAAGTTAGTATAAGAAAGGAGATGCTCACATGTCTTTTTCACGTGGACCAAAAGAACCGGTTCCAGAAGTGGAAACGAACATTTGGTCATGCACCAGTGACGACTGTCAAGGTTGGATGCGGGAGTCGTATAGTTTTGAGGAGGAACCAACATGTCCGTTATGTAAGTCCACTATGCAAAAGGAAGTAAGGACTCTTCCTGAACTTAAGTAGCATGAACCAATAAGTATCTCTTTATAAGATATAAACCCCTGCTACTAGCCCTTGATAGATATCAAGGGTTTTTTGCACTATATTTATCTCTGTTGATTCGTTCGATTCGCTACGTTGCTAAACTGGCGCCGGCGCCTTCGCTCATATATTATAAGAATCGTTTCCTTAAGATATGATAAATCTTAGACATACTATACAAGTAGCTATAATCTTGCAATTATTCGAAATGATTTGTTATACTAAAATCACAATTACTTGAAAGCGCTTTCTTAAAAGGGAGGAGAAAGTTAGATGAGGTATGCTAATCCAAATACGGAAAATGCTGTAGTTCATTTTAGGGAAAAATATGATAATTTTATAGGAGGAGAATATCTTCCACCAGCCAATGGAAATTATTTTGAAAATGCAAGTCCGGTAACTGGAGAAGTATTTTGTCAGATAGCAAGATCGACAAAGGAAGATGTAGAAGCTGCGTTAGATGCCGCTCATGAGGCGAAAATGATATGGAGCCAAACATCGGTAACGGAAAGATCATTGTTGCTTCATAAAATCGCTGATCGAATGGAAGAGAACATGGAAAAGTTAGCTGTTGCAGAAACTTGGGATAATGGAAAGGCAGTCCGTGAACCGTTAGCTGCAGATATACCACTTGCTATTGATCATTTTCGTTATTTTGCAGGTGTGATTCGAGCACAGGAAGGCGGAGTTAGTCAAATTGATAAAGATACGGTCGCTTATTATTTCCATGAACCTTTAGGAGTAGTAGGACAAATTATTCCTTGGAATTTTCCAATATTAATGGCTACATGGAAATTAGCTCCTGCACTAGCTGCTGGAAACTGTGTTGTTTTAAAACCAGCTGAACAAACGCCAGCTTCTATTCATGTATGGCTTGATCTAGTGAAAGACTTAATTCCTGCAGGTGTTGTGAATGTGATTAATGGATTTGGCGTTGAAGCAGGTAAACCACTAGCTTCAAATAGTAGAATTTCAAAAGTAGCCTTTACAGGGGAAACAACTACCGGACGATTAATTATGCAATATGCGTCGGAAAATATTATTCCTGTCACATTGGAACTTGGTGGTAAATCTCCGAACATATTCTTTGCAGATGTAATGGAAGAGGATGATGGTTTTTTAGAAAAAGCGGTCGAAGGGTTTACGATGTTTGCGTTAAATCAAGGGGAAGTATGCACATGTCCATCTAGAGCATTAATTGAAGAAACGATATATGATAAATTTATGGAGCGCGCTATAGATAGGGTCAAACAAATTAAGTTAGGGCACCCATTGGATACTACTACGATGATGGGAGCACAAGCGTCTCGAGAACAATTGGAGAAAATCCAATCTTATTTAGATATAGGTAAGCAAGAGGGAGCAGAGGTTTTAATTGGTGGAAATGTACAAGAAGTCGATGACCCTGATTTGAAAAATGGCTATTATGTAGAGCCAACTATTTTTAAAGGGAATAATAAAATGCGCATTTTTCAAGAAGAGATATTTGGACCAGTTCTGTCATTAACAACTTTTAGAGATAAAGAAGAAGCACTTACGGTTGCAAATGATACACTGTATGGACTAGGTGCAGGGGTATGGACGAGAAATATTAATACCGCTTACCGTTTTGGTCGAAATATAGAGGCTGGTCGCGTATGGACAAATTGCTATCATCAATACCCTGCACATGCAGCATTTGGCGGATACAAAAAGTCTGGTATTGGTAGGGAGAATCATTTAATGATGCTTAGCCATTATCAGCAAACGAAAAACTTGCTAGTAAGCTATAGCGAAAGGCCGGCAGGATTATTTTAATGCAATAGAAAGTGGAAATGTTCTGTACTTCAAATGCGCCAAAAAGTCCAGTTTTACGATAAGAAATCGACAATAAACTATATTGTTTTAATAGGAGGCGGAGAAATGGAGAGTGGGCTTTTAGAGCTGTATAGACTTTTTGTTAAAAGGGGGATCATATGGTAGAACGGGTAACAGCGACGAAAGCAGCACTTCAATTGTTAGAAAAGTTGAAACGTGAACATGGAGAAGTAATGTTTCATCAGTCTGGAGGATGCTGTGATGGAAGCTCACCAATGTGCTACCCTCTCCATGAGTTTCGTGTCGGTGATGCGGATGTGTTATTGGGTAGTATTGCTGGAGTGCCATTTTATATATCAAAGGATCAATATGAATATTGGAAGCATACACAGCTCATTATAGATGCAGTTAATGGAAGGGGAGGCATGTTCTCCCTAGAAGGGCCTGAAGGGAAGCGTTTTTTAACGAGATCTAGAGTTTTTACGGAACAAGAACAATTAACTTTAGAACAATAAGAAAAGGATACGCATATTCCCATGTGCGTATCCTTCTTCATACCAAGAGCTATTTCCCATGAATGGTAAAAGTCAGAGTGCGTTAACAGTTATTCTTTCATTTTATGGAGTATTTCTACCGCCTTTTCTGTAGAAAGACCACTATTGCCTTTTGTTTCTTCAATCATAATGGAAACAATAATGTCTTCATCGTCTGTAGGATAACCAACAAACCAACCGTTTTCCTGACCGTCACTATCATTAGTTAATTTTAACTCAGCCGTCCCCGTTTTACCCGAAACAGGGAATTTAGCATTTTTTGCAGAACGCTTTGCTGTTCCATCTACAACAACATCTCGCAGTGCTTCTTTGATTATGTCCGCTTGCTCTGGTGTAATTAATTTATCTTTCCACACTTGTGCCTTCTCTTCACTTGTTAACAAAGTTGGTTTTAGCATGTTCCCGTCATTTAAAAATGCTGTATAAGCTGTAGCTAGGTGTAACGAGCTCATTTCTACTTCGCCTTGACCATAGCTTGTATTTGCTAGTAGCACTTCATCATCTAGCTTTTCTGAAGTGGATATAGAAGATGCTGTAATCGGGTATTCAAATGGGAAATCCGTACCTAAGCCGAATGCTTTCAGTCCTTCAACGTAAGCTTTTGCACCCATATCGACAGCTTGCATGGCGAAATAGATATTATCAGATCGAACGATAGCATCATGTAGGTCAACAGGGCCGTTTGATTGGGATACACGTGTTACCTCATAATCTCCCCAGCCTTCCCCGTTACTCCAAGTAAGACCACTTATTTTTAACCCCTCTTTTGGATCGATCGTTCCATTTTTCATTCCAATTGCCCCAGTAATTGGTTTAATTACCGATCCAGGAGCATAGGTGGAAGAAAAACGATTTAAGAGTGGATTTTCTTTGTCCTCTTCTAGTTTTTTCCAAATATTTGCTGTTGTTCCATATAATATCTCATTTGGATTAAAAGAAGGGCTGGATACTAAGCCAAGTGTTTCCCCTGTTTTTGCATCTATTACAGAGGTTGTAGACTTATCGCCATCTAGTGTGTTATAGATTTTCTCCTGCACATTTATGTCGATGGTTAGCTGTACATTCTCGCCATCTTTGGCCTCTTTTTCTGCGAGAATCGTCTCTTCTCCATCATTTATAACTTTAACGGTACTACCTTTTATGCCGCGTAGCTGTTTTTCGTATAATTTCTCTAATCCTCTTTTACCAATAGTATCTTGTGCAGAGTAATTATTTTCCTTCTGTTTTTTTAACTCTTCTGCAGTTACTTGTCCGATATAACCGACGAGTGCTCCGGTAGCTGCTCCCCCTGGATAGATTCGTCCTGTCGTTTCTTGCCTAGTAATACCATTGATAGCAACAAGCTCATTCCAGAGCGCTTCATCCTCTTTCGTAATTTTTGCTATTGGAACAAATAAATTTGGCTCTACCCAACTGGCATTCAGTTTTTCGTCAATTGATTCAATAGATAGTCCAAGTAGTTGGGCGATTTTTTTCTTGTTTTGTTTTGCGTTTTCCCCAAGGTTCTCAGGTACAATTCCTATTTCATAAATGGTATCATTCATCGCAAGAGGCATATCATTGCGATCACGAATCTCGCCTCGAGCAGGTGTTGTAGAATCAATCCGGAGCTCACCGCTATCTTTCATTTCTGGGAAAATAAAACCAGTGTCCCAATCTACATACCAGTTTTCTTTATCCTCATCCTCTTGCTTGATTAGATTTGCTTCGTAATCAAAAGATATAGGACCTGCTGTTGTTTTCATGCTTACGGAAAAAGGAATGGATACTTTTCCATCTTCCATCGCTTTTTCACTTTCTTTATCACTCAATGTTTCTGCTTCAATTTTTAAATCAGAAACATTTAAATCCTGATAAATTTTTTTATAACGATCGACGAATTGTTCTGTTGGATAATTTTCTTTAGCTGATTTGCTTAACATGGCATACATTTTATCGAATTCTTTCTTGTTCCAATGATTGATATAATTGGAAAAGCGATCGCTTGGTGTTGCGTTATCATCAGAACAGGCAGTTATGACTCCTACTAACAATATGATTGCGATAACAATTAATTTTCTCATAGTAACCTCCCTTTATTTCAATTTAGCAAAGTAACATGGACGTACAGTCCTTTCATGTTACTTTATTCCACACTATTTCCCATCCATATGCGTTTTAATCTCAGACTGTACACGACTAAACTCCGACTCAGGGACAACATAAAACCAAATCCCGCCGATCATTTGACCGTTCCCTTTAATTTCTATAGTGGATATGTTATTTCTCGTGTTTCGATAGTTGCTGAATAACGTCTGCATATCATCCATGTCCAAATTCGTCTTGACATTATCCCCGAGTATGGTAAGTATATCTCCAAATTTAGTAATGCTTGAAAAGCTAGCTCCTTTATTAATAGCAGCCATGATTACTGCGCGCTGTCGTTCATTACGACCTAAGTCACCTCTGGGATCATTTTTTCGCATCCGTATGTAGTCTAATGCTTGTTCTCCGTTTAATTGCACGTCACCTTTTGGAAATTCAGAACCCCCTTGAGAAAAAGCGGTCTTATTCGTGACGGTCACTCCACCTAATGCATCAATCCCTTGTTTAAAACCTTCCATGTTGACACTGGCATAGTAATGTACTGGAATATCAAAGTTTTCCTCCACGGTTTGGACGGATAGTTCTACATCTCCGAACGCATATGCGTGATTAATTTTATCTTTTCCTCTACCAGGAATGTTGACATATGTATCACGGGGGATACTTATCATTTTCATTGCATTCGTTTTTGGATTAAGCGATAAAAGGATCATCGTATCCGATCTTCCTTTATCACCGCTTCGTTCATCGACTCCGAGCAGTAAAACGTTCACAGCTTTTGTATCTTTAAAGATAGCTTCGAGTTCTTTTTGTCGTTCTGGATCATTGTCACGTGAAAGTGGGTTATGCATCGTGTCAACTGTGCTATTAATTTGATTCCAAATGTAAAAAATAGTTGCTCCTACAATTAAAAGAATGGCTATAAAGATACTACCTAGCCATAACGGCCATTTCCGCTTTTTTTTGCTTTTCTCCATTCTCGTACTCAATAAATTCACTCCTATATCATTATTCTTGTTAACTTAGCTATATTCCTTGTGTGAAGACGAATTTTTAACACTGTATAAAGTATATAAAATTTCTAAAAGTAAAACCAAGGCGCTTTTTCGCCATAATGATTTAGTGATAAGTAAAGTAATTCTAAAGAAAATGATAGAGCTACCTTAACCCAACTTGGGCTGCTAGGTTGAACATGTGCTTAGTTGAAAGCATTTTTAAGATGATAGAAGTCTGTTAGTGTTATTTGCTAATATTTTACACCTTATTGCATTTGTCTGTATAAATGATCATTTAAAGAGGCAAATTATAAAATTAATTTACGGTTTGATTATATCGAAATTAGTCGTATTCGTCTATTTTTCCTCTCCTTTCAATTTTGTAAGCAACCGCATATACATGTAGATAAAGTATTCGTTTGTTTTTAAGTAATGTCCGAGAAGGGATTAAAGTATAAAATGATTTTTCGGAAAAAAACAACTATTGTCAAAAGTTATGGCATAATGCCATTTGAAAGAAGGGGGGGAATTAAGAATTGATTGGAGAAAAAATAAAAAGAATTACGAAAAGGCAAAAAATGTCAATTTCAGCATTAGCGGAAAAGACTGGTGTAGAAAAATCCTATTTAAGTTCCATTGAACACGGTTTACAGAAAAATCCTTCTATTCGGTTCATTGAAAAATTAATTTATGTACTAGGTGTGTCCATAAATGAGTTGTTACAAGAGGAAACAAGTTTAGCAGCAGAACAATATGATGAGGAGTGGCTGGAAATTGTTAAAGAAACAATGGAATCGGGAATGATAAAAGAACATTTAAAGAATACTTAGAATTTAATAAATGGCGAATGAATAAAGAATAACCAAAGAGCGGTAAAAAGTTCTGGATTATTCTTTTTTTGTTTACACGTTAGGAAAGTATTCGGTGTTTTATTAGAGTGACTCCCAATTTTATTTTAGTGACATATAATATTATAGCCTGAAAATATTTGGCAAACGAAAGCGTAAAAATTTCCCGGTTATCTTCTAAAGGATGCGGTTTTGGCGATAAGCCAAATTTCACTAATCATAAAATAAAAGCGGGAACGAAGGATTGTGTTTTTAACACAAAATGAGCTACTTCAACCAACTTGAAAAGCAATGAAGTAATAAGGGGTTAATATTATGTATATTCTTAATCTTGAAAAAAATAGTGAAACCATTGTATAACTGTGTAAAGTTTAGTAGAATTTATAGTGATTTGGTAAAAAATTATAAAATTATTGAAGCTTCATGTCAATGGTTCATTTACACAAAATGGAAGTTTAGAGGTGGGAAATGAATGGGTGAGCAGGAAAAGTATAAAAATTTATTAAAGAAAGTTATTCAAGAAACAGAAAATCAAAATATAAACTCTTCACAAGAAATGGTGAATATGCTTGTTAAAGAATTAAGGAGTATTACGTTAACAAGTTCAGTAGCACCTAAATCTTAAAACTAAGAAGTAGTATTTCAATATCTGGGATGCTACTTCTTCATATGTTATAAGTTTTATATTTTTGGGAAAATCAATGTATAAATAATGTTGATAGCAAAAATTTTTCAGCAAATCATAAAGTGATAAATGATTATAAAAAAATGTGAAGTATAACACAAGTTGTGTTATTATGGTGCTTAATGAAGGAAATGATGTTTTTAATAGATAATGGTGATTTTGCTTCAATATAGCAGAATACATATTTTACATCAAAGGAAGGAAGCGACCTGAAATGGATAAAACTTTGCCTATGTTCATTAAAAACGCTAATATATTCACAGAAACGACGATCATCAAAAATGGCAGTTTGCTTTTAGATGGAGGGAAAATTAGTTCTGTTCACCAACATGGGGATTTTCCGGCTTGTTTACCTGAAGCAACGCAAGTGATAGATGCAAATGGTTTATCTGTAATCCCTGGCTTTATTGATGGACATATTCATGGTGCGAATGGTTCGGATGTGATGGATGCTACCGAAGCAGCTTTAGATACGATGAGTAAAACGCTTCCCAAAGAAGGGACGACTAGCTATTTAGCGACAACGATTACACAGTCTCCTGAGCAAACGGAAGCAGCTTTAAGAAATGTACGTGATTACGTCAATAAAATTGGTCAAGCAGAAGTGGTTGGGGTGCATTTGGAGGGACCATTCATTGAAAAGAAGAAAGCGGGTGCTCAGCCATTACAATACATTAAAGATCCCGATATAGACGTATTCAACCACTGGCAGGAACTATCTGGAAACAAAATAAAAACGATTACAATGGCTCCAGAGCTTGACTCGAATGGAGCGTTTATAAAAAAATTAGCTGCTGATGGGGTCAATGTGTCTGCAGGTCATACGAATGCTAACTTTTCTATGATGCAACAAGCTGTAAAGCATGGGGTTAAGCAAGTTACACATCTTTGTAATGCTATGAACGGTATTCATCACCGTGATATCGGCACAGTTGGTGCAGCTATGCAACTCAAAGAATTACGTGCAGAACTCATTGCAGATGGTATTCATGTTGTACCAGAAATGTTGCAACTTATTTATCAAAACATTGGTAGTAAACGACTACTTTTAATTACAGATGCGATGCGGGCAAAATGTTTACCTGCTGGTGAGTATGAGTTAGGTGGGCAGCCCGTACATGTTTCTGCAGATAGAGCAGTATTAGATAATGGTACTTTAGCAGGAAGCATTTTAAAAATGCAGGAAGGTGCGCAAAACATGTTGCGATTAACAGAAGCTTCTATGCATAACATTATTGAAATGACTGCTGTAAATCCTGCCAAACAAATAAACATATATGATAGAAAAGGTAGTATCACACCAGGAAAAGATGCCGATGTTCTCATTGTGAATGAACATTTGGATATTAAGTATACATTTTGCAGAGGGAAAATAGCATTTAAAGGAGATAGAGAAAATGGAATTAATGAAGGTTCGTAATTATGAAGAGTTAAGTGAACGTGCCGGAGAAATGGTCATCGAAAAAGTAAATGCGCTTGAAAAACCAGTACTAGGTTTGGCAACAGGATCTACTCCGGAAGGATTATATGAGTATTTAATTAACCAATATAAAGCGGAAAAAGTATCATTTGAACATGTTGTTACTTTCAATCTTGATGAATATGTAGGTTTGGAAAAAGAAGATATTAATAGCTATAACTACTATATGAATGAAAAACTATTTAATCATCTTGGTATACCAGCTCATCAAACATACTTGCCAAATGGTAATGCACTTGATCTTAATCAAGAAGCTATAAATTATGAAAAACGTATTAAACAGGCAGGTAATATAGATTTGCAAATTCTTGGTCTAGGTTTAAATGGGCATATTGGTTTTAATGAACCAGGAACCCCGTTCACAAGCAGAACGCATATTGTTCAACTGGATGAGTCTACGCGTCAAGCTAATGCACGTTTTTTTATATCGCTTGATGAAGTACCTACGCAAGCAATAACAATGGGAATTGAAACCATTATGGAGAGTGAGCAAATTGTATTGCTTGTCTCTGGAGAAGGAAAAGCGGAAGCGTTGAAACGAGTAGTAAATGGTAAAGTAAGCGAAGAATTTCCAGCTTCCATATTGCAAAACCATAATAATGTTATTATTATAGCGGACGAAGCAGCGTGTAAGTTACTTTAATAAAAGGCTTCTCTATTAGCAAGAGTTTCTTAATTTGGGAAGCAGTAAGCAAATGTTTGAGGTTGGGATAGGAATAAATGAGGAGTCAAAGTGCTGTTCATATTTCTTTGTACTTGCCAAAACGTGAGTTTGTCTACATCTATATTTCAACAAAATAGAACAATTTTCAAGGGAGCTCTTTTGAAAGAAGAGCTCCCTTTATATGATAGGAAGGATAAAAATCAGCTTTTATACATCAATTTCAAGGTAAGTCGTATCTGTTTTGTTTATTCTTGCTTGATCATTGGTTAATTCAACTATAAAAGCTTCCAAATCTGCTTCTGCTCCCACTTCGACATAAACATGGTACGTGACTTGATCTGTATAATCTGTTTTGTGTAAGATGTATTCCGACTGTCGTAGAGCATGCTCTAATTTACCAGATAACCCATAATCCGCAGTCACCGTATATCCTTGCATGCGCTGACGCTTAACCACTCCAGTTGTTTTAATTGCTTGTGAAGTTGTGCTCCCATATGCTCGAATGAGACCACCTGCTCCAAGCTTAATACCTCCAAAATAACGTGTGACAACAACTGCAGTATCTTTCAATTTTTGTTTCTTCAGTACTTCTAGAATAGGCACTCCTGCTGTTCCGCTAGGTTCTCCGTCATCATTCGCTTTTTGAATTTGGTCGTGTTCTCCTATTATATAAGCAGAGCAGTTGTGTGTTGCATCATGATGTTTTTTCTTTATTTCTTGAATGAATTTTTGTGCATCTTCTTCCGTTTCAACTCTTTTAACATAGCCAATAAACCTAGATTTTTGTATTATAATTTCGTCTTGACCTTCTCGTTTTACAGTATAATAACGATCGAGCAATTTCCATTTCCTCCTTGGTATTTGCGTGATAAAATAAGATATATTCGTTTTGTAAACCGTCGGATTATAGTGCTAACAAACAGTGTATATTCTCGAATTTTCTACATAAATCCTACAAATAAAGTATTTTCAAACACATTAGCGATAAAAAATTAAAATTATATAACCTACAACAAAGGTTTTATAGAGTAGAAAAAGGGATATACATCATAAAGTGAATCTTTCATTCACAAGATTTTCTTTTATAAGCTATGGAAAAAACGGCTTTACAAAAATGTATAAACATGTCCTTTTATCCCGGGTATAAAGTGCTGTAAAGCTCTCATTTCAAGCATTAAAAGATGTGAGCTGAACAAGCCTAATTGGGTGATAACAGCACCTTTGTTCATTTAAAGAATCAGTGGGGGTTAAAGAAAACCACACGTATTGAAGATTCACTTTATAGTAAAAAGTAGGAATAGAGGTCCGGTTGTATTTATAAATTGAGTACAAAGATGCATTTTACGTCTTTCTTATGTATGCTAAAAGACCCTATAAAAAGTTGGACAGTTTGCGTATAATTATAACATAGGTTGGTGGGAAATGATGGCGCAAAGAATTAGCGATCGAGTTTTAGATTATATTATTCATGAGATGATTGAAGTAGTGCAAAATAGTAAAGATGAAATTTTTAGTATTAGTGAAGAAGCAAGAAAAGAGCATGAACATCTTGTGAAAGAGTTGCAAGATACAAAAATAAGGGTAGCACAACATATTAATGATGGTGACGATTTGGAACAAAAAGTTCGCTTTTCTCGTAGGAGACTAGCTGAAGTGAGTAAGCATTTCGATAGATACTCTGAAGCCGAGATAAGAGAAGTATATGAAAAGACACATTCTATGCAGACTAAACTAGCCATGTTGCGTCAGGAAGAAAGTGTACTGCGTGAAAAAAGAGATGATTTAGAGAGAAGATTAATTTCTCTTGCACAAACCATTGAACGGGCTGAAGGGTTAGCTGGTAAAATATCTGTGGTTCTTAACTATTTACATGATGACTTTAAACAAGTAAATGAAATGCTTGAAGAAGCAAAAGAAAAACAGGAATTTGGCTTAAAAATTATTGAAGCCCAGGAAGAAGAACGACGGAAAATTTCCAGGGAAATTCATGATGGACCAGCACAAATGCTCGCGAATATACTATTGCGATCTGAACTGGTAGAACGTACTTTTCTTAATCAAGACGTAGATCAAGCACTGGTAGAAATCAAAAGTGTTCGTGAGATGATACGCTCCTCCTTATACGAAGTAAGAAGAATTATTTATGACCTCCGTCCGATGGCTTTGGATGATTTAGGTTTAATTCCTACCATGAAAAAATATATCTCTACCACCGCAGACTATAATAATTTGAAAATTGAATTTCATGCATTTGGAGAGAAAAAGCGATTGCATCAAAAATATGAAATTGCTGTTTTTCGATTAGTACAAGAAGCTTTACAAAATGCTGTAAAACACGCAGAAGCTTCTTTAATTCAAGTGAAATTGGATATAGGAAAAAGTGATTTAACGATGGTAATTAAAGATAATGGGGTAGGGTTCGACCCTTCGTTAAAAAAAGATAAATCATTTGGATTAATTGGTATGAGAGAAAGAGTGGAGATGCTTGAAGGTGAAATGAATATCTCATCAAGCATAGGAAAAGGAACAACTATTTACATAAAGGTTCCTTATACGTCTGTATAACGGTATAATAAAATAGAACACTCTAAAATTCCGATATGAAACAGAAGTTTTTTGCTCTAAGGAAGATATTAACAAACCCTAACTTCGGAAGAAGCTTATTCATCGTAGGTAAGTCTAGATATAGATAATATTTGATTCTATCATAAGGAATTCCAGGGGAAAGAAATTTATTTTTGATGCAGGAGGAACTATTATAATGACTGAGGAAAGAAAAATACGTATTGTTTTAATAGACGACCATAAATTATTTCGTGAAGGCGTAAAAAGAATATTGGATTTTGAACCGGCATTTGAAGTAGTGGCAGAAGGCGATGACGGTTCAATGGCTGCCAAACTTGTAAAGGAAAATAACCCAGATGTCGTGTTAATGGATATTAATATGCCAAATATGAATGGAGTTCAGGCAACCAAGGATCTTGTCCGTTATTTTCCAAATACAAGCGTCATTATTTTATCGATCCATGATGATGAGAGCTATGTTACCCACGCTCTAAAAACTGGGGCACAAGGTTATTTATTAAAAGAAATGGATTCAGAGGCATTGATCGAAGCGATTAAGGTTGTCAGTGATGGCGGTTCTTATCTGCATCCAAAAGTGACACATAACTTAGTGATGGAGTATCGCAGACTAGCAAAAGACAATCTATCGTCATTAGCGGAAAATGGTATAGAATATAGGCAACCACTCCATTTACTAACAAAAAGAGAGTGCCAGGTATTACAATTATTGGCAGATGGAAAAAGCAATCGCGCTGTAGCTGAAACACTTTATATTAGCGAAAAGACAGTAAAAAACCATGTGAGTAATATTCTACAAAAAATGAATGTTAATGATAGAACACAGGCTGTTGTTGCTGCTATCCGCAAAGGGTGGGTAGAAGTAATCTAGTAAGCACTCTACTTCTTCTACTTATTCGTATATGAAGCTACCATTTAAACAAGGCGAAGTGTAGCCAATCAAACCATAAGAAAACGTCACTTCTATTCAGAAGTGTCTTTTTTTTTGCACTATCGGAGGTATAAGATCAGAAAAACGGTGGCTGTCATAAGGTAGTTTTTTAATAGTATAGGAAACGGGGATAATGAATGAAAACTACCATCAAAATACAACTCCTAATCTAAAGAGATTTTCCATATCCATGGAGGGAGTCTGCAGTGTATATAGCGAGAGCGGTCACTAGCTACATTTCGCTTACATGTATTTAAAAAAATTATTGTATTATAAATCACTAAAAGTGTGCATAAATAGAGTGCTGGAAATGTAGAGGTTGTAACTATGTTGAGAAAAACTTGACACATACTTCCTTTATCTAAAACATGCATTTTTTATTAATTTCATGTAGAATATAATAGGATTGTTGTACTAGTATATAAAAGCAAAGACTATATAAAGAGGAGAAGGTTTGCATGAAAGTTGCTGTAATGACAGACAGCACGGCCTATATACCCAAAGAAATACGAAATAAATTTAATATACATATGGTGCCATTAAGTGTCCAGTTTACGGACACTTCTTATCAGGAAGAAATTGACATTACAACGGAAGAGTTTTATCAAAAATTAAAGGAAACGAACGAACTGCCAAAAACTTCACAGCCTTCGATTGGTTATATTACAAATGTTTTAGAGGATTTGGCTAAAGAATATGATGCGGTTGTTTCCGTCCATCTTTCTAGTGGCATTAGTGGTACATATCAGGCGGTAGTAAGTGCTGGTGAAATGGTAGACGGAATTGAAGTTTATGCATATGATTCGGAAATTAGTTGTATGGCGCAAGGTTTTTATGTATTAGAAGCAGTAGATATGGTGCAAAAAGGAAAACAGCCTAAGCAAATTATCCGTCGATTCGATGAGATGAAGCAAACGATGCGTGGATATTTTATGGTAGACGATTTAAGTAATCTACATCGTGGAGGACGTCTTAATGGGGCACAGGCCATTTTAGGTAGTGTCCTACAAGTAAAGCCAATTCTTCATTTTGTAGATAAAATAATTGTGCCATACGAAAAAATTCGTACCAAGAAAAAAGCGCTACAGCGGATACTTGATATGCTGGAAAAAGATGCTTCTGAAGGTGGGGCAATCAAGGTAGCCTTTGTTCATGCAAATAATGAAGTTGACGCTCTTGATTTGGAACAACGATTTTTAAAAAAATACCCTGACGCTGAAACGACTATCAGTTATTTTGGACCTGTTATTGGCACACATCTTGGAGAAGGTGCATTGGGTGTGACATGGTATAAGCAGAAATAGCATTTGTTACACGCTATGATAGTATAAAATTTTTAAGTAAAAAAAAGCCTCTTTATAAAGGAGGCTCTTTTCAGTTTTGTTAGCTAACGGATTCCTTAGCATCACTATTTTGATAATGCATTTGTTTTCTCATAAATTTGAATCGAATATAGAACACACTCATAGCGAGTGATGCGAAAATACTAAAATATAAGAATAGACCGCCAACACTCTCCCATGTATTGGAGGTTATGCCTAAAGATATAATACTTCTGTAACTTTCAAGCGAATACGTAAATGGTAAGAAAGTACTCATCTGACGTAATCCTTCTGGGAGCATATCAACTGGTAAGGGTGATCCGGTTGTGGACAATTGCAGGATAACGAATGCCAATGCTATAAATCTCCCAACATTTCCAGCTGCACTTACTAAGAATAAAATAATCATTAAGAAAGTTAAGCTTACCATAATAGAAAACAAGACGAAAGAAACACCGCTTTGCACATCTAAATTTAGGAAAACGAGTGTGTATAAAGATAGGATTAATGCTTGTAGAATAGCAAGCATTATTAGCTTTATAGCTTTGCCAGTAAACCAAGCTGTTGCTGATGGAGGAATAATAACAGGAGTGCGATATTTAACTGCAAAGGACATAATTAAAATGCCAACATAAAGCGCTAATGTTAAAATGTATGGTGCGTTTGAATCACGGTAAAAAGGAAAGCTGTTCATTACTTCGCCATCTAAAACAACAGGTTCCGCAAACATGGAAATATTTTCTTGGGTAGTGTTTAAATTGTTCGTTTTCGCAGCACCTCCCTCTAAACCTGCTTGTAATTCTTCACTTCCATCAGATAAATTTGCTAGGCCACCGTCTACTTGTGAAACCCCATCTGTTAACGTTTCCCAGCCTTGTTTTACAGTTTGATTTCCAGCGCTTACTTGACTAGAACCATCTTCCAGTTCTATTGCACCAGCGGTCAATTTTTGCCACCCAATCTCTACTGTCTTGTTTCCATCACGTACTTGTCTGGAGCCATTAAGCAATTGTTTCGTACCAGCTGTAAGCTCACTCCACCCACTTTTTACAGTTAGATTCCCGTCTTTTATTTGCTTGGTTCCTTCCTGTAATGTAGCTACGTTTGTCTGTAACTCTTTCCATCCTGCTTCTACGGTTTTATTACCAGCTGCTACTTCAGTCGCTCCTTTTTCTAGTTCAATTACACCGTTTTGAAATTGTTGTTGACCTTCTACAAGTTGCTTAAGACCACTGTTCAAATCGGTCACACCTACACTTAGCTCATTTTTTAGGCCGTCTCGTAATTGATTTGCTCCGTTAACAAGCTTTTGAAAATCTTTTTGTTTTTGTGGGCTTGTTTTTAAAGTTTCATTTAGTTGAGCCATAATGATGTTGTATAAAGCATTATCTTCTAGTCCGTCAACACTGTTGGGTAATTCTTGAAGCGCTGCTTGTAAGCTTTGCATGGATTGAATGGTATCGTGAACACCTGCTTGGGCTTGTTGAACTCCTGTAGCTAATTGTTCGCTTCCGGGGATAATCCTTTCACTAAGCCCATTTTTCAGTTGTGTTGTTCCATCTTTTGCTTGTTTTGCGCCTGTCAATAAATTTGTGGAACCAGTACGTAGTTCGTTCGCTCCATCTGCTAATTCGGAAGCCCCATTGGATAGACGAGCAATATCAGCTGATTTTTCATTTAAAGCGTTCATTAACTGTATCGTTCCTTCATGTACCTGTGAAGAGCCATTAGCTAATTTTGTGACATCATTTGTTTTATTTTGTAAGTTGTTTAAAAGTGTGCCTGTTCCTATATTTAATTCTCGCGCACCCTTAGCAAGACTCGTTATATTTTCCTGTTTAGAAACCAGCGATTCTTTCATCGTTTGGGACCCATCTTCTAATTGTTGAGCTCCATTTGCTAATCGTTTGATATCGGAGGATTTTTCATTTAAAGAATCTAGAATTTGCTCAGACCCATTTTTTAGTTTATTAGACCCAAGATTGATCTGTTTCGCACCATCTGAGGCTTCTGTAAATCCACTTGATACTTCTTTTAATTGAGCGACTACATTTTCTACATATGTTGTGGTTATTTGTGTAGATAACTGCGTTTTTATTGATTCAGCAGCTTTATTAGTAACTTGTGCTGCCATGAAGTGTAGCCCTTCATTCTGCATGTAATGTAATGTAGGTCTTATTGGCTCATCATCGAGAACGGTCAAGGCTTTTGTTGAGAAGTCTTCTGGAACTTCAATCGTCATATAATATTTCATATTATCCATGCCTTTTTTCGCTTCTTTGGACGATACAAACTCCCAGCCTAGCAATTTGTTTTCCTTCAAGCTAGTCATTAAACTATCGCCGATGTTTAGACGCTCACCATCTGACATGGCACCTTGGTCATTGTTTACTACTGCTACTGGTAAATTATTCGTATTGTCATAAGGACCCCATTTTGGTGACAACATAATCATGGCATATAGAAGTGGGACGAATATAGCTAAAGAGACGGTGAGAATTACATGTTTATTTTGGAAAATACGTTTTATTTCTGCGGAAATATAACCCGCTTTTCCCATATCATATCCTCCTTTAAGTTATCTTGTTGGCTTCAGGGTTGTTCAAATGCTTGTAAGCAGGCACTTCATTTGTACAGTGGGCAGTTTAGAATTTTAAGGTTTGTAGAAACTTTCCCCTATAAGGATTGGCTACAGGTCGAATTTATCTATTTTCTTGAAGATTATAAATTAGGAAAAGGATTTTATTAGCACTTTTTCTAAAAAGGCAATGAAAATCAATACAGATTTTCACTGCCAATTTCCTTGTTTAATTAAAAATATATTTTCTAAACAAAGGTATGGACGCGCCTGCTGTTAGAAGTATTGCACCGATTAATAATATGAACGGTATATTCGTTGCAGTATTTGGAAGCACTACGCCGTTACCAGGTTTATTGTCATCATTTCCTGCACCTAAATTATTTTCTTCTGGTTTTTCATCATCCCCCGGTTTTTCGCCATCATCCTGTTTTTCATCATCCCCTGGCTTTTCACCGTCACCCGGTTTTTCATCGTCGCTCGGCTTTTCACTGTCACTAGGTTTTTCATCATCCTCTGGCTTTTCATCGTCACTAGGTTTTTCACCATCCCCCGGCTTTTCATCGTCATCTGGTTCTGCAGCTTCTACATATACAATTCGAGTAGCTGTCGCTTGATTTCCGGCTTTATCTTCTACTGTATATGTAATGCTGTATTCGCCTAGTTTTTCAGTATTCAGATCACCAGAAACTATTACTTGCTTAGTTAGATCCCCGTCTATCTCATCTTTAGCCATGACTCCTGGATCGTTGTATGTTTCTCCAACTTTTATAGTCATTGGGTTATCACCCTTTAACGTAATAACAGGTGCTTGATTATCCAGCTTTTCTTCCACTTTTACTGTTGTAAACAGTGTATCTTCTGGAGGGGTACAAGTGACAGGTAGATCAATTGGTGTCGTGCCTAATTTTGCATAAATTTCTGCTTCTATTTCACCTACATGAATGTTTACATCATCCTCTCCTGCATTGAAATTCGTATCATTGCCACTAATTTGAAAGGAAATCAGGGTATCGTTGGGATCAAATGGCGTCTCGGGAATAGCCACTCCTTCCGAACCAAACACATTCACTGTTTCACTTGGCGATGTTAAATTCAATTGATTTACATGACCGTTAAATGGGTTAATAAATCCCTTTAATGGTTCGATTTGTCCGGTTAAGTCTACACCAATAGTAGTCTGTATATTAGAAACAGAAAACTCCTGATTGGCTTGTACTTTATTTGGTACTGTGGCAGTTGGTGTAACGTTCATATTAATAGCTATCTCACCAAAAGAAGTATTGGCTGTACATACATAATTAAATGATTTTGTTGTTTCTTGGGCATGTGCCGTCTTCATTCCACCACTATAGAAAAACACAATAAAAAAGCTCAACACTACCATGATCAATTTTTTTGAGAATTTATGAATGAGAATCTCCTCCTTTTTTATTTACAATGCTTTCTAAATTGCATTTTTTGATATCACGCTCCTTTGAACAATGTTTCCATCGTGTTGTAAACCTTTTTAATTTTTGTTAATATAAATTCAGTTATAGTACAGAAATGAAAAATCATATCTGTTATACTGAAGATGTTAATCTAACTGTAGATTCTTTTTGTTATCTATTCAATTCCGAAAATTGTAGCATTTCAAAAAATGCGGCAATAATCCCCCTAAAATTATAGGATGTCGTCTATTTATGAATGAATAATCATTCATCGTTCGTGAGGTGGTGGTTATTAACTTTTATCTAAAAAAAGAAAAGAGGCGAAAGTAATGCGGTTAGACCAATATATGGATACTTTTTTTCAGTATGGTTTATGTTTAATAAGAGAAAACCAAAAACAAATTGAGTATCATTGGAAACAAGTTTCAGGTTATTTTGAAAGTGGTGAAACGAAGTTAGCAAAAATCCCTATTTCATTACAAGTGCTTTCAGATTTAATCTTTGATTCTCAATATGATAAAGAAGCTCTATTAATTAAAATAAACGAAGTAGGGAAGAGGAAATCTGTAAGTCAGCCCATGAACCAATTTGTTATTACTTTAATGGAAATTGCTGTCCATAGGGTAGTTAAACGGAAGTCAAACTATGATTATAGTGACCTGCAAGCCATTCAATATGTGTTTATGAAGATGCGGGACCATATACTTACGGATAAACAAGATTTTCTATTTACTATAGATGATTTTCTAGATCAACTTGTAAATTCGGAACAATTTCCAATTGATTGGTTAGCAGTCGTGGAAAAAAATGAGCAAGTATTTTACATCAGCAAATGGTTTCAGAGCAATAAACAATGGAATCGTCCATCTCATGATTTTAAAGCTAGCACCTTTTTTAATTTAACAGAAGAACTATTAAAAAGTATGCGGGTGTGTCAATAATTTTGTGTAAATCCCCTTTTGTAGATGTTAACTCTGAATAAATAATCAGGAAATCTCTATAGCCACAGCGTTAGCTGCTTGTCCTTGACCTTGTGCCTCTTCTTTGTGATTCGCTGTGTTGGGCATAGGGGACCCTGCCAGCGAGAGTATAGAAGAGTACGGTCGTGGTACCATAAAAAAGCGGGTGGAGCCTTATGTGGCTATATTTTCTGCACCCGCCAGTAGATATACACCACGACCGTAAACAAGGTCAAGGATGGCGGGTTCTAAGTCCCATTTTCCAGAGATTCGAACAAGGCAACTAATTCAGATTTTGCCTGATCAAAGCCTCGATGGCAGCGCATGCTGAATTTATGATTATACTCTAGAAATCGCGTGACAAGAAAACGTTCTAAAGCCTCCTTGTTTGGAAACTGCTCTTTTCGTTTGACGTATCTCTTTATTTCTTTATTGAAGGCTTCAATTAAATTTGTCGAATAGATACTCCGTCGAATAGAGGCAGGGAACTCATAAAATGTTAATAATTGTTCATTTTTTACAACTGCGTCAATGACACGTGGATATGTCTTTTCCCATTTGCTTTGAAACTGTTCTAACGCTTGTAGGGCTTCTTTTTTGTCTATGGCATGATAAACCGTTTTAAAGTCACTAAGTATCTCTGCACGGTCTTTGACACGAACCTTCTTAGCAATATTGCGGGCAACATGGACACAGCACACCTGATGCTTTGCTTTAGGATAGACACGGTGAATAGCATCTGTCATGCCAGTTAGACCGTCTGAGATGAAGAGCAGAACGTCTGCAACACCACGCTGATATAGTTCCTGCATCAATTCTTCCCATACGTGTGCGGATTCTGTTGGTGCAATAGTAAAGTCTAATACTTCTTTTATGCCGTCTTCCGTGATCCCAATTGCAATATATACAGACTCTTTCTCTACCGTGTTACGACGGATAGGGATTTGAGTAGCATCTAAGTAAATGCATGCGTAACGGTTTTCTAATTTACGTTCATGAAATGCTTGTACATCTTCTGCTACCAATTTTGTTAAGTTAGATACGGTCTGTTTGGTGTAATGATGTCCGTACATTCGTTCGATTAGATGTGCGATTTCATCTGTTGTGATTCCCTTTTCATAAAGGTGAATAACAAACTGTTCCAGCGTGTCATTAGAACGCTTATATGGAGCCACTGTTTGTTGTTGAAATTCTCCGTTCCTATCCCTTGGTATACGAAGTTGTAGCTCACCGTACTCCGTCTTAAAAGTACGGTCATAAAACCCATTACGAGAGTTACCTGAATGAACTCCCTTGCGTTCATACGGTTCGTAATCCAGAAATACAGTTAATTCATGCTTTAGTAATTGGTTAATAGCTTCTTCTAGATGACGGCGAAAAACTTCTTCAATATCTTGTTTTTTTGCTAGTGCTTCAATTAAATCTGTAGTAAGATGGTTCATAGGGAAGACCTCTTTTCTGTGAATTTTGTGTGCTAACTTTATTCTACAAAAAGGGTCTTCCTTTTTCTATGAACTTGTTTAATTGGTATTTCTATTTACACAAAATATTTTACACTCTCAAGTATGCCATATTCCAATAATAAAAATACGATTACGATACCCTATAAGTATAGTACACTTTTAATATGTATAGATAGAAAAGGAGCTGGCTATACAATTCCTTTTATAAACTATATATTGCAATTATTTGAAAACAGTTCAAGGAGATTAAAGGCACCTCGTCAAGAACAGCAATGGAAAGACTCTGTTATTATGTTTTATGAATCCATTATTCAAGCAAAGACATTTGATGAATCTGTGAAATTAGTTACGCAAGGCTTCATTAATTATTTACCTTTTGAAAGATGTGGTATTTTTTCCTATTCATCAGATGATAGAGTGGGAAGTGGCTTGTTAGGTCATCAATTTGATAATAAAGCAATTCAAGAAATAATGGAGGATGTGCGTAATCTTCCTTTGATTGACAAAGGAATGAAGCTATTGCAATTGTTTGGAGAGGGGATGAAATATCTGCAACCTCTTTTCATTACGGATGCAAAGGAAAGCTTTCCTATTGAATACATTAATAAATTTCAATTGAAGTCTATAGTTGTTGCTCCGCTGTATCAGCCTTCAAATAACCGACTTATAGGTGCAGCTATTCTTGATCAAGGGCCTTATAGCCAATTTTCTATCTCACAAGACGCATACACAGCTTTGCTTAAATTTGGACAAAGTGCAGGAGAAGTGATTGGAAAGTTCGAAAAAAAGCCGCATATAGATAAACGCTCATTCTGCTTAACTGTGAGAGAAGTTGAAGTTTTAGCACTGATGGCAGAAGGAGAGTCAACGAGTAGTGCGGCTGATAAATTACATCTAAGCGAGTATACAGTTCGTGATTATATGACGGCAATTATGCGAAAAATGGAGGTGAAAAACAGGACAGAAGCGGTTGCGTATGCAATTAGAAAAGGGATCATTTAAAATTTAAACGGTCTTATGTTGATTATAAGCAGATAGAATATGCTCTAATTTTAAGGCCAATTTCACATTGCCTTCCATTTTTAACTTACCAGTAAAGAGCGCCTTAGTCCCGGTTAATTCACCTGTCGCTAGCTGAAGAAAATGCTCTTCTTTCATAAATAAAATACAATCTGCTTTTTTTGTTTTTCCCTCTACAACATAACTGTCTTTTCCGCGTAATAGTAGTTGATAAGTGGTTGGATAATCGCTTTTAAAATTAAACTGATAGACGACATCCATATCATCTATTAAGGAAGTATCTTCTTTTAGAGCTTTCGTCATTTTCTTAAGCAGGTTAGCGGTTTGTGACATATAATTATATCCTCCTTATAAGAGCTCAATTCGTTTAAATTATAAAAGTTCGTATCATTTTGTACTAGCACGAATAAAGTAGGGTTTTTAACGAAATTTTCTAGAGAAAATCTCCTCTTATAGTTGCGCGAAAGAAAACTTGCAATTGTCACTTTATAAACCCTATTTCATTTGCTATGATTGACTATATACCCTCTCTAAACACCATATGTCAGCAGATAAGTAATTATAAATTTTTGTTTTCCTATAGGTAAGTATAGGTGAGCAAAAAGTTTTAAGGTTTAGATTATAAGAAAAACACTGCCGTTGTTCTGCGATAAAGATTTGGTAAAAATCCAGGTTTTTCAAAAAAATGTACCCCTATTGCTATCTATCCTACTTTCTATAATTAATACAATCAAAGGAGATAAAGATGATAGAAAAACTTACTACTTCGCTATATCTAGAACTTGTCAAACATTGTGATGGAAAATTACTGCTCCGAAAAGAAATTCCTCTTGATGAAGAACTATTCCACGCCTCTCTCGAGCAAAACATATTGACCCCTATCCCATCTATCATGAAAACCCCGTTTATCAAAATATGTCGACGTTGCGGAAATCGAAAAAAATCTCAATTCTCCAACATGCATGATCTTAATCAGAAACGCCTTATTGCATACTGTCGTAATTGCATCCAAATGGGACGAGTAATGGAGACAGAACCACTGTATCGGTGGAATGGTGAGCCAGCTTGTTGGCAAAAGCATGAGTGGGCTTGTACATGGGAAGGTCAACTTACTGGTGCGCAATCCAAGGCTTCTGAAACAATCCGTGATGCTATTTTGCAGCAAGAATCCTCGCTTTTAGTATGGGCTGTTTGCGGATCTGGAAAAACAGAGATGCTATTTGCTGGTATTGAAGCAGCTTTACGGCAAGGGATGCGCATTTGTCTTGCTACTCCGAGAGTCGATGTAGTAAGGGAGCTACTTCCGAGAATACAAGAAGCTTTTTCAACCATACTGATTCAAGCGTTATACGGAGGTAGCAAGGAAAAGAGAGGCACCTCGCAAATCATTATTGCTTCCACCCATCAACTTTTACGCTTTGAACATGCATTTGATGTGGTCATTATTGATGAGCTAGATGCTTTTCCATATCATGCAGATACTTCTTTGGCCTTTGCGACAGAAAGAGCTTTAAAGCCTTCAGGTACAATGATTTATTTAACTGCTACTCCTAGACGTAAAGAACGACGTAAACTACAGTGGAATCAGTTGAAACATGTTTTTGTGCCAACCCGTTATCACGGTTATCCGCTCCCTGTTCCTCAGATGTGCATGTGCTTTTCTCTACACAAGCAATTACAAAAGGGAACCGCTCCTCGAGCATTTATCCGATGGCTTTGTCAGCGAGAAAACAAGCAACGTCAACTCTTGATTTTCCTTCCAACTATCTCTCTTACAGAAAAAGTAGTTAGTCATATATATACTATTCTTTTTAACCAGAAAATAATTAAAGATGCATCGGAAATAACTTCTGTACATGCATCTGATCCTGAAAGGGAACGAAAAATTTCTCAATTTCGAAATAAAAGGCTCCTAGTATTAGTCACCACGACCATTTTAGAAAGAGGCGTAACTTTTCCTTCTGTTGATGTGGCTATCATAGACGCTGGTCATTCTGTATTTGATGAAGCAGCGCTCGTTCAGATTGCAGGACGGGCAGGAAGAAGCGCAGAAGATCCTGACGGGGAAGTCGTTTTCTTTCATGATGGAAAAACAAATGCCATGGTGCGAGCCATTCGCTTAATTAAAAGAATGAATCAACTAGGAGGATTTACATGATGACATGTCTACTTTGTGAAAAGAATATTCTCCCTGAAGTAACGTGGAGAACCATGCTTTATCCAGAAGCAAAAGTTATTTGTGATGCTTGCAATCAGTTATTAGTGGCAATAGATGGCCCACGTTGCACAAGATGCAGTCGTTCGAGTACGGAAGGGAAATGTTTGGACTGTATCCATTGGGAAAAAGCTCCTTCAAAGGATAGTTTAGCTAGTAACTATTCGGTTTACCCGTATAGTAATTTTATGCAAGAAATCATCACGAAATGGAAGTATCAAGGAGATTATGAACTTGGTAATGTGTTTAAAAAAACATTTCGTATCCACTTTAAACGCATGATAAAGACTACTTCAAAGGCATATGTAGCAGTGCCGATTCCTTTAAGTGAAGAAAGACAAGAGGAGCGTGGATTTAATCAAGCAGCCATGTTAGCTGAGTTTCTCCCTATCCCAAAAGCGAATTATTTAGAACGGATCGGGAGTGAAAAACAAGCAAAAAAATCAAAAGAAGAAAGGTTGAATTCTGTAAATCCTTTTAGATTAAAAAAACCGCTTAACAAACCGGTTATTTTAGTCGATGATATATATACGACAGGAGTGACATTGAGGCACGCTGCTAAAGTATTGTTAGAGCAAGGCTGCCCCAATGTATTATCCTTTACACTTATTCGAAGCTAATGTATGACCGTGTTATAATATGAGAAAATGCTTGAAGCGGATATCAATGGAAAGTGGGGATCTATTATGGCAGAATTAGCAAACTGTTCTCGTTGTGATCGTTTATTCTTAAAAGGAGCACGTACAATTTGTCAAAATTGCTACCAACAAGAGGAGGAAGCGTTTCGAACCGTTTATCAATTTATGTCCAAACGAAAAAATAGAGAAGCGACAATGTCTGAAATTGTTGAAAACACAGGTGTAGATGAGGAATTAATTATTAAATTTATTAAAGAAAAACGTTTATTGCCATCTGAGTTCCCGAACATTGGTTATCCATGTAGTCATTGTGGTAACTACATCACTGCAGGCAATTTATGTATCTCTTGTAGAGAGAAATTAAAAAAAGACTTACAACAGTATGAAGCGCAAAAAGAAAGACGAATAGAAGAAGACAAAGAGAGACAAAAAACGTATTACTCGTTTGATGATTAATAAAATTGGAATGTGGTAGTAAGTATCCTATATCTATGTCGGAAAAAGGGTGTGGACAAATTCCTAATCAAGAAATATAACCGTCAAGCTGTCCTAGTCTAACTGGAGCAATGAAAGAAAACGCCCAAGATTGAAGATTCACGTTTTAATAACATAGATCAATCACTTGTAAATAATAGCTTTAATAATTGATGATGTAATCCGATAATAGAAGTAAGTTAACATATAATCATTGGAATTTGCTCTTAAAGAGGTGGAGTGGAAATGAAAA